>CAZYBZ010000029.1:0-2079 GCA_964646075.1 uncultured Candidatus Saccharibacteria bacterium | reverse complement strand
GTTTTAAATATTCTATTTTTTAAAATTATCAAAACGAAATATAGTTGTGGAAAACTTATTCTTAGTAATTTTTCTTAGAAAGTGTTAAGATTAACAATACTTCATCATTAATAAACATGAGAAATATGAAAAAAATAAAAGTTCCATTGATTATTCTTTCAGCTCTTTTTATCTTTATTAGTAGCTATTCCTCTTCACAGGCATTATTAGTTCCTCAAGTTTATTTTACCGATATCCATCTGGAAAAAGATAGTTTTCAGCCAGGTGATTTAATTGAAGGAACTGTTTCTTTGTGGAACTATGAAGAACTTTTAATGAGTGATTTGGTTTTTCATTTTCAAATTTTAGGAGGAAAAATTGATGGAATTCCTACTAGAATGTCTGACAGGAAAGAGAGCGAAGAGGTGTTTGCTCTTATGCCTGGCAAAGAGCTTACAAAACCCTTTACTTATACTTTGCCTTTAAATTTACCAAGAGGTGACGCTATATTTAGAGTCCAGTTAGCCAATAGCAGGGGAGAAGAAATGAGTTGGATTAATAGTCCTATTAGCATCGGAGGCGAAGGGAAGTTTTTGATATTAGATAATCATTGGACAATAAGAAATGAAGAAAAGTTTCATCCTGGAGAAATGGTTTCTTTTGAGTCGGGCGAGAGACCAGAGGTTCGTTTTGATATCACTAATGAGTCCAATTTGACTATTTCCGCCTTTATAAAAGTTGTTACTTACCATAGGAATTTTGGTAACCAGATTTTAGAGGAACAAAGAGGAGAAAATATTATTTTGAAACCAGGGGAAAAAATTGATAAACAGCTTTTTCTACCGTTGAGGGAGAGACCCCAAGGATATGTGAGCGTGATTCGACTTTACGATATTGAAACCAAAGAATCGATTTCAAATTCCCTATCTTTTGTCTGGATCATTTCTGGAATAGAAGATGCTGAGATTTTGTTTGTTAATCTTGACAGGGCTTCTTATCAAGCCGGAGAGATGGCAAGGGTTCGGATTCAGTTTACCGGACCGGCTGATTATGAAGATGAAATAAAAGCTGGGGAAGGGGTAATTGTGATTGAATTACTTAATCAACAAGGCAGAGTTGTTGGCGAGGCAAGAAGAACGATAAGGCTTCAGGTTGACGAACTCATTATTGAGGTGCCAATAAAAGAAGATATTGACAATCCTAAGGTGGTCACTCGCATTGAAAGAAAAGATAAAGTTCTCGATAGATATGAATTTCAAGCTATCCCTCTTGAGGAGATGAGAGTGCCTGACGATGAAGAACAAGAAAAAGCTGGTTTTTTTGAAGAGCGCAAAGGACTGGTTTTTGCTTCTGGCATTTTTATTATTTTAATAATTATAATTATTTATTACCTCAAAACTATGAAGAGCAAAAAACAGAATATAAAAAAATCTTTATCCCTATTTTTATTCTTGGCTTTATTGGGGATAGGAGTTTTTTTTGCTCATACTATTTTAGCTGTTACCGTGGTCGCACATAGGCGCCTTACATCAGTTTTCAACAGTCCTTTGCCTAATCGAACATATAGGCCCGGAGATACAATAAGGTTTCAAGGAGCCCATCGGATAGCTAGTCGGTCTGGTGGTATTACATTTCATAATAAAATTGAGTTCTTTGTTGCCGTAGATGAAGACATCCCTCTGACAACAAGAAATTGCTGCGCCGATTGTTGTGGAGCAACAAGTGCCCGTTTAAGAGGACACCGAAGATGGGATCGTGACGGTGATGGATGTGTTCAAAATATGGGACGATGTAGAGTTGTGCCGATTTTGGATTTAAATGCAATAGGAGAAGATAAGATTCGTAAGCTAGGGACAATTTATCTTTCTGAAGAGATTTTTATAGCTTCGCGTGCTCATTGGCTAGAATTTGATAAATCTTTTACCATTCCTGATGATTTAAGATTTTCAGGCCCGGTTCGTTTTTACGTCCAGCATTCAGGGAGTGAGAGTGCTCGGCGTTGGAATTGGAAAATTGTTTATCAGCGAGGAGAGATCACAGCAGCACCATCAGCCAGCAATCTTCAAGCTGTTCAATCGGATTATTGCGCTTCCGGACCAG
>CAZYBZ010000028.1:0-2318 GCA_964646075.1 uncultured Candidatus Saccharibacteria bacterium | reverse complement strand
ATGAAATGGTTGAACGACTTCAAAAAGCGATTGAGAATTACGCTAAAAGGCAAATAACTTGGTTTAAGCGGGACAAACGAATTCATTGGTTCAAAGATAAAAAAACAGCTGAAAAGCTGATTAAAAAATTTATGAAAAAATGAATACGGGAGGTCTTACGGACCCCCCGTATTCCCTTATTAGCGGCCCAGCTTTATCTCCTCATTACCGGAGATGCCTTTGAGCTGGCAAAGAAATTGTAACCCTGTTTTTTCTATCACGCGCCCTGCTTCCTCCTTTTCTTCTTTTTCCCTCACTGCTTCTACAATAGAACCAGCGTCTTTCTCTCTCTTAGAAGCTTCTGCCCTCCCTACCATTACCCCTGTAGATAACCCTGTAGGTAGGCCCCTCTTCGATCCTCTTACAGTTCTCTTGTTTTCTGACACAAATCCCCCTTTGTTTTTCTTGACTCGCCAAAACCGACATTTTCGATAAGTTAAATCAAACAATCACCTCCTTTTTCTCTCTATTTATTTGGAAAAGTTCAAAAACAAAAATAAGCTAAAATGTCTCAGTAACTCGTTACATTATAGTCTATTCTAAGACCTTTGTAAATAGTTGTTTTAATATTTCCGGGTTGGCTTTGCCTTTAGTTTTTGCCATTGCCTGGCCGATTAAAAACTGGAACGCACTTTCTTTACCATCCTTAAAATCCTTGACTGCTTTTAAGTTTTGGGAAACAATCTGTTTAACAATTTTTTCTAATCCTTGCCTATCTTCCGTTTTAGCCAAGCCCTTCTCTTGAATAACGACTGAAGGGTCAGCTCCTTTCTTAAACATCTCTTTTAAAACAATTTTAGCGATATTGTTAGTAAATTTTTTTTCGTGAAATAAAAAGATAAATTCAGCGAAATTCTCCGGTGTGATTAAAAAATTTTTACTCTTTATTGACATTCCTTTTAGCATTCCCAAAAGGTCAGAGAGAATATAATTAGAAGCAACTTGGGCTAAATTCTTATATTCCATTTCATTGACCTCTTTTTTGGTTCCAAATTTCGACCATTCCCTAAACTCAGAGACCACCTGTTCAAAATACTCTCCCAAATCTTTATTTTGAACAAAGATATTTATATCCGCCTCTTTAAGGCCATACTCGTCTTGAAAACGAACTTTTCTAAATTGAGGTAATTCTGGAATCTCGGCGCGAATATCCTGAATATACTTCTCGTCAAAATTTAAAGACGGCAAATCCGGCTCAGGGAAATATCTATAATCATGGGCTTGCTCCTTGCTTCTTTGAGAAAAAGTGACCTGTTTTTTCTCATCCCAGCCACGGGTTTCTTGAATCACTTTCTCTCTTCTATCTAAAATCTCAGACTGCCTCTTAATCTCATACTCTATCGCCCTCTTAACCACCCTGAAAGAATTAAGATTCTTAATCTCGACTTTGGTTCCGAGCTCTTTACCGGGACTGATTGAAATGTTTGCCTCAACTCTCATTTGACCTTTCTCCATATCAGCGTCAGACACCCCCAAATAACGGAATATGAGCTGAAGCTGTTGAGCAAAACTGCAAGCCTCTTCCCCACTAATCAAGTCCGGCTCTGTCACTAATTCCATTAGAGGAACACCGGCTCGATTAAAATCAAGCAGAGAACAGTCAACTTGATGAATCAATCTTGCTGTGTCCTCCTCCAAATGAATCCGCTCAATTCTGATTCTTTTGTCGCCAATCCGCAAAAAACCATTTTGACACAATGGTAAGGCATATTGTGATATTTGATAACCTTTTGGCAAGTCGGGATAAAAATAATTTTTCCTATCAAAGCTTGATTTTAAGGCAATCTTACACCCAAAAGCCAAGCCAGTTTTTATAACTTTTTTAACTGCTTCCTCATTAATCACTGGAAGAGTACCGGGATGAGCCAAGCAAACAGGACAAACATTAATATTTGCTTCTATCTCAAAAGAATCGTTCTTACAACTACAAAACATCTTGGAATTCGTTTTCAATTCTACATGTACCTCTATTCCAATTGTGGGAATATATTTCATCAATAGATATAATTATTTCAAGTTTACATTACATGATTTAGTGTAGCAAATTTTTACCAAGGATTCAAAAAATTTCAATGATTTCTTGTCAAACTTGACAAATCAAGATTTTGCTTGTAATCTTTAAGTAAATTTAGCTCTTTGAAAACTATAGAAAAGGAGGGAAAATGAAAAGGAGAGATGGTGTCGCCGAGTACCTGGCGGCAATAGGAAAAATTCCTCTTCTTAGCCCTGAAGAAGAAAAAGCTTTAGCTGAAGAAGCCAAAGCTGGCGACAAGTCGGCC
>CAZYBZ010000027.1:0-2682 GCA_964646075.1 uncultured Candidatus Saccharibacteria bacterium | reverse complement strand
AGGGGCTATAGGTTTAAGGCCAAAAATCAATTAATGATAAAGATTAATCTATCTTTACTTGAAGAAAAATTTCAAGACGGTGAGATTGTTACTCCCGAAATTTTAATTGAGAAGGAGATAATTCGTAAGATAAGAAACCGAAAGCCGATGGTAAAAATCTTATCTGATGGAGAATTGACTAAAAAACTTATAATTAAAGGTTTTTATCTGTCTAAGCAGGCTGAAGAAAAAATTAAAAAGGCAGACGGAGAGATAGTCTCTCAATTAAGCAATTAAACAATGATGTTGGGTTGCTGAAATACTAAAATGAATCTTAATAAGATAACTCAAATTTTTAAAATAAAAGAGTTAAGAAATAAAATTCTCTTTGTTTTGGCGATGTTTTTTATTTTTCGTTTGATGGCGAACATCCCTGTGCCAGGAATTAATATTCAGGACTTAGAAGGTTTTTTCCAGAGGTTTCAGATGTTTGGACTTTTAAATATTTTTACTGGAGGAACGCTTGAAAGGCTTTCTATTGCTATGTTGGGAATCGGACCCTACATCACCTCGGTGATAATCCTACAGCTTTTGACGATGATTTTTCCTTCTTTGGAGAAGCTTTACAAAGAGGAGGGAGAGGCTGGGAGGCAAAAATTTAATCAATATGGTAGGCTTTTGACGCTTCCTCTGGCAATAATGCAGGGATATGGAATGCTTAAATTGCTTCAAAGGCCGTTATCGGAAGGAGCGGCGCCAGCGATTGGTTATCTTTCTCCACTTATGATGATAAGTGCGATAGTCACTATTACTGCCGGGACTTTTTTCTTAGTTTGGTTAGGAGAGATGATCACCGAAAGAGGGATTGGCAATGGCGTCTCCTTGATAATTTTTGCTGGGATTGTGGCCGCCATTCCTATGAGTATTGCTCAGTTTAAGGCTCTTTGGGATCCTGCCCAGATACCCAGTTATTTGTTATTTTTTGCCATATCTTTTTTCATTATTATTGGTATTGTCTTAATAACCGAGGGTAGGCGGAATATCCCCATTTCTTATGCTAAAAGAGTTCGGGGAAACAAGATGTATGGTGGCTCTTCTACTTATTTGCCCCTCAATATTAACCCAGCTGGAGTCATTCCAATTATCTTTGCTTTATCACTTGTTCTTTTCCCGGGAATGATAGCTAGCTTTTTAATTGGAGCAGGAGGGTTCATTGGCAGAGTCGCTCAGGTTGTGGCTAACTTTAATCTTGAAACCTTTCCTATTGCATGGGGAGCAACTTACTTTATCCTTGTTTTTGCATTTACATATTTTTACACAATGGTTACCTTTGACCCCAAGTCTATATCTAGCAATTTAAAGAAAATGGGTGGCTTTATCCATGGTATCAGACCAGGCGAACCAACCGCTAGTTTTTTATCTTTTGTCCTTCATCGCGTATTATTTGTTGGAGCAATATTTTTAAGCACTATAGCGATTATGCCCTATCTCGTTAGAGCGGTTACCGGGGTAGCAACTTTTGAATTTCTGGTTGGAGGGACAGCGCTCCTGATTGTTGTAGCAGTGGTGCTTGATACTATTAAACAGATCAATGCTCAATTGCAGATGAGGGAGTACGAGAGTATTTAAGCAATTAAATAATGAAATAATTAAAAATGTTCTTAAAATGACTGAACAAAACAGTAAACAAATTGTGATTATTATTGGGCCACCTGGTGCTGGTAAAGGAACTCAGGCCTCTCTTTTATCAGACAAGTTGGGCTTTCATTATTTGGAAACAAGCAAGGTTATTGAGAAAAAAATCATATCTGCCGAAGAAGGAGAGGTAGAGGTAGTTGCTAATAAAGAGTATCCGTTACTAGAAGAAAAAAGGAAATGGAAAACAGGAGAATTATGCAGCCCGCCATTGGTAAGTTTTTGGATTAAGCAAAAAATTCAAGAATTAGCGAATGAGGGAGAAGCTATTGTTTTCGCTGGCTCTCCAAGAACCTTGTATGAGGCGGAACAGATAATGCCTTTTATAGAGGAGCTTTACGGAAAGGGAAATATCAAAATAATTTTATTTGAACTTGAGGCAGAGCAGTCTCTTTGGAGAAACGCGCATAGAAGAATCTGTGAGCTGATAAGACATCCAATTTTGTTCAACAAGGAGACTGAAGGACTAACAATGTGTCCCTTGGACGGTTCAAAACTTATGAGGCGAGAAGGACTAGATGATCCGGAAACAATTAAGATACGACTAAGGGTTTATAGAGAAGAGACTCTTCCAGTAATTGATTATTTTAAACAAAGAGAACTCAAAGTCATTATTGTTGACGCTTCTCCAGCCCCTGCAGAAATATTCAGAAAAGTACTTGAAGTCGTATGATTCATATTAAAACTCCACAAGAAATTAAAATAATGGCAGAAGGTGGTAAAATCCTGGCCCAAATTATGAGGAGGTTAAAAGAGGCGGTAAAGCCAGGAATTACCACTAAGGAATTAGACAAGCTTTCCAAAGAGCTTGTTTTTAAATTTAAGGTTAAGCCCGCTTTTTTGGGTTACAATAATTTTCCAGCCGCATTATGTACTTCGGTTAACGAAGTAATAGTCCACGGCGCGCCTTCTGACTACAGGCTAAAAGGAGGAGACATTTTGTCTCTGGATATGGGCATAAAGCATAAGGGTTATTTTGCAGATATGGCAATTACTGTTCCAGTTGGA
>CAZYBZ010000026.1:0-3556 GCA_964646075.1 uncultured Candidatus Saccharibacteria bacterium | reverse complement strand
TGCCCCCGGAAGGATTCGAACCTTCAATCTACTGTTCCGAAGACAGTCACCTTATCCAGTTAGGCCACGGGGGCTATTATATGTATCTTAGCAATAGAATTGAAAATCAGCAAGATTTGAGGTAGGATTTAAATATATGATTATTCCAAAAGAAGTGAAGGAAATAATTGAAAAATTAGAAAAGAAAGGCTTTTCTGCTTTTATAGTTGGCGGCTGTGTCCGGGATTTGCTTCGGGGTGTTGAGCCGAATGATTGGGATATTACGACCAGCGCCAAACCAAAAGAAATGGCAAAAATTTTTCCCAAGAGTTTCGCAGTCAATAAGTTTGGCACAATAACGGTCTTAACAAACAGTAAAGAAGAGAACTTAAAAGAGATAGAAATTACTACTTTTAGAACCGAAGAAAAATATACTGACAAGCGCCATCCAGATAAAGTTAGCTGGGCTGAGACAATAGAACAAGATTTGGCAAGGAGGGACTTCACAGTGAATGCGATTGCCTTTGGCTTAAAATCCGAAATTCAAAATTCAAAATTCATTTTAATTGACCCTTTTAACGGACAAAAAGACCTAAAGGATAAAGTTATTCGAGCAGTGGGCAAGCCGAACGAGAGGTTTCAAGAGGACGCTTTGCGTTTGATGCGAGCGGTGCGATTTGCGACAACTTTAGATTTTGAGATAGAGAAAAAAACCTTTTCAGCTATTAAAAAAAATGCCGGGTTATTGGAATTTATTTCCAAAGAAAGAATCAGAGACGAATTATTAAAAATAATAATGGCGAAAAAAGCGGCCGATGGCATAGAGCTATTAAGAGAAATTGGGCTTTTGCGACATATTATTCCTGAACTCTTAGAGGGCTACAAGGTCGGGCAGAACAAACATCATATATATGATGTTTACGAACATTCAATTTGCTCCTTAGATTTTGGCGCTAAGCAGGGTTTTAATAAATTTGTCCGAATAGCCGCTCTTTTGCACGATGTTGGTAAGCCAAGATCCAAAGAGGGCGAGGGGCAGGATTCCACTTTTTATAACCATGAAATTATCGGAGCAAAGATGTCTGCCCAGCTTCTTGAACGTTTAAAATTCTCTAAAAAAGATTTAGAAAAAATTGTTAAATTAGTACGATTTCATCTTTTTTATTATAATGTGGATGAGGTTCAGGAATCATCGGTCAGGCGGCTATTATTGCGGTTGGGCCCAGAAAATTTAAAAGAGTTAGTTGAAGTGAGAATGTGTGATAGGATTGGCTCTGGCTGTCCGAAAGCCCTTCCATATAAGCTAAGGCATTTTCAGTATGTGGCAGAGAGGGTTGCCCTTGACCCGATTGATGTCCTTAAGCTGAAAATCGGCGGTCAAGAGATTATGGAAATTTTAAAAATAAAGCCAGGTCCAAAGATTGGAAAGATTCTCAATATCTTGTTGGGCGAAGTCTTGGAACAGCCGAAGGACAATACAAAACAATGTCTAAAAAAAAGAGTAAAAGAATTAGGTAAAATTTCTGATAAAAAGCTTGATGATTTAGCAAAAACTGCTAAAAGGAAGAGAGATGAAATCGTCACCAAGAGAGACGAGATGACCAAGAAGAAATATTGGGTTTCCTAATTTAATTTTAGCATTGCTAAAATTAAATTATCATTGATCACTGATTATTAATAAGTGATTATTGATTATTTTTTTGCGGGGCATGGTGTAACAGCAGCATTCACGATTCGGGTTCGTGCGACTCTGGGTTCAAATCCCATTACCCCGAAAAATAGCTTTCTTAAACAATAAATAATAAAAGATGAAAAGAATGTTTCAAAAATCATCTTGGCGTTTTCCTAAATCAAAAAAGGGAGAAGCAAAGCTTGAAAGGGGTAAAAAAGAGGCCTTAATTTGCCGTGACTGCGAATCCTTTTATTGGCACAAATCCTGGCGTCACAATTTAGATAATTGCTCTGATTTTAAGGAAAATAAAAATTTACGATCCTCCGTCTGTCCGTCTTGCCAAATGATCAAAGATGAAAGATACGAGGGGGAAGTGATTATAGAGAATCTGGCTGAACAGAAAAAAGAGGAAATAGAAAATTTAATTACTAATTTTAGTGAGATTGCTTTTAGTAAAGATCCAATGGATAGAATTATTTCTATTGAAACCATTGCCAAGGGAATGTTAAGGGTTTTAACTACAGAAAACCAGATGGCTCAACGATTAGCTAAAAAAATTAAAAGAACTTTCAAGGGAAAAGTGACCTTTCTTCATTCTAAAAAAGAGCCTATTCTTCGGGTAAAAATTGTTTTGAAATAGATCTTTTGATAGACCCTTTCAAAACAATAAAATCTAAACTTATTTTATTTATTAAAATTTTTAATCGGGCCTGTAATTTAATGGCAGAATACCTCATTCGCATTGAGGCAATATGGGTTCAACTCCCATCAGGTCCACTATAGTTTATCAAGAAGAAGAATAAAATTGACCTCATTTTTTAACTTAAACTATAATCAGCGCTGATTCTTGCTTTTTCTTTAGTTTCAATATACAATATACGACAGACAATATAAAAGTATAAATAAGCGCCGAGGATTGCCCAGCTTATGTTGCTACAGCACCACGGGCAGGCCTCTGAAGAGAATAAAATATGCTAACTCCAAAAGAAAAAGAAAAGATAATCAAAAAATATGAAACAAAAAAAAGCGACACTGGGTCGCCTGAGGTTCAATGCGCAGTTTTGACTCAAGAGATTAAGAGACTCCTTTCTCACCTTAAAAGTCATCCTAAAGATATCCATTCAAAGAGAGGTCTCCTACAAATGGTTGCAAAAAGAAGAAAACTCTTGAAATATCTTCAAGAAAAAAGTGTCCGAAGATATAACTCCTTGATTAAAAAACTAGGGTTAAAGAAAAAATGAAAAGTCAAAAACACAAAGATCAACGGGTAGTAGTTTTAATTGATACTCAAAACCTATATTATTCAGCCAAAAATCTTTATCAATCTAAGGTAAACTTTGGAGAAGTCTTAAAGCTGGCGCTAAGCGAACGAAAGCTTATTAGGGCTTTTGCCTATGTCGTTCAGACAAAAACGGGCGAAGAAAAGCCCTTTTTTGAGGCCTTGACTGCCCTAGGCATTGAAACAAGGGTCAAGCAGCTCCAAGAATTTTATGGCGGATTAAAGAAAGCAGATTGGGATGTTGGTATAGTCGTTGACGGGATCAGGGCATCCACCAGCGCCGATGTTATTGTCCTTGTTTCTGGAGACGGGGACTTTATTCCTTTAGTAGAATACTTAAAAAACCAAGGGAAAAGAGTAGAGGTAATTGCTTTTGGTCGCTCCACCTCCTCAAAAATTAAAGAGGAGGCGGATGAATTTATCGACCTAGAGGGTAAGCCTAATAAATATCTCCTTAAAAAAATAATAAATAATAGATAATATAATGATAAAATTTAACACTGAGGTTAACGGAAAAGAAATTGAAGTCTCAATAGATGACTTAGCAGAACAAGCCAATGGAAGCGTTTTTGTCCAAATGGGCGAAACTTTGGTTTTAGCTACAGCAACGATGTCTTCTCAAGATT
>CAZYBZ010000025.1:2203-3614 GCA_964646075.1 uncultured Candidatus Saccharibacteria bacterium | reverse complement strand
TCTCGAATAATTCTAAGATTGTCTTCTCCAATAAAATTGTCTCTGATTACGGCTGGTTCAAATTCTTTAATTATATTTTTCTCTTTATCTACAATTTT
This sequence comes from uncultured Candidatus Saccharibacteria bacterium, assembly GCA_964646075.1. Classification (GTDB taxonomy): domain Bacteria; phylum Patescibacteriota; class Minisyncoccia; order Minisyncoccales; family PEYH01; genus JAYENY01. The sequence goes on along the minus strand of CAZYBZ010000025.1, from coordinate 3,516 downwards.
CTGGACTACCTGAGGTCTGAGCAATTTACCATCGTTGACAATAACAGAAAGAGAGGATGCTACCGCTAATGGTGTTGTCGAAATAAAACCCTGTCCGATAGAAAGATGATAAGTGTCTCCGATCATCCAGATATTCTCAGGAGGAAAAAATCTTTCTCTTTTCCACTCCTTACTAGGGACAAAACTACTTTTTTCGCCAGGTAAATCTATGCCTAAATGTTCATTCCAGCCAAAATATTTTAAATATTTTTTCATCCTCAATGACCCTAATCCAGTAAAATCTTGATACCCTCCGCCTATGGTATAGAAAAAGACATTAGACGAATAAGCAATCGCTTCTTTAATATTTATTCTCCCATGAAACCTCCAGTCTCTAAAAATAAACGGCTTATCAGGGAACCATGGATTCTCAATAACGATTTTACGAGCACAATCTATTATCTCATATTCCGAGACAATATCTTCCTCAAGAGCGGCGGCAGCAATAAGCGGCTTTATAACCGAGCCAACGGGATATCGTCCGCTAATAACTCTATTTAGAAATGGCATATTTTTATCTTCTGACAACTCACTCCACTTTTCCTGTGTCATCCCTTGGCTAAAAAGATTATTGTCAAAGCTAGGAAAACTTACTAAGGCCAGGATTCCCCCGGTTTTAGGATCCATAGCAACCGCAGCCCCTCTCTTCACTCCTGCCTCTTCCATATATCTTGCCATCACCTGCGTGAGCTTTCTTTGTAGACCCGCATCCAACCAAAGAACTAGACTTTTACCATATTCGGGTTGCGATATTATCTCTTCTGAAATAATTTTACCATGGACATCTCTTCTAATTTGAAGTTCTCCTGGCGTAGAAATTAAAAAATCATTATATAGGTCTTCCAATCCCGAATTACTCCCCCTTTTTCTATGATAACCAAGAAGATGGGCAAAGACAGGTCCGTCTTTGTATTCCCTAACTCCAATGTTTTCAATAGAAAAACCTTCAATTTTCCCAATGTTTGATTTTAACAGAATTAATGTCTGATGATCAAGGTCTCTAAGCATTACGAACCGATTCTCTGTCTGCTCGCTAATCTTTCTCTCTATTTCCTCTCCTTCGTTGCCCAATATCCAAGCAACTTTTTCTATTACCCTTTCTCTCTCCCCATCATCTTTTGGAATCCGACCCCTTTCAACCATTAAGCTAAAACGAGGACTATTCTCCACCAATTGCTCAAAATTTCTATCATAAATTACCCCTCTCTTGGCATATAAAGAATTAATTACAAATCTATTCCTTTGAGCTGAGACAGAAAGCTCTTCATACTCTA
>CAZYBZ010000025.1:0-2174 GCA_964646075.1 uncultured Candidatus Saccharibacteria bacterium | reverse complement strand
AATAGAAAAAACTAGAAAGGCAAAAACAAGCCATAAACCTTTGATTGCGCGTGGAGTCAAGGAAACCTCAATCTTTTCTTGAAAAATTGCTCCCTTTTTCTTCTGGGCAAAAACATCCTGGAATACCTCTCCTAGTTCAATCTCGCCTTTAGGCTGTTTTATCTTTTTATTTTTTAATCCTCTTTTGCCTAAAAACATAAATAAATTTTATTAAAAAATAAGCAAGAATAGCAACTAAAAAATTATAAATTAAATCGGAAAAATCAAAATGAAAACCATAAGCTAACGTCAACAGGCTCAAGACTCCTTCATAAAACAACAGGACAATCAATAAAATTATACAAAAACTGGCAAACTTTTTAGTTTCAAAGAAAGGTTTAAGTAAGCATATTAAGAGAGCGATAGTTATTCCTAATAAAGTAAAAATGCCAGGAAAATAAGGAGAAAATATGTCTAAATAAAAGCCTCCTATTGCTCCGATAAAAAAACCTGTTTTACTCTTCTTCTTTTCAAAAAAATTAAATAATATTATTGAGAGTAAAATAATATTTAAAACTCCCCCTCTAATTTCACAATGAACCAAAAAACTAGTTTGGATAATGCCTAAAAAATAAAAGTATATTAACGATAAAATAATTTTTATCATTGAGGATCAATTAGAAATAAGGAATAACAGGTGAGCTGCTCTGATATCAAAAAAGATTTTAATCTCAACCTTTTGAAAGGGAGATAAGTCTGTCCTCTCTACCGCTCTCGTCTTTCCGATTAAAAGCCCTGATGGAAAGCCAATTTGCGGAGCGCTAGTGACAACTAAAGATCCAGGCAATATTTCATAGTCTGCGGGAATTAGATCTAAAACCATCCTTTGATTACCACGACCTTCTGCTAGAGCCCTAATTCCATCTTCTCCAATCTGAACACTAAGGCTCATCTCGTCACTGGTCAAGAGACGAACTCGGGAAGAATTTTTATAAACTTTATCAACCTCTCCAATTAAGACTTTTTGAAAATTAATAAGTAGCATCTCTTCTTCAACCCCATCCATCGCTCCCTTATTAATAATAATAAAATCTCTAAAAATATTTTTTGATAAAATGTTTACTCCTAGAAGCTGAAAATCCTCTGCTAACCCCAGGTCTAGAGCCTCTCTTAACTTCTGATTCTCATCTCTCAAATGATTAAGCTCAATAATTCTACTTAAGATAAATTGATTTTTATTTTTCAAACCCTCATTTTCAATCTTTAATTCTCTGGCATTGAAAACCCCTGACCAAAACCCTGAGACCCTTAAGCCTTCAGACCAAAAATGTTGCTGAATCGGTTGACTAACAGAATAAAAAAACGACCGAATCGGCTTTTGTAAAAAGATAAAAGTAAAAACAAGAATAATTATTAAAACTAAAAATAAAACCTTATTGTTTTTCTTATTTAACAACATTAAGTTATTCTAACAAAAAAATCCCAAAATTAAAACCCTGAAAACTGGCGGCGACCTACTTTCGCGCAGAGCACTATCATCGGCCCTAAAGGATTTCACTTCCGAGTTCGGAATGGGATCGGGTGGGACACCTTTGGTATAACCGCCATTTTTCAAGGTTTTAAATATTTTATAACAATAAAGAATCTTAAAAAGGAAATCAAGGCAAAAAAATGATTTATTAGTACCCCTCGACTGAACTCCTTACGAAGCTTACATCTGGGGCCTATCAAGGTCGTAATCTCCAACCAATCTAAGAGGATTAATCTTGGGATAGGCTTCCCGCTTATATGCTTTCAGCGGTTATCCTTTCCTAACTTAGCTACCCAGCGATGCCCTTGGCAGGACAACTGGTACACCAGAGGTTAGTTCATTCCGGTCCTCTCGTACTAGGAACAAATTCCCTCAATCCTCAACGCCTACGGTAGATAGGGACCAACCTGTCTCACGACGGTCTGAACCCAGCTCGCGTACCACTTTAATTGGCGAACAGCCAAACCCTTGGAAGCTGCTTCACCTCCAGGATGTGATGAGCCGACATCGAGGTGTCGAACAGGGCCGTAGATATGGACTCTGAGGCCCTACTAACCTGTTATCCCCGGGGTAGCTTTTATCTGATGATCTTCCCCGGTCCTACAAACCAGGGTCGGTTCACTAAGTTCTGCTTTCGCAACTGCGCGGCATATCCGCCTTGCAG
>CAZYBZ010000024.1:0-4328 GCA_964646075.1 uncultured Candidatus Saccharibacteria bacterium | reverse complement strand
GGTTTTTTGTGCTATATTAAGAAAGATGAAAGGAATTGCGGTTTTTTACAAAGAAAAAGGACAGTCCTCTTATGATGTTATAAGAGAGCTCAAAAAACGGCTCGACCAGATAAAAATTGGGCACGGCGGCACTTTAGACCCTTTGGCAGAAGGGGTTTTAATTATTGGCATTGAAAGAGAGGGCACGAAACAATTAACTGAATTCTTGAAAGGCAAAGAAAAAGAATATATTGCTACAATTGTCTTAGGCGCTAATTCCAATACTTACGATGCTGAGGGTAAAATCACTCCTTGTGCAAAGCACTTCTCTTCAAAAGAAACAATTTTGACTGCTCTAAAACAATTCCAAGGAGAATTTTTGCAAACTCCTCCGTCTTTTTCTGCTGTCAAAATCAAGGGTAAGCCGGCCTACAAATTAGCCCGAGCTGGAAAAGAGGTAAAAATTAAACCCAAAAAAGTATCAGTTTCAAAAATTGAGCTCCTGGATTACAATCCACCCCAGCTCAAAATAAAATTAACAGTCCAATCCGGTTTTTATGTCCGAAGTTTTGCTAATGATTTGGGGAAAATTTTGAAAACCGGCGCTTATTTAAAAGAATTAACTCGCATAAGAGTTGGAAATTTCAAAATTGAGGAAGCAATGACGATGAAAGATTTAGATTCTGATTTCTTGGAACTCTATTTTAAGGCCCAAGGCCGAGTCCAGGGAGTGTTTTTCCGCGACACCGCCCGCAGATGGGCTAAAAAACTACAATTAACCGGCAAAGCAAGAAATTTACCTAATAAAGAAATAGAAATAATTAGCCAAGGAAAAGAAAAAAATCTTCAAATCTTTTTGGAGAAAATAAAAAAGGGACCAATATTTGCCCGCGTTAACAATCACTTCTACTACCTTCGCAAACCACAGTCCATTAACCAAGGTTTCAAAATTTATTAAAAACGAATTCAAAAAGAACGCTCTTTACTCAAATCTCTTCTTTGATAATCTTTTGCCTAATTTTTCCTAGTCTGTTTTCTAAAAAATAAAGATTATGAATTGTTAAGAGTTTGCCAGCAAGCTGTTCTTTAGCTCTAAATAAAAAATTAATTTGAGCAATAGTCCATTTTTGGCAAACCGAGCATTGACAATTCTCTTCTATTAACTCAAAACTATTCTTATATTTTCCAGAACTTAAATCTAAGTAGCCTTTACTTGTCATAGCTGTACCGTGTCTGGCAATTCTTGTTGGCAAAGAACAGTCAAACAAATCAATGCCCAGCTTGACTATTTCTTCTAAAACTTCTAAATCTCCAATCCCTAAAAGATGATGGGGTTTTTGCCAATCAATATTTTTATTTATGTCAGAGATAATTCTATACATCTCTTTCTTGGTTTTGCCTAAGGCACCGCCGATTGCAATGCCGAAAACCGGCAAATTATTTACAAATTTTGTTGACTGTTGCCGCAAATCTTTATAAACCCCGCCTTGAATAATGCCAAAAATTTTTTGTTGTTTTAAATTACTAGCTCTCTCTAAAAATCTATTAAACCACTGATGACTAATTATCATCCCCCTTTCCGCTTCTTCATAACTATCTAAAGGAGTACCACAAACATCTAGAAAATAGATAAAATCAGCACCCAATTGCTTTTGAATCTTAAAAGATAATTCTGGCGTAAGAAGAATCTCTCTGCCATCTCTCGGCGAACAAAATCTTGCTCCTCTCTGGCTAATTTTTAAAAGATTTTCCCCTTTCTTGGGCAAACCTAAAGCAGATTTTTTTCCAGGAAATTTTACCCAAGCCAAGTTCTTTTCCTTTTCCCAAAGAAAAAACCTGAAAACCGCCAGAATCAGTAAAAATAGGTTTATTAAAATTAAAAAACTTATGTAAACTACCAGCTTTTTCCACCTGCTCTATTCTATCTAAATCTAAAAAGTGAAAACTATTTGTAATTTGGCATTGGCTATTGCATTCTAATGTCTCTTCAACGCTCAAGCCACCTTTAATCACGCCTAACGTCGCAACAGGAATAAAACAAGGCGTCTCTATCTCGCCATGAGGAGTAGTAATCCTGCCTATCCGAGCTTTACTCTTTTTAGACTCTTTTTGAATCTCAAATTTAAACATATCCTATTTTGTTACCCAGCAACAAAATGATTTGCTAAACATTTTACCATACAGCCGTTCACTATGCGGCCAGAGCGCATTGCTAAATACAGGTATTCATCTAAACTTTTTTTTCTCTAACCTACGGACTTGTTTTTCGTCAAATCCAAAATGATGGGCAATTTCGTGCCAAACAGTTTTTCTAACCTGCTCTTTTATTTCTTCTGGTGTCTTGGCAATCATTTCTATAGAATCTTGAAATAAAGTAATCTTGTCCGGTAAAACATTAGCATAATAGCCCCCTCTTTTAGTTTTGGGAATACCCTGATACAAGCCCAAAAGCAAACTATTCTTTGACAATCCTACTTCCCGTAATTGTAGCTCAGTTGGCCGGTCCTCAACAACAATGCTAACATTCTCCATTTTTTTCCGAATATGAGCAGGAATTTCAGCAATCCCCTGCTCTACTAATTTTTCAAAATCTTGATGGCTCATATGCTAAATCTTACATTAAAATTAAGGTAAAATCGAAAAACAGTTTTATCTAATACAAGGTGTATCTAAAGTCTTTATACAAGATTGAGCCTCATACAGATTTTCATCTAAAAACTGTAAAAATTAAATGAGAAAATAGATGACATCACCATCTTGAACTAAATAATCTTTGCCTACTGTTTGAATAATTCCTAAATCCTTAGCCTTAGACCAAGAATTAGCCTTAATCAGCTTGTCCCATTGAATCACTTCCGCTCTGATAAATTTTTCTTCAAAATCGCTGTGAATCACTCTACCTGCTTCTGGCACTTTAGTCCCCTGCTTAATTTCCCAAGCTCGAATCTCTTTCTCGTTTATGGTAAAAAAAGTTATTAAATTAAGCAGTTGATAACTTTTTTCAATTAATTTACTAATTTGTGGCTCTATTCCTAAATCCTTGAGCTCTCCCTCCCCCATCTCACTCAATTCTTCTTCCATCTTAACATCTAAAAAAATATGCTGATTTTTTGCTAATTCAAGCGGTAATATCGGCTCTTTACCTGAAAAATTATAAAGATAGATAATTGGCTTTGAGGTTAAAAGAGATAAGTCCTGAAGATGATCCTCTGAAAAATTACCCTTCTCTAATTTCTTTTTTGTCTCTTTGACAAGCACTAACTCTTTTTGAACAGTTTTTTCTTGAGTTCTCGCTCGCTTCTCTAATTTTAATAGATAGTCATTAACTATTTGCAGATCAGCTAGAATTAGTTCTGTGTTTATAATTCCAATATCATCCACTGGGTCAATTTTATTAGTAATATGAGCAACATCCTGTTTTTTAAAAAACCTTACCACCTCCAAAATCGCATCCATCTCTCTGATCTGGGCTAAAAATTTATTTCCCAAGCCCTCGCCGCGCGATGCCCCCTTGACCAATCCAGCGATATCCACAAACTCTACTGCCGCTGATATTATGTCTGGACAAGAAAATACCTTTGCTAATATTTTAAGCCGTTTATCAGGCACTTTAACAATCCCAATATTAGGGTCAATAGTACAAAAAGGATAATTTGAAATATCCACTTTTTGCCGTGTAAGCGCCTTAAAAAGAGTTGATTTGCCGACATTAGGAAAACCGACAATGCCAATCTTGAGCATATTTTATCATTCTAAACCAAGTTCTCTAAAATAGCAAAAAACAGAAAACAGTGATACGTAACTGTCCCCTGTTTTTTGCCTTAAAGCCTACTGGCATCTTGCTTTTTCCTTTAGCTAATGAGTTCAGTGGTCAGCTTTATCTAATTATTTTTTTGTTATTTCTCTTTTACTATTCTTCCCTCTGAATCTTTCATATTCCCAGTAGCAATCACAATTAAATCAATTAACCACCAGAGCCCTAATCCACCCATGGTGATTAACTTCAAAATACCAGTCCCTATTTTCCCAAGATAAAAACGATCTATACCCAAGCTCCCTACAAAAATTGATAATAAAAGAGCAACGAGCCAATTTTTTTCTGACTTTTCCATAATTAATTATTTGGTTTTTTTAATAATTTTTTAATCTTAACTCTTTGTTTCCCGACCTTTATTAATTTAATTTTATTATAACAAAATTTAATATAAAATGCCAAAAATAGCAAGAATAATCGCGTTCAAAATAACAAAAAAACAGAGAGCTGTCCTCTGTTTTTTTGTTTTAATTTAACAAATCGCGCTTGTTCAGAATATTATTCCCTTTTTTGTTTTTTCCAGAAAACAAGAAAC
>CAZYBZ010000023.1:0-6745 GCA_964646075.1 uncultured Candidatus Saccharibacteria bacterium | reverse complement strand
AAATTAGAGACTTGTTTAATTTTTTAGAAAATAATAAGTCGTCTTAAAGCAGAGCAAGGGATCAAACGAAATTCAGAGAGGGTGGTTTTTTTTATTATAGACGTGTTAAGATGAATGCAATGATTAAAGAAATAAATAACAAGCAAGAATGGGAGGGATTTTTGGCGAAATGTTGTGAAAAAACTTTTTTGCAGGCTTGGAATTGGGGTGAATTTAACAAGATGCTTGGAAAAAAGATTTGGCGATTCGGAGTTTATGAAAAAGATAATCTTTTGGTAGCTTGTCTTGTTTCTAAAATAGAGGCAAAAAGAGGAACTTATCTCTTAATAGAGCATGGGCCAGTCCTTTCTTCTATGGCTAAAACTCAAAACTTGAAACTCAAAATAATGAAAGATTTATTAATTTATCTTAAAGATATTGCCAAGAAGGAGGGGGCATCTTTTTTAAGGATTTGTCCAATTTGGAAAAGAACAAAAGAGAATGAAAAAATATTTAAAAATTTAGGGTTTAGGAAGGCTCCAATACACGAGCATCCAGAGGTGAGTTGGGTTCTAGGGCTTAATAAGTCAAGAGAAGAACTCTTAGCGGGAATGAGAAAAACAACTCGCTATCTGATCCGTCAGGCTTTAAAAAATTCAGATATTGAGATTGTCAAGGTTAAGGACATAGAGTCTTTGGGTATTTTTAATAAAATTTATCTAGAAACTGGCAAGAGGGGACACTTTATTCCTTTTTCTTTAGAATATTTAAAAAACGAATTTCAAGCTTTTTTAAAAGATGACCAGATTCTTCTGTTTTTAGGAAAGTATAAAAACAAGGTTGTAGCTGGAGCAATAATAATTTTTTGGCAAGATAGTGCCTTTTATCATCAGGGCGCTTCTTTAAGGGAGTTCGCTAAAATTCCGATAAACTATCTTTTACAGTGGGAGGCAATAAAGGAAGCTCAAGCCAAGGGTTTAAAATATTATAGCTTTTGGGGAATTGCGTCAGAAGAAAAGGCTAATCACCCTTGGAGTGGTTTAACTTTGTTTAAGAAAGGTTTTGGTGGCAGGAGAGAAGAGTGTCTCGAGACGCAGGATTTTATTATTTCTCTAAAATATTGGCCTAATTATCTTATTGAATCTGCTAGGAAGAAGAAAAGAGGATTTTAATATTATGGCTAAAAAGAGAAGACGCTATTCAAGTAAAAAATATCGTGGTTTTAAAAAGAAAAAATCAATTTTTAAAAACCGTTTTTTTTGGTTTTTTATTTTAGGAATTATCATTCTTTCTGGATTTTTTTATCTCTTTATTTTTTCGTCAGTTTTTAGGCTTAGGGAGGTGAAAGTTCAAGGAGTATATTTTATAGATGCTCTAAAAGTTAAAGAAGGGGTGGAAAAAAGGATAGAAAGGGATATCTTATTTTTCCCAAGTGAAAGTATCTTTATTTTAGACAAAAGAGAAATTAGAAATTTCGTATTGGAAGAATTTTTTCCAGCAAAAGAGGTCGTTGTAAAAAAGAAATTACCTAATAAATTATTAATAAACATTAGAGAGAGGCAGGCTCAGGCTATTGCTTGCGCAGAAGAATGTTTCTTTATAGATGCTCAGGGCTTTGCTTTTCAATTGTTTGAAAAGGAGACGATGCTAAGAATCTTGCCCCTTATTCGCTTTGAAGAGGAAATAGCTCAAAGAGATAAGCTTGTAGAGCAGGAGACCTTAAGGTTTGTTTCCTTAATTTATAGCAGACTAAGACAGAGAGAGAAGCTTGTGATTCAGGAGTTTAGGATCTCTTCTTTAAAAGTAGAGGCTAAGACAAAAGAGGGTTTGAGAATTTATTTTTGTTTAGAAAAAAGTTTTTATTTGCAAATTGAAGATTTAATTTTGCTTTTAGGGGACGAAGTCTTGCCTGAAATAGCTGAACTGGAATATATTGACCTTCGTTTTAACAAGATTTTTTTTAAGTAATTTTATTCCTTGATTTCATTGTTCGCTGGCGAAACGAATAGGGGAACAAGGGATTCGTTGCCTATCAATGAGATATAATAAGATAGAGCGAAATGGAATAAAATTTGGGTTTGAAAATTAACTCTTTGGCTTGACAAAGATTTCTTAAAAGCATAATATTAAAAGTGCCTCCTTTGAATAAGGGGAGTCGCGGAATGGTTGGTAGGAGAGCTGCCAATCAGGTTAAAAAAGAGAGGGCTTCCGTGGCTCCGTGGAAAATGTCCGACCACCCTCTCGCTTTTGTTCTTTCTGGAACTATAAGGAAACTCGCCAACGCGGTCCACTCCCGTGGGCCCAATACCATACTCAACTTGGTGAGTTTCCTTAATTAAGAATACTCGGGTACCAGACAAGGCCCGAGTTTTTATTAATTTTTAAGTCCAAGATATTTTGTCAGGGTTTTTTGGCTTTTAATTATTAATAATATTGTTTAGATTGGTTTTTTAGCAGAATCATTATTGACAAATTCATTTATAGATGTAAAATAAAAATACTGGAATACTGGTTACTATATGGAAGTAAAAATCAAAAACAAAAAAGAGCAGAAGAAAAGTAAAGAGTTTTCTAAAAAATTAAAACAGATTGAAGAAGAAAAAGAGGAATATTTGGCTTATGCTCAAAGATGCAAGGCTGATTTTTTGAATTATAAGAAAAAAGAGGGGGAGCGATTTAAAAAAATTATTGACCATGAGAAAGAGGAGTGGATTATCCAAATTTTACCTATTCTGGATCATTTCGAAAAAGCGAAGAAAGAGGCTAGTAAGCGAAAAGAAGGAAATCCGGTTTTGGAGGGTTTTCTTCAAATTCAGAAATATTTTGAAGAATTTTTAAGAAGACAAGGAATCAAGGAAATTGAAACAGAAATAGGTGCAAAATTTAGTCCTGTTTTTGAAGAAGTGATTGAAACGACAAAAAATAAGAAGAAAGGAAAAGAAGAAGGCATTGTTTTAGAGATTATTCAAAAAGGCTATCTTATCGAGGAAAAGGTTATTCGTCCAGCGCGAGTGAGGGTCTCAAGCAATTAAATAATTAAATAATTAATTTAAATCTATGGCAAAAATTTTAGGTATCGATTTTGGAACAACTAATTCTGTAATCGCCGCGATTATCGACGGCGAACCAAAGGTTATAAATAACAAAGAGGGAGCGCGAATTACGCCATCAATCGTTACTATTACTAAAAATAATGAACGATTAGCGGGGGTTTTAGCTAAGAGGCAACAAGTCACCAATCCAGAGAACACGATTTTTTCTATTAAGCGTTTAATAGGTCGAAAATTTTCTGCCTCTGAGGTCAAGGGAGATTCAAAACTTTTTCCATACGAGATAAAAGAATCAAGTGATGGAGGCGTAGAAATAAAAATGGGAGAAAAATGGTATCGTCCTTTTGAAATATCAGCAATGATTTTGCAAAAGTTAAAACAAGACGCTGAAGATAGGTTGGGAGAGAGGATAGAAGAAGCTATTATTACTTGTCCGGCTTATTTTGATGATTCTCAGAGAAAAGCGACTAAGGTTGCGGGAGAGATTGCTGGCTTTAAGGTTAGGCGGGTCATTAATGAGCCGACAGCGGCCGCTTTGGCTTATGGCTTGAATAAAAAAACTGAACAGCAAATTGTAGTTTACGATTTTGGTGGCGGAACATTTGATATTTCGATTTTAGATGTCAGTGAAGATACGGTAGAAGTTAAGGCTACTAACGGCAATACTCACTTGGGGGGAGATGATTTTGACCAAAAAATTATTGACTGGTTGGTGAACCAATTTAGAAAAGACCAAGGTATTGATTTATCAGAAGACAAATTAGCCCTTCAACGATTAAAAGAAGCGGCTGAAAGGGCTAAAATAGAGCTCTCTACTACTTTAGAAACAGAGATTAATCTTCCTTTCGTGACTTCTGACGCTTCTGGCCCCAAGCATTTGAATTATAAGCTTTCTCGCGCTAAATTTGAGGAGATGGTTAAAGATTATATTCTTTCGTCTATTGAGTTGGTGAAAAAGACTCTTAAAGATGCTAAGTTTGAAACGAAAGATATTGATGAAATCGTTTTAGTAGGTGGTCAGACTCGAATGCCTAAAATTCAAGAAGAGATTAAGAAGCTTTTAGGCAGGGAACCACGAAAAGATATCAACCCAGACGAAGTAGTGGCACTGGGAGCGGCTATCCAAGCGGGGATTCTCCAGGGCGACATAAAAGATGTTTTGCTTTTGGATGTCATTCCTCTTTCTCTTGGCATAGAGACACTAGGAGGAGTCAACACTATTCTTATTGCCAAAAACACCACTATTCCCACTTCTAAAACCCAGGTTTTTTCAACCGCTGCTAACAATCAGCCCTCGGTAGAGGTTCGGGTTTTGCAGGGAGAGAGATCGATGGCTCAAAATAATAAGCAATTAGGCAGATTTATTTTAGACGGTATTCCCTCAGCATCTCGAGGGGTTCCTCAAATTGAAGTTATTTTTGAGATTGACGCAAATGGAATCTTGCAGGTTTCTGCTAAAGATAAGGGGACAGGCAAAGAACAGTCAGTTAGGATTGAGGGTTCTTGTGGGGTTTCTGACGAAGAAATAGAGAAAATGAAAAAGGACGCTGAATTACACGCAGAAGAAGATAAAAAGAAAAAAGAACTAGTTGAGGTTAAAAATTTAGCAGAAACATTAATTTATAGCTCCGAAGAGACCTTAAGAGAGGCTAAAGATAAAATTTCTGCTGTTCTTAAAAAAGATATTGAGATAAAGATAGAAGAATTAAAAAAAATTCAGGATAGTGATGACGTAGAAGGAATTAAACGATTGTCTCAGGAGTTGTCGCAGATTATCCAGGAGGCTGGCAAAGAGATTTATAAGCAACAGCCAGGACAACAGCCCTCTCAACAAGAGCAAAAAGAAGGGGAAAGCAAGAGAAAGAAAGAAGGAGAAACAACAGAAGAAGGAGAAATAACAGAAGAGAAAAAGAAAGAAGAGGATAAATAATTTTAAATTTCGAATTCTGAATTTTTAATTAATTTTTATGTCCGAAGATTATTATAAAATTTTAGGCGTTTCTCGAAAATCCTCGCAGTCCGAGATTAAAAAAGCTTTTCGTCAACTGGCTCACAAGCATCATCCTGATAAAGGAGGGGACAATAAACATTTCCAAAAAATAAACGAAGCTTATCAGGTTCTTTCAGACGAGAAGAAAAGAGGTCAATATGACCAATTTGGAAAAACTTTTGACGATATGGGGCAAGGGGGTTTTTCAGGTGATTTTCAGGGATTTGATTTTGGTTCTTTTGGCGAAAAAGCTCGGTCTGGAGGAGCGGGATTTGATTTTGAAAATCTGGGTGATGTTTTTGAAGAATTTTTTAGCGCGGGAAGAACCCGTAAAAAAGGGGATTTAAAAAGAGGTAGCGATATTCAGATTGATGTTGAAATCGGACTAGAAGAGACTTTGTCTTCTCAGAAACGAGATTTTTCCCTTTATAAATATGGAGAATGTTCTCGTTGTAAGGGGAATGGGGCTGAACCAGGAGCAGAGATTAAAGAATGTTCAGTTTGTCGCGGAGAAGGACAGGTTCAACAGATTAGAAGGACGATTTTTGGAACAATGACCCATCATACTATTTGCCCAACTTGTCAAGGAGAAGGAAAGATTCCTCAAAAGCTATGCAATGTTTGCCGAGGCGAAGGCCGCGTTAAAAACAATGAAAAGATAGAGATTACTATTCCAGCAGGAGTTGACTCTGGACAAGTGATAAGGTTCAGAGAAAAAGGAGATGTTGGAAAGAGGGGTGGTGTGTCTGGTGATTTGTATGTGAGAATCTTTGTAAAACGCCATTCAATTTTTGAAAGAAAAGGAGATGATCTATATGCCAAGGTTAAAATAAGATTTTCAGAAACAGTTTTAGGTGGACAGATAGAGATGCCAACATTAGAAAAAGATAAGAAAATTTATCTTAAAATTCCCGCCGGGACAGACCAGGGAAAAGTTTTTAAAATATCCCAAAAAGGTATTCCGAGATTTTCTGGTTATGGTCGGGGTAATCTTTATGTTAAAATCCAAGCAGGAACTCCAAAACGCTTAACAAGAAAACAAAAGGCACTATTAAAGAGGTTACAGGAAGAGGGATTATAGTTGTTAGCCATTAATAATCAGTGATGATTGATTTTTTCTTGCCCCCATAGCTCAACGGTAGAGCAGTGGCCTTTTAAGCCATTGATGAAGGCTCGATTCCTTCTGGGGGCACAAAATTATAAAATAAGAATCCATTTTTATTTTTAACAAGAGCTTTTTTTGGTTCTTATTTTTTTGTTCTTGACGCAGTCGGTTTACTGGCATAAAATACAGGTAAAGTTAGAATTTTTATATAATTAATCTAGGAATTAGGATGGGTAAAAAATTAATTTTAATAATAATTATTATTGTCATAGTGGGGATTGGATTTTTTGTTTACAAAGGTTTTGTTAGAGAAGAAGTTCCGGAATTTATCTATGAAAGGGTGATGAAAAGAACGGTATCTCAGGAGGTTTCAGAAACTGGGACCGTGAGAGCAATTAAAGAAGTTGATTTAAGTTTTAAGGGTCCTGGTAGAATAGAAGAAATATATGTTGAGATTGGGCAAAGGGTTGAAGTCGGTCAGAAATTAGCAAGGATAGAAACTAATTATTTGAAAACTCAACTTGTTGGAGCTGAGGCATCTTTGAAATTGGCTCAAGCAGGACTCAACAGACTATTAACAGGAGTAAGCCAGGAAGAGATAGCTTTAGCTCGAACAGCAGT
>CAZYBZ010000022.1:0-7056 GCA_964646075.1 uncultured Candidatus Saccharibacteria bacterium | reverse complement strand
ATGAGCAGATATAATAATCCTTGAATGTTTAAAAAACTTAAAATAATTCCTAAGACAAAAGCTAAACAGAGATAAAAAAGAATTTTAGCGATTGTTTTCATAGGTTGAATTTGTTTAACCCAAAGCAACAACACAGCCCCATATTCTTTTTGCGCCAGCTCTTTTTAATGTTTGGGCCGCTTCTTCCATTGTCGCGCCACTGGTATAGATGTCGTCTATTAAAAGAATATTTTTTCCTTTTATTGAACTAGAGTTCGAGCACTTAAAAGCATTTTTTATATTAGTTTTTCTCTTTTCTCTGTTTTCAGTCTCTGTTTGCGGTTTAGTATTTTTAATCCGTATTAAAACTTTTTTAATAATAGGAATTTTTAAATAAGAAGAAATATATTTGGCAATCTCTTCTGCTTGGTTAAAACCCCGCCATTTTTTTCTTTTAATATGTAAGGGAATGGAAATAATAAGAAAGTCTTTAAAAAAATCTTTATTTAATCCAATCGCTCTAAAATGGGCGATTATAAGTTTAGAGAAAATAAAAGATAACTCTTTTATTAATGATTCGTATTTAAAACGATAAATTAATCTTTTAATTAAGATATCTTCTTGATTCTCATTATAAGTAGTGGCAAAAAAAAGATGAATTAAAGAAGTTTTATTTTTACACTTTCTACATCGAAAAATACCGATTGGTTTTCTCTCTTTGCAAATATGACAATATCTTTGATTAATTATCTGAATCATTGAAAAACAGTCTTCGCACAAAAACCCCCCATCCTTTCCGCAGTTGAGACATTTAATAGGAAAAATCGCTTCTATTATTATTTTTTTTATCCCACTAGATACTTGAAGGACAAGTCTAGTGGGGTTTATTTTTTTAAAAAGAGTTTTTTTAATAATTTTTTCAATATTCTTTTATTACACAAACTATAACATGATCATATCTTTAAACGAAAAGCAGCTTTTAGCATAAGAGAATATATGGTATCCTAATAACAGAATAGGGTGATGAGACTTCACTTTATTTTTATGAGTTGTTATTACTTGCACACAATATGAGTCTAGAGAAATTTATTAAAAACTTAACAAGAGAAGCGGGGGAGAGGCTTTTTTCTTATTTTAAAAAAGAAAATAAATTGATTTCGCTTCGGGGAACTTCAAAAGAGATTGTTACAAGATATGATAAAATCATTGACAAGTTTCTTATTCAAAGCATTAAAAAAGAATTCCCAGAGCATAGCATCTTAACAGAGGAGTCGGGTTTTATTACTGGTAAAGCGAGTGACCAAGTTTCTAACAAGGGCAAAATTCTTGTTGAAAAAAGGAAAGAATTTTTATGGATTGTTGATTCTTTGGACGGTTCATCAAATTTTGCTAACAAGAATCCTTTGTTTTCAGTCTGTATTTGTCTTTGTATAAACAATGAGCCATTCCTATCTTCAATCTACGCGCCAATGATTGACGAGTTCTATTTTGCCAAAAAATCTGGTGGCGCCTATTTAAATGGAAAAAGAATTAAAGTTTCAAAAATTAATAGATTAGAAGAAAGCTATGTTGTCTATTGTGAGGGAAACGAAAAAGATAAAAAAAGAATTGCTAATATTTTTCATCAAACTTATCCAAAAGTTAAAGATTTGAGAAAGATAGGCTCAGCTGGGATTGAAAGTGCATGGGTGGCGGCTGGAAGAGTTGACGCTTTTTTTACGACCAAGATTGACCCCTGGGATGTGGCGGCTGGAGTCTTATTGACTCAAGAAGCTGGCGGACAGATTTCTGATTTTCAAACTAATTCATGGCAAATCAAAAAATCTGATTTAATATTTTCAAATCGTTTAATTCATAAGAATTTTCAAAATTATTTAAAGAATTCATAAAATAGGAAGATAAGACCATAATAATAATAGGGCTTAAAATAAAAAAAGTAATTTAATCCATTATGAAAAAACAAGAGTTTCTTAAGTCTGTTTATAGTGAAATAGAAAAAGCAGGAGAAGAGATAGGGATGAATAAGGACTCTATTAAGGCGATGAAAGAGCCTCGGCGCTTAATTGAGTTTCAAATACCTCTTTTAATGGATAATGGAGAAGAAAAGTTTTTTAAAGGTTGGCGAATTCAACATAACAACGCTCTTGGGCCATATAAGGGTGGGATTCGATTTCACCCTGCGGCTTCTCAGGATGAAGTTAAGGCTCTTTCGGTTCTAATGTCTTTAAAATGTGCTTTGGTCTCTATTCCTTTTGGCGGCGCAAAAGGAGGAGTCATCGTTGAGCCAAGAATCTTGTCTGAGAAAGAGATAGAGGGACTTTCTCGCCAATATGTAAGAGAAATTTTTCCTTTTATTGGTCCAAACATCGATATCCCAGCTCCTGATATTAATACTAATTCTCAAATTATTGATTGGATGGTTGACGAGTATGCTAAAACAGCAAAGACAGGAAAAAATATTTTGAACAGCTTTACTGGCAAATCTTTAGAAAATGGTGGCTTAGCTGGGAGAAAAGAGGCGACTGGTTATGCGGGGGTAATAATTTTAGAAAAATTAAGCAAAATTTTTGAGCTGGATTCTAAAAAAACAACAATTGCTATCCAAGGCTTTGGAAATGTTGGCTTTCATTTTGCAAAGTTTGCTTTTGAAAGAGGATATAGGCTTTTAGCATTCTCTGAGGCAGACGGAGGTATTTACTCAAAAGAAGGACTAGAACCAGAGGCAGTTTTAGAATGTAGACAGAAGAATGGCTCTATCGCTGGTTGTTATTGTCGAGAATCTACTTGTAATTTCAAAGAAGGTAAAGATATCACTAATAAAGAGCTTCTAGAATCAGAAGTTGATGTTTTGGTGCCAGCTGCGATTGAGGATGTTATCACAGAAAAAAATGCCTTCAAGATAAAAGCAAAATATATTATTGCGATGGCTAATGGTCCGATTACTGAAAAAGCAAAGCAGATTTTAGAAAAAAGCGGAAAGATTATTGTTCCCGATGTTCTGGCTAGTGCTGGAGGGGTGGTTGCTTCTCATTTTGAATGGTTGCAAGCAGAACAAGATATTTTATGGAAAAAGAAAAAGTTTTTAAGGGGCTTTCAAAGATATTAAGCAAAGCGTTTGATAATGTTTGGCAGAGGTCAAGAGAAAGAAAAATTTCTTTAGAAAGAGCGGCTTTTACTATCGGTCTTGAGCGAATACTTAATAGAGACTAATAGATTGAAAAATTAGAAAAAGATAGAGCAGAAAGAAGGCTCTTCTTTAATTTTTAGTGACAATTTGCTAGACTTAGAAAAAGGGCTCGTAGCTTAGTTGGTAGAGCGCCGCGTTTGCAATGCGGAGGTCAGCGGTTCAAATCCGCTCGAGTCCAAAGATAAATTTTAAATGATTAATGTTATATGCGTAGAAAATTTATTGTTTTTATTTCACTCTTTTTAGGAACAGTTCTTTTCATTCTTACACTAAGGAATGTTGGTTTAGTAAAAATAGGAGAAAGCCTGTCTTCCTTAAAGATACTAGAGATATTTTTTGCATTAATAACTCTTTTCCTAGGGTTGATTATTGTAGGCGCCTTAAGGTGGCGAATTGTTATGAAAATGATCACCCCTAAGACGCCTCCTTTTTCGAAATTCTTTTTAGCTAGATGGGTTGGCTACAGCATCAGCTACCTCACGCCATCTGTTTTGTTTGGAGGAGAGCCGATAAGATTTTATCTTCTGAAAGGAGGAAAGGATATCCCTTCTACTAAAATTATAAGTTCAATTATTATTGATAAATTGATAGTGTCCTCAGCCTCTCTAATCCTTTTCTTTGCTGGAATATTTTTTATTTTATTTTATTTAGATCTGTCGTGGCTTACGGAACAAATATTGTTTGGTCTACTTTTTCTCTCTATAACGATATGTTGTTTTTTATTGTATAAAGTAAGATCCCTTTTTCTAAGAAAAAGATTTTTTATCGTTTTGATGAAAAATCTCTATTTAAACAGGATTAAATTTATAAAAAAAAATCAGGACAAGATGCGTGAAGTAGAGGAGGAAATTGTTAGTTTTTTTAGATTGCCTAAGAAAAGGTTTTTATCTCTTTTTTCCTGGACGATTTTAGAAATTAGTTTATTTATGTTTGCCTGTTGGCTTGTAATTTTTTTCACTAATCAGAGCTTAGAGATTCCAAAATTAATTGCTATAAAAGGAATGATAGATTTTTCCTATATGATTCCTGTTCCATTGGCCCTAGGGGTACTAGAGGTAACCCAAGCATTTGTTTTCCAAATTTTGGGCTTTAGCTTAGCGGCAGGAGTGGCTTTCAGTCTGGCTTTCAGGGGATTGAATTTAATCATTGTTTTTTTTGGCTTATTAGTGCTAGGATGGTTTCAGGTATGCTTTTTAGGCAAAAAAATTATTAATTTTTTTTCTAAGTTTTTATTTGAAGAAATATGAAAATAAAAAAGATTTTAAACAAAACTCTAGTCGTCATGATTGTTATTGTAAGTGGCTTTTTGGTTTTTATTTTCGGTTTCCAGTATGGATATAAACAGATTCCTGAACCGCCCGAAGGCCTACCAAAGGGTGTGGATGTTTCTCTTTTATGGGATGTTTGGCAAAGAATTGAAGAAAAGTATCCTGGGGAAATCGATTATCAACAGATGATTTTTGGGGCAGCCATGGGGTTAGTAGAGGGGTTAGGGGACCCTCACACAACTTTTTTTCCTCCAGAAGAGAGCAGAATTTTTAGAGAAAATATTTCTGGCGCTTTTCAGGGCGTTGGAATGGAGATAGGCATTAGGAAAGGTAGCCTTACGGTGATAGCTCCCTTGGAAGGGACGCCGGCTCAAAGGGCAGGTCTTTTATCGGGAGATAAAATTATTAAAATTGAAGATATTTATACTCGGGATATAACGGTTCAAAGGGCAGTTAAATTAATTCGTGGAGAAAAGGGGACTAAAATAAATCTTGCTATTCTTCGGGAAGGCTGGGATAAGACTAAGAATTTTGAGATAATCAGAGATGTTATTAAAATTCCTTCTGTTGGATTAGAGATACTCGAAGAAGGGATAGCTAAAATTGCTATTCATCATTTTTCTGGCAACTTAAATTTTGAGTTTGGCGAAATAGCTGATAGAATAATTAATGATGATTCAATTGAAAAAATTATTCTTGACCTTCGCAATAATCCGGGTGGCTTATTAAACAAGGCTAAATCTATTGCTGGTTGGTTTCTAGAAAATGGGAAGATTGTCACTATTCAAAGTTTTGGCGCTGATAAAGAACAAGAAAAATACTTAGCTAGAGGAAATGAGCTCTTGAAGGATTATCCAATAGTTGTTTTAATTAATCAGGGAAGCGCTTCTGGGGCAGAGATTCTTGCGGCTGCTTTAAGAGACAATCGGGATGGCGTGAAGCTAGTAGGCGAAGTTTCATTTGGCAAGGGTTCGGTTCAAGAGCCTGTACAGATAAGAGGTGGTTCTCTTTTAAAAATAACGATTGCTCATTGGTTGACTCCTAAAGGCGAGTTGATTAGCGATATTGGATTAAAGCCAGATATTATTGTTGAATTAACAGAAGAAGACTATAAAGAAGAAAAAGATTCTCAGGTAGAAGAAGCGATAAGAATATTAAAAGCGATTTAACTAAAATCTTATGAAAATTTATTAATTCAGTTTAGTTATTTAATTCAATTGAGCTAATAATTTCGTAAATTTTATAAAAATATGAAAGTTATACTTTTACAAAATGTAGAGGGTTTAGGAGAAAAACATGATATTAAAGTAGTCAAAGATGGTTATGCCAGGAATTTTTTAATTCCTAGAAAGCTAGCCAAAGTTGCTAACAAGGCTCTTCTTTTAGAGATTGAAAAACTTAAAGAGGTGGCGATAAAAAAGGCTGAGAAAAAACTTATTGAAACTCAAAAATTTGCCTCTCAGCTTAATGGGCAGGAGATAGAATTTTTAGTTAAAACAGGGAAAGAGGGACAACTTTTTGAAGGGATTACTGTTTCGAGAATCATTAAAAGTTTAAAAGAGAAGGGTTTTGAAATTAAAAAAGACCAGCTGGCCATAGATAAACCCTTGAAAGAGTTAGGAGAATTTTCAGTAGAAATTAATTTTGACCATCAATTAGAGGCCAAAATTTTAATTGTTATTAGGGCACAGGGAGAGAAAGAGATAGGGAGTAAAAAGTAAAAATTTAAACCTCAACAGAGACGATTTTAGCCCTTCTTTGAGTACCATCAAATCGTTTAATTTGTTTCGTTCTAAAATTAACCTTACCTTCTTTGCTCGCGTAAAGAGAATCGTCCCGTCCTTTTTTAACATTTTTACCAGGCACGAATTTTGTTCCTTTTTGTTTAATAATAATCATTCCGGGTTTTACTTTTTGCCCAGCATAAAGCTTAACCCCAAGATATTTGGGTCGTGAGTCTCTTCCTAATTTAGTTGAACCGGCGGACTTTGTTTTTGCCATATAGATATGTTATCAAAAGTTTTTAAAAAAGTCAAAGATAAAAAAGGCCGAGTAGTCTCTGAATCATTAATTATTAAATTTAGCCATTCTATTATTGAAGTGGTCAAGGAAGAGAATTAAAGAATATGAACAAAAAAAATATAATTAGTATTGTGATAGTCCTTCTTTTGATTGCTGGTATTGTTGTAATGTTTAATTTGTTAAAACCAGAAAGACCAACATTAGAAAAGGCAAATGAAATTTTAACCGAGACAATTCAAAATACCCTTGAATTAACTTCTCTCAGAGCAAGTGGTGACGGAAGTTTTCAGATTAAAGACGGGGAAACGGTTATTTTTGGTATAACAATAAAAGATGTAAAGGCTTCAATGATAAATCCATTTTATTTTGCTGACCAAGATTCAAGAGTGGCTTTTACATATGATGTTACGATGAACTTTAAGGCGATTATTGATATTATTAAAACCGTAACACCTCCTGAGGATTTAGAAAAACTTGAAGGTATAGGGAGGCTTATAGGGATAGATATATTAGAAGCATTTGGAACGATTGGGGAAGCAAATGTTTTAGTAGCGATGGAAACGAAAACAATAGATTTTGACAGTTATATGAAGATTATTA
>CAZYBZ010000021.1:0-9168 GCA_964646075.1 uncultured Candidatus Saccharibacteria bacterium | reverse complement strand
ATATACACATATAAAAGAACAATAAAGAGAAGAAGAACAAAGAGAAGAATAAGAAAGATAAGAAGAAGAAAGATAAGAAGAAGAAAGAGAAGAAGAAGAAAGAGAAGAAGAAGAGATAGAGGTGGCGCCAGAAATAGATTTTATTAACCCGGAAAGCGGGCAGAGGCTGTCAGGAGAGCAAGAGATAGTAATTGAGGTTGAGGGAGCCCTTAGCGTTGATTTCTATATTATTAGGCATGGTTCTTCTAAAAGGATATATCTAGGCAGAGGGGGCAAGCGCGGCGATAAGCAGTGGTCATATTTATGGAATACCGCCTTAACTCCGAATAGTGAATATCAAATTTTTGCTGAAGTTGTTAATCAACACGGGAGTTATCAAAGTCAAAAAAATAAGATAATAGTTGATAATATTAGAGGTGATATTCCTGGGCGCCAAGAAATAGTGGAAGAGCTTGATAATATCAATAGGAGGATTAAAGAAGGGAGGGAGAAGGTAAGACAAAAAATAGATCAAACCCAAAAACAGATTGGAGGCGATGTTTCTGACTTAATTGAGGAGGCAAAAGAGGAAATCCAGGAAGGGCTAGAAGAGTTAGAAATAGAGGTAGAGGATAAGCAGGCTGAGGTGAGGGAGAGGGTTGCTGAGAAATTAGAAGAGCTGGCAGAAAATATTCAGGAGGAGAGGCGGTTAGCAAAAGAGATTGACAGGAACAGGGGGAATAGAAAGGAATCAATGAGAAGAACGAAAGAAGAAAAAGAAGAGCTGGACGAACTTGAGCGATTTGGGCTTCCAGATGTTACAGAGAATAAAGTTCGAAGAATCAAGGAAGAGAAAGAGATGGTCATAAAGGGTCGCAGAGAAAAGGAGCAAAAGATGGAAGAGAAGATTGAAGAAAGAGAAGAGAGGTTGTCTAGAGTCAAGATTGAAAGAGAAGAGAAGAGAGAGGAGGTAATCGAAGAATCTTTGAGACCGGTGGAAATAATTAAAAAGGAAGTTGATGATCCAACCAAGATTTTAAAATTAGAGATAGAAACAAGGGGAAGAATTGAAGGAGAAATCCATAAAATGGAGAAAGAGATTATTGAAGAGGCAGAATTAAAAGTAGCCCTAGGAAGGGAAAGGCTTCGAGACAGTGATAATGATGGATTGCCTGATTTTATTGAACTAAAAATTGACACTGACCCTCTTAACCCGGACAGTGATGGCGATGGACATTTAGACGGAGAGGAGGTAGCGGTGGGAGCTGACCCTTTAGAGGTAACAGCGGAAGAAAGAATTATTCATCAAGATCCGAGAGAGGTTGAACCGAAAAGAGAAGATATTTTTATTGTAAAAAGGGCAGAGGTTAAAGTTTCAGAAGTAACCCAGAGAAAAGTTTTAAGGATTGAAGGGATAGGATTGCCAAATGTTTTTGTGACAATCCATATTTTTTCCTTACCAATAGTTGTCGTCACTAAAACCGATGCGCATGGAAGATGGGTTTATGAATTAGACAGGCCACTAGAAGATGGCGAACACGAGATCTATGTGGTTTTGACTAATAATAGGGGGGAGATTACAGCCA
The DNA here is from genome assembly GCA_964646075.1 of uncultured Candidatus Saccharibacteria bacterium. Lineage (GTDB taxonomy): Bacteria > Patescibacteriota > Minisyncoccia > Minisyncoccales > PEYH01 > JAYENY01. The sequence continues at coordinate 7,603 of CAZYBZ010000021.1, read as the reverse complement.
GATCTGAAGCATTTAATTTTGTTAAATCAGGAGCGCATATCCTTAGATTAATCCCCGGAGCTTGGGCAAAAGAGATAGGCCGGGCCGAGGAAGCACCAGCCTCCCCGTATGACATTTTGAGAAGGAGTTTTGTTATCTTGACTTTAGCAATCATTATCCTAGCCCTTGGCGTTGCCTTGTTGGCTATTGGTTTTTTAAGCAAGAAAAAAGAAAGAGTTTATTTCCCGTCACAACAAGAGATTTTTTCTTCAAAAAAATAATATGTTTAATCTATTTAAGAAAGGAGTAAGGTTCGTTAGAACTAACCCTTCCCTTCTCTTTTCTTTAATTTTAATTATTGTAATCCCTGTTTTGATTTTTTTCCTCAGTGCTTTTTTGACCAGGTCTTTTCAGGAGAATATTGATTTTGCTCTACAGAAAAAAGCAATGGCAATTCAGAGCGTTCTCTCTCTTTATGTCTCTGATTATTACACTAGGCCGGAGTTACTCCAGAGAAGAATGGATTTTTTAGTTGAACAGAGCCCAGGACTCTTTGCACTGGAAATTTTTCTCCCAGTAGAGAATAATGATTTCGAGACGATCGTTGTTTCAGGTCTTCTGGAGGGGGCAGAGAGAGAGGTCTCTAGCGCTCTTCTTGCTCTTGCTTGGCATGAAGACCAGTCGATAGCGCTTCCAACCAGAGAAGGAGGGATAAGGTTTTGGAGAGTGATTAGACCCTTCCGCAATCAAGCAGGAGAAAAAACAGGACTGATAAGCATGGCTTTGTCTTTAGAAGAGATTGACAGTCTGGTGATGTCAACTCTTGAAAAAGCCTATCTTTTCACAATTATTGCTATTATTTTTATCTTGTTGCTAGTCATTCATCATGCTCGTCTTTTCCAGTACGTTAATTTGTTTAATAAATTACGAGAGAGCGATAAGTCTAAAGATAGCTTTATGAATATGACGATTCATGAACTTCGCTCGCCGGTAGTTAATATTAAAAATTATATATTAGAGCTAAGGCGAAAGACATCTCCTTTTTTAGACACGGAAAGTCAATTGGACTTGAAAATAATAGAGATTTCTGTTAAAAGATTAGATAAGCTAATAAACGATGTTTTAGATGTCGTCAGGATTGAACAAGGTCGACTTTCTTTTGCTCCTGAAATCGTTTCTCCGGTTAAACATATTCAGGAAGTTATGGAAGAGCTGAATATTAAGGCAGTAGAAAAAGGATTAAAAATAACTTTGACTGGTCGAGAACAGAAAGGAAAGATCGGGGTTAATATTGGCCGTTTCAAAGAGATAATCTATAATTTGATTGATAACGCTATTAAGTATACCCAGAAGGGAGAGATAAATATCGTCCTTAAAGGAGATGTTAGAAGAGGAAAGTTTTATATTACCATTGCCGACACAGGGATAGGTCTTTCAGCCGAAGAGCAGAAATTGCTTTTTGAAAGATTTTACAGGGTAAAAAATAGAGAAACAGCCGATATTCAGGGAACAGGGCTAGGGCTTTGGATATCTAAACAGCTTTGTCTCAGGATGAAAGGGAAGATATTGCTGGAAAGCATCCAAGGAGTAGGCTCAAAATTTATATTAATCTTTCCGATAGTCAAATAAATTAAATACTTTCTATTTTATTTAATCTTTATGAACTCCGCTATTCAAAAACGGCTTCCAAGAAGCCAAAGAAAATTTATTCGTCAAGAAAAAGCTCGGATTCGTCGGGAGATTTTAGGTTTTAAGAAACAAGAAGAGATGATCCAGCAGTTGTATAAAAGATTTAGGAAAAAAGTTATTACTCCTGTTTCGATTATTAAGACTAAGAAAAAAGCGACTCAAACCCCTTAATGCTTTAAGGGAATGATGGCGGGATGCTGGTAACTACTTTTTTGGAGTTGTCTTAATAGTTTTTAGAGTCAGGAAGGGAAAGAAAATGAAAAAACATTCTTCAAAAAAAGCCTCAAAAGGTAAGCTGAAGTTCAGGACAGCTTCTAGTTTTATCTCTAAAAAATGTCGAGTGAAAAGAAAGTCGTTCGGAAGGAGATAAGAGACAGGGATATTTTTAAAAATTTTAGTTTTAAAATACTTTGTTTTATCTGTTGCCCAATCTAGGTATTCTCTGACTTAAATGCTTGCTCATGTAGGTGTCTTTTAATCTATAGCCCATCTTTTTATAGTAAGGCCTTACCCCTATGCCAGAAATGACGACAATTTTTTTGAGAGCGAATTCTTTTTTAGCAATTTTTTCCGCCTCTTTCATTAGCTTTTTACCAAGGCCCTTGTGTTGAGGGGCTTTCATTTTCTTTGCTATTGGAACTAGAGCTCCATAAGTATGGAGTTCTCTTACAATAGCTGCATCTTTTAAAATTGGGAGAAGGGCTATCGCAGGATCTTCAGTCGAGACAGTAGATGCCTGATATTTGAGCAACTTACGTAAATTTTTGCCAGGCAGAGAGGGAATCCTTAAACGAAGCAGGCTAAAAAGGCGCGTTCTATCTTTGTTCTCAAAACTTAAAAATATCTCTTTCCCGCCCGAAGCATCATAGTCTATCCTGAAGAGAAAAAGCTTCTCTTTCGGTTGATAATTTTCCCTTACCTCCCTACACCTAATACATCGGCAGCGCCAACCCTCCTTTTTAATAATTTTTATTACTACTTGATGCAAGTTGGAGACTTTTGTCCCGCCCTTAACAATGTATTGAGAGGGAATGTCTCTCATAATTCTTTGGGTACGACAATAATAGGGAAGATTTTTTTTAGCTTTGAGTAAAAGTTTTATTAATTGTTTTGTCGTATAGGGCTCATAAGTCCCCTTTTTCCAAAAATTATAAAGAGGGGCTTCTTTTAATAAGGCGCAGGGATAGATTTTTAGATAATCGGGACAGAAATCTGGATTTAAAAATAATTCCCTGAACATCTTCCCGTCCCTCTTGATATCGCTTCCAGGTAAATTAGGCATTATTTGATAACAAATTTTAAAACCAGCGTTTCTTAATAACCTTGTTGCTTCAATAGTTGCTTCTATAGTATGACCTCTTCTGTTTAGTTTTAAGATGTCGTTATAGAGGCTTTGAACTCCAAGCTCGACTCTGGTTACCCCTAATTTTCTTAGTCGCTTGACCTCTTGTCTATCTATAAAGTCAGGCCTTGTCTCAATAGTTATTCCAATAATTCGATGTTTTACTTTTTCGTTTTGTTTTTGTAAGATTTCTAAAGGCTTTAATCTCTTTTTCTTATTAGGATAATTATTTGCTCCTCGGAAACATTCTTTGATAAACCATGTTTGATAGTTTTTGGGATAAAAAGACCAGGTAGCGCCGATAATTCTTAAATCAATTTTATCAGTTGGATGCCCTGTTGCTTCAAGGGCGCGAAGACGCAATTGAACTTGCTTATAAGGGTGATAGTCGCATTTGATGGCTCTGGCTACGGCTGGCTCTTCTCTAAGGTAGCTTTTTGGAGCGCCTTTTTGTTCTGGGCAGTAGAGACATCTCCCTGGGCAAGGGTATGGTTTTGTTAAGACAGAGACAATAATAATACCGGAGATTGATCTCACTTTTTTAATCCTTAAAGTCCATTCAATCATTTCGTTTTTTTGAATCCTCCTTTTTTTTACCAGATTATGATAAGCTTTTAAGAGGGAAGGATTGGAAGATATTCTTGCTCTCTGTTCTTTGGCAAATCGTCGTTTTAGAGAATCTAAAACTCGTTGATTTTTATCTGATTCCTTAAAAAAAGCAATAATAATTTTTTCTTCTATCGTCATATGAAAGAAAGATATGCAAAAATTTTATTAGAAAAGAATAGAGAAGGCTACAATAGAATTGCTCAAGATTTTAATAGGAGAAGAGACTGGATTCCTCCTGATTTTGAAATTTTAGAAAGATATATTAATCAAGGAGAAAAAATTTTAGATTTAGGCTGCGGCAATGGCAGGTTTTCAGAGATTGTCGGGGATAAGGCAAATTATTATGGTGTTGATGTCTCAGAAAAATTGGTTGAAATCGCAAAAAAGAAATATCCTAATAAAAATTTTCTTGTTAGCCAGCCACTTACCCTGTTTTTTAAAAACAATTTTTTTGATAAAATTTTTTGTCTTGCTGTCTTGCACCATCTTCCATCAAAAAAGAATAGAAAAGATTTTCTGAAAGAGATTAAAAGAATACTTAAGCCAGGAGGGCTACTCATTTTGACTGTTTGGGATTTAAGCAGCTATCCCAAAGCAAAGTCTCTACTTTTTAAATATACATTATTAAAACTGATTGGTAAAACAAAGCTGGATTTTAAGGATATTTTTTATCCATGGAAAAATAACGAGGGAGAGATATTAATACAAAGATATATTCATATTTTCTCTGAAAAGGAATTAAAGAGACTGGTAAAGAGCGCGGGATTTGTTATAAAAGAAAAAGGAATTCTTCAGCGCTCTGAAAAATGGAGAAACATTTTTTTAATTGCTCAGAACCAGGAGAACCCCTGTTAGTTAGATTACTTAGGAAATGCCCTTATAATTTAACGGATAGAATACAAGCCTCCGAAGCTTGAGATACAGGTTCGATTCCTGTTGAGGGCACCAGAATACAAGAGATAATTTTTTGATGCCATTTTGTCAAAATGTTTAATTCCCTAACGAGGGGGGGGTAAAAATATGGTATAATGCAAGTGTAAATTTTATTTTTTAAAAGGAGTAGGTTATAATATAAAGAGACAGTTAGAAAATTATAGTAAGAATAGCTTTGCAACTATTTTAAAGAATATAAGGTCGAATTATAGTTGTAGATTATTAATAATCAATATTTTTATTTATGTCTGATAATGAAGTTGAAGGAAAATTAATCGGAAAGGTGATTCATTATTTTGATAAGATTAAGGTAGCAGTAATTGCCCTTTCGGGTGGATTAAAGACAGGGGAAACGATTAGAATCATTGGTGGAGATACCGATTTTGAACAGCCGATTAAATCAATGGAGGTTGAACGTGAGAAGATAGATAAAGGGAAAAAAGGAGACGAGATTGGGGTTAAGGTTAGCCAAAAAGTTAGGGTTGGTTATCGGGTTTATAAGAAAATTTCTTTTTAATAATCTTGAATTTTTACTTTGTGAAAAAGTATAAACAGGATTAGGGGGGTTTTGATTTATAAATGCTTCATGGAAAGCCTTATTTGTTTTTGTTCCTCTCATTTTTTCTTGACAGCCATTATCGAGGCGTGGTAAATTATAAATATATGGTAGAGGAGGGTAAAATCTATTTGACTAAAGAAGGCCTGAAAAGACTCGAACAGGAATATCGGTTGCTAAAGAAAAAGAAGGAGATTAAAACGAAAGATGAAGCGCCGACCAATGTCTCTTCACAGGGATTTGATTCCGAATTTTCCACTTTTCAGGAGGATTTGGGGTTGCTTGAAGCAAGAGCGGAAGAATTGGAAAATATTTTCAAAAATTATGTTTCTATCGTTCCCCCTCCAAAATACAACAGAAAAACAATTTTTATAGGAGCGACGGTCACCCTAGAAGTGGGGGGGCAGATAGACGAGTTTACGATTGTTGGCTCTTTAGAAGCAAATCCCACTTTAGGTAAAATTAGTAATGAATCAATGGTGGGAAAATTGCTTTTAGGACACAAGGTGGGCGATCAAGTCAAGGTTGAGTCAGGCAGGGTGGTGATATATAGGATTCAGAAAATCAGATATAAGCTTTAATGTCGAAACAAAAAAGAGAACTGATGTTCTCTCTTTTTGTCTTGGGGTATTTTTCTAAATTTTTTATTCAAAATCTGAATTAAGAGAGCTATGATGAATCAGGAAATTGCCAATATACTATATGAGATTGGTTATCTTTTAGAAACAGAGAAGGTGGCATTTAAGCCTCAGGCTTATGAAAAGGCAGCTATTGTTTTGGAAAATATGGAACAAAGCGTCAAGGATATTTATAAAAAAAGAGGGACTAAATCTCTTGTCACTATCCCTGGAATTGGGAAAAGCATTGCTCAAAAAATTGAAGAATACTTAAAGACAGGGAAAATTGAATATTATTAACTTTCAACCCCTAAAAAAGTTATCAACAGTTTCTATTTATTTTTTTTTGACAAATCTTTAAATAGCTTTAAAATTAAAGAAAAGGTTAATCAATTCTTAACTAACATTAATAATTAAAATTAATTTACAAAACTATGCTTAAAAAATTGAAGCTATTACTTTTAATTTCAGTTGTTTTTTCATTTGCTCTTTTAGGGAGCCTTTTAAGTCCCGAAGCTCTCCTGGCAACAGAAGAAAAAAATATCCTTAGAGTCTCTATAGCAGGAAATGGCTCAGGTAGGGTTCTCGGCTACGGTATTAACTGTGGCAACGATTGCTCAGAAGCTTACCTTTCCGGTCCTGGAGAATTATTAATTCCCGGAATACTTGTAATTCCTGCTTCTGGTTCTGTTTTTGCTGGTTGGTCAGGAGATTGTGCGGGGCCGAGGACTGTTTGTTTCGTGAGAATGGACAGAGATAGAAGAGTGACAGCTATTTTTAATACTGTTCTTGTCACGCCTCCAGACCCTACTCCTCTCCCTGTCCAAGAAGACCCAGCTTCAGGCACTCTGTCTGTAGATAGAGCAACAGTCGGAGTAGGCGAATCATTCACAGTCACCATAGTTGGCCAAGATGATAATGGCCTAGAAGAGCTCTTTGCCCACCATCAAGGACGATGGCACGGAAGGACGGTTACTGGCACTTCTGCCACAGAGACCTTCACCTTTAATGCTGCTACAATAGGCACCTATACTATTTGGGGTAGTGTTCGTGGACGGAAGAGAGATGACACTCGCGATGCTGCAGTCCCATTTACAAGACCTGTTTCTGTAACAGTGACAGTAACTGCGACTCCAGGAGAAGGACTTCCTGTAATTCTTACTGCCAACCCAGCATCATGAACAGCTCCTTTAAATAATATCAGGCTTACCGCAAGTACAGGCAGACCAGGAGCCCATCGTTTTTGGTTTGATTGTACTAGTGATGGAACATGGGATCATACCAGCCACTCTGGTTCCCCATATACTGCCTCGAATATCTGTAACTTTCCCACCGCTGGAACATTCACTGCTAAAGTCAAAGTAACTCGAGGAGAATTAACTGGCACAGATACAACGACTATTACAGTTGAGGACTTAAATGGGACTCCTCCTCCTGGCGAAGAATATCCGGCATCAGGTTTCATCACAGCCTCTGCTGTTCAAGTAAGGGTAGGAGAAGAAGTTATATTCACTGTCACTGCTCAAGATGATAATGGTTTAGTCTGGCTGCTTGCTAGTCATCGCGTTGATGACGATAATGAGTGGCTTCCACGGCAAGCAGTAAGTGGTACTTTGGCCAGCACTGAATTTATTGTTACTATGACGGAAGTTGGCACATTTAATCATTGGGGTTATATCTGGGGGCTAACAGTAGATGGAGACAGGGATAGTACTACAACAGAGCCTGTTGAGGTAAGGGTTATTGAGGGGGTTCCCCCCGGTGATGAGCCGGTTCTTGCTGTTACGCCATGGCGGATGAATTTTGAAAATAGATACGTAAACACCTCTTCTAACTTAGAATTTATTGTGACAAATATTGGTGGCGGACTTTTAAGCG
>CAZYBZ010000020.1:0-10177 GCA_964646075.1 uncultured Candidatus Saccharibacteria bacterium | reverse complement strand
GCATCCCAATAATTGTGCCAGCGCCAGCTTGAGATAATTTCTCATAAATTTCTGGTGCCCCTTGAGTTCCACCAGTAATTTCTGTTAAAACAATCTTGCCACATCGGCTTTCTTCGCTACCAACGAAAATTTTAGGGCCAGCCCCAATAGTCACTGCTTGCTCATACTCTGGAATCTCTTTTAAAGATTCTATTATCTCCCCCAATAAAGTTGGTTGGTCTTTTTTTAATTTTTCATCAACAAACTTAGCCACCAAGTTGTCCCCAGGAGTATGAACGCACAGAAATGGTAAATCGAGAAGCCGTGCCATATCAACGACTCGGTTGTGATTAGCTGAAGAAATCCCTCTCGCCACCTCTTCTATTCTCTTTTTTAAGAGCTTTTCAGCGATATTAATCGGCACGCCGTACTGAGACAAAACATCAGCCTGAAGCTGCATAACATCATCTAGCCCAGCTAAAGCTTTCCCTCGAGGATGGTGACTGATAACTAAATCAATGTCCCCTATTCCTTTTGCCAAAAGCAACTCTTCGCCATCGATGTCAATGCCGACTAAGACTTTTCTAATTTCCTTTTCGGGATTACCAAATAAAATCCTAGTATCAGAGTAAGGGTTCCTTAGTCTCTCTAAGTCAAATTCCCTTTTTTTAGCTGGCTCCATCTTGTCGTATTTCTTCTTTAATCTTTCTAAGACTCTCCTAATCTCTTCTCCTTCTCGAAAATCAGCCTTTACGCCCATCTTTATGAACAGATTATAAATTTCATTAATTGTCATCTGATATTAATTTAAGAATAATTTTGCAAACAAAATAGCGATCAATCAAAAATTTAAAATTAAGAACTAGAGTTTTAAAATTCTACCTTTGGTGTTTTTCTAGCTTCCTCCTCGATTAATTCAAAAAATTCCATTTTCTTGAAATTAAAGAGTCTAGCCATTAGATTAGAGGGAAAACTCTCAATCTTGATATTTATCGCCCTTACATTGTTATTGTAAAACCTGCGAGCGGCCTGAATCTTATCTTCTGTGTCAACCAACTCCTCTTGAAGATGCTTGAAGCTCTCAACCGCCCTCAAGTCTGGATAGTTTTCTGCAACAGCGAAAAGAGACTTTAAAGTATCGGTAAGCATATTCTCCGCTTTACCTTTTTCTACTGTTCCCTGAGCATTCATTGCTTGAGCTCTAGCTTGGGTCACTTTTTCGAAAAGCTCTCTTTCGTGTTTAGCATAACCCTTGACCGCGCTAATCAGATTGGGAATCAGGTTATATCGCCTCTTAAGTTGAACATCAATGTCAGCCCAGGCCTCTTTCCCTCTATTGCGAAGAACGACTAAACGATTGAATATGCCAACGATGATGAAAAGTAAAATTATCGCCGCGACAATAATAAGAATAAGGGTCGTATCCATAATTTTAAATAATTAATGATAATATGCTAAGAAGAATATCATTTTTTAAATTAAAAAGCAACTCGTACTAACGAGCTGCTTTTTAAAGTCTTCGGTAGTCTCTACTCTAGAATCCTCCATAAGGATTACCTCCCCCCGGCATTGCTGGAGGACTTTCTTTCTTCTCTGGCTTTTCAGTTATAACCACTTCAGTCGTTAGAAAAACACCCGCAGCAGAAGCAGCATTTTCTAGGGCAGACCTCACTACTTTAGTCGGATCAATAATTCCTGCTTGCATCAAGTTTTCAAACTTTAAGGTCTGAGCATTAAAACCAAAACCAAGGTCTCCATTTCCCTTAATCTTGGCTACCACTACCCCGGCATCAACTCCAGCATTACGAGCAATCTGTCTAGCAGGTTCTTCAGCCGCCCTCTTAAGAATATCAATTCCAGTTTGGATGTCTTCGGCTAAATTTCCCTTTTCTTTAATTTCAATCTTAACTAAATCTTTTACCGCTTCTAAAAGAGCCACTCCACCACCCGGGACAATTCCTTCTTCAATCGCTGAGCGAGCAGCAGATAAAGAATCCTCTGCTTTATGTTGTCTCATTTTTTGCTCGGTCTCAGTTGGAGCACCAACCTTAATCACCGCCACTCCTCCAGCAAGCTTTGCCAATCGTTCCTCTAACTTTTCTTTATCAAATTCTGAGTCAATAATTTTTAGCTGACTTTTAATCTGGCTAACCCGAGCGTCAATCTCTTTCTGGCTTCCATTGCCTTGAATAAAAGTCGTATTTTCTTTAGTAGCGACAACTCTTCTTGCTTGACCAAGCATGCTTAGTTCGGCTTTCTCAACCTTTAAACCAACATCTTCAGAAATAACTTTTGCTCCAACCAAACAAGCAATATCTTCTAATATCTCTTTCTTTCTATCTCCAAAGCCAGGAGATTTAATCGCTAAAGCGTTTAATGTCCCTCTAAGCTTATTAACTAAAAGAGTTGCCAAGGCTTCTCCCTCAATATCATCAGCAATCAAAACAAAGTCTTTTTTGCCTGCTTGGGTTATTTTTTCTAAAATTGGCACAATCTCTTTTAAAGAAGAAACCTTACTATCAGTGACTAAGATGTAGGGCCCTTCTAGCTCGGCTTTCATCTGTTCGGCGTCAGTTATCATATATGGAGAAATATAGCCCTTATCAATTTGAAGCCCCTTTACAATCTCCTTTTGTAGGCCGAATGTTTTTGATTCTTCAATAGTGACTACGCCATCTTTCCCAACTTCTTCAATAACATCAGCGATTAGATTGCCAAGCTCTGAATCCTCGGCAGCGATAGTCGCCACCTTAGCGATATCATCTTTGCCTGTCATTGACTGAGAGGCTTGCCGGAGAGATTCAACTATTTTATTAGTTGCTCTCTTAATCCCCTTTCTTAGGGCCAAAGGATTAGCTCCAGCCGCCACATTTTTCAAACCCTCAGAGATAATCGCCTGAGCCAAAATAGTGGCTGTCGTTGTTCCATCGCCAGCAGAATCGTTTGTTTTAGAGGCGACCTCTTTAACAATCTCAGCTCCGAGATTTTCGACCTTATCTTCCAACTCAACCTCTTTGGCGATAGTGACGCCGTCATTAGTGATGGTCGGAGAACCAAAGCCTCTATCTAAAATAACGTTCCTCCCCTTGGGGCCTAGAGTCGTCTTTACAGCGTTAGCTAATTTGTCAACCCCAGCTTTCAATTTTTTTCGAGCTTCCTCAGAATATTCAATTTGTTTTGCCATAGATTTTAAAAAATTCTAATTCTCCAACTTCCAAACAATTTTAAATTTTAGATTTGAAACATTAGGATTTATTTAGAATTTCAACTTTTAAATTTCAAGTTTGCAATCCCGAAACTTATTCAAGGATTGCCAGAATGTCCTCCTCTCTTGCAATCAAGTAATTTTTATCATCTAGTTCTATCTCATTTGGACCGTATTTGGTAAAAAGAACTTTGTCGCCGACCTTTACCTCTAAGAGAATGATTTTGCCAGAAGAAGTTTTCTTGCCTGGTCCGACTGCCACTACGGTCCCTTGCTCTGGCCTCTCTTTCTCTATAGTCTCTGGTAAAAAGATTCCACTTTTAGTTTTCTCTTTAGCAGTTACCGGCTCAATAAGAAGATGATCAGATAATGGTTTAATATTCATTTTAATAAATTTTTATTTTTATTAGCTTAGATAACGAGCGACCTTTTTGTATTTAATATATTAAACTAAACTTTTATTTTTGTCAAGGACTGGTATTTTCTGTTTTTAGCTTGCATCTTTCTTTTTTCTGTTTTATTATAAGAAAAGCTAAAATATTTTTTTATTAAAGTAATGAAAGTCTTTTTATTTCAGGTTTTAGCAGGAGTACTTGGGGTCTTCTTGGCAGCCGAAATCATCCCCGGAATAATTTTTGTTGGCCCACGCAAAATTCTTTTATTAATTGGTTTAACGATGGGAATAATAAATTATTTCATAAAACCAATTATTAATTTTTTTCTTTTTCCTATCCGCCTCTTGACTTTTGGGCTCATTGGGGTAGTAATAAATATTGTTATAGTTTGGTTTACTGCCTCTGTCCTTTTCCCTAGTTATCTTAAGATTTCAACTATCCCCGCCCTACTGGGTGCCACCACAATTATTTGGGCAGTAAATTTTTTCTTTTATCTAATTGCTAAACGCTCTTGGTCAAAACAAAGATGTTATGATTAATCTCCTTGGAATTCTTCAAATTATAGTTTCTATTCTCTTGATTACTGGAATTCTCCTCCAGCAAGGAGGCTCGGCAATGGGTTCAGCTTTTGGTCAGGAAAGTGGGACTTTCCATGGTTCCCGACGAGGAATCCAGAAAAAAATCTTTCAAGCAACCGTTACCTTAGGGGCTCTCTTTATTCTCTTATCTGTCTTAAATCTCCTAGCTTAACAACCTTTTATTTCTTTAACACTTAATAAGACAAATTTATTCTTAAAAAAATACTGAAAAAGAAATCATTGGCCGAGCTCAGGAGATTAAAATATTTGCCAAAAATTATTAGTAAAACAGAGAAATGGTTGCTCTCTCTTTTTTCTATCGCTTTTATTGTCTCAATTATTGTCTTGCTTTCTTCTTTCTACTATCAAAATACTGTCGTTGTCCCGGCTACTGGAGGAATTTTACGAGAAGGTATTGTTGGTCAGCCACGATTTATTAATCCGGTCTACGCTTCTTCTAACGACCCTGACAGAGATTTGGTTAATCTTATTTTCTCTGGCCTCTTTCAGTATAACGATTCTGGAGAAATAGTTCCCGATATAGTCCAGGAATTTTTTATCGAGGAAAATGGCCGAGTTTACCACCTTTTCTTAAAAGAAACAGTGGTTTTCCATGATGGAGAACCCCTTACGGCCGAAGATGTTATTTTTACTATTAGAACTATCCAGAATCCTAATTTTAAAAGCCCTATCCGTGCAAGATGGTTAGAAGTAGAAGCAAAAAAAATCTCTGAACACCACATTACTCTCACCCTAAAAGATCCTTATCCCGCGTTTTTAGAAACTCTAACCTTAAAAATCTTACCTTCGCATATTTGGCAAGACATTTCTGCTGAGAATTTTCCTCTCTCTCCGTATAATTTTCAACCCATCGGCTCTGGTCCTTTCCGCTTTAAAGATATCTCTCAAAGCCCAGCTGGACGAATCACGGCCATTACTTTAGAGAAATTCCCTGATTATCACAATCAGCTTCCTTATATTGAAAAGGTTTCTATGCTTTTCTTTGAAAACAAAGAGGCTCTTCTGCGAGCCGCTCGAAACAATATTGTTAACTCCTTTGTTCCGCCCAAACCTTTGACTCCTCTTTCAAAGGAGCATCACGAGATTGTTTATAATTTCAATAGCTACTCTTTTACTATCCCTAGATATTTTGCCCTTTTCTTTAATAGTAGAAAAAATGAATTTTTAAAAAACGAAAAGATAAGATTAGGGATTCATCACATTACAAACAGAGAAGATATAAAAAAACGAGTTCTTGGCAGTCAAGGAACTCTTATCTCCTCTCCCTTCCTCCCGAATATCTATCAATTTGCTGACCCAACATTTTCAGTCGCTTATGACCCTGAAAAAGGAGCTGAACTCTTTAAGCAGGCAGGTCTTGTTAAAAAAGGTCAATGGTTCGTTAGGGTTGAAGAAGCAGAAACAATGAATTTTACCGACACTCTTTCTTATGGTTCAAGAGGTTGGATTGTTCGACATCTACAAGAGTGCTTGGCTGGAATTGAAAATATCTACCCTGAGAGAGAAATCACCGGCTTCTTTGGTTCTAAAACTAAAGCAGCGGTCATAAGATTTCAAGAAAAATACTATAACGAAATTTTAAGACCCGCTGGGCTCAGAAGAGGTAACGGAAGAGTTGGTCCAAGTACCAGAAAAAAACTTAACCAAGTCTGTATTATTTCTCCTTCTAAAACCATTCCTCTTGAGATAACTATTACCACCCCCGAAGACCCAATGTTAAAAAAAACGGCCGAGATTTTGAAAGAACAATGGGCGACCGCCGGAATTCAATCAAGAGTTGAGTCCCTCCCTATCTCAGAGATTAAGAAAGAGACAATCAAGGAAAGACAATATCAAGCCCTTCTCTTTGGTCAAGTCTTAGGTATCTTGCCTGACCCTTTTCCTTTTTGGCACTCTACTCAAAGAAGTCATCCTGGGCTAAATTTGGCAAATTACAGAAACAAAAAAGTGGATAGATTATTAGAGCAAGCCATGATTGAGCAAGATATTAAAGCTAGAAATCAAAAATTTGAAACAGCCCAAGAATACCTCTTGAGAGATGTGCCGGCCATCTTCCTATATAATCCTAATTTCATCTATCTTGTTTCTAATCAGGTTAGGGGCATCACCCCCGGTCTTATCGCCGATCCTTCTCAGAGATTCGCTGGAATCCAAAATTGGCATATTGGAACCAAGCGTATCTGGGAATAAGTTAAAATAATGAAAAAATATTTTGATTTAGAAAACATAAAGCCAGACATTCGCACGTTGAAAGATATGGGTGCGGTTCTCTATGATAAAGATTGGCAAAAAAGTGCTAACCCAGAGACAAGGCTCTATTATATGTATAGAGGACTAAAAGAAGAAGGTAATTTCCGCTACGATATTACTGTCGTGCTACCCAAAATGCTCGGTAAAGAGTTTAACAAAACGAAAGGTCACGACCATGTTGAAGACTTTGCTGAACTATACCAAGTGCTTGAAGGAGAAGCTATCTTCTTAATCCAGAAAAATATTGGCGGAAAAGTAAAAGATGTCTATGCGGTTAAAGCCAAAAAAGATGACATTTGCGTTGTCCCCTCTTACCGTGGCCATTGTGCCCATTTTATCATTAACCCTACTAAAAAAATTCTAAAAACCTCTAACTGGTCTGACAAAGATGGTAAAAGTGACTATCAAGGAGTCCAGGAAAGACAAGGCGCTTGTTATTTTTATACAACCGATGGCTGGCTCAAAAACGAAAACTACAAAAATATCCCTCCTCTTCGCTTTAAACAACCTCAAGATTCCTCTCCAAAAAATTTCCCTGCGCTATAACTCCCCTGTCTCAGCTGGATCACGGCTTTAGTCTCTTTTTGCCAAAGTGATAAAATTGAGAGACTCGCTAAATCAAATCTGCCCCTGTGGTGGAATTGGCAGACACCTTGGCCTCAGAAGCTAAGGACCGCAAGGTCGTGCAGGTTCAACTCCTGCCAGGGGCACATCTTTATGTTCCCACACTTAAATTCTTGAAAATTAAAAATCCTCTCCTTCCTTTCTGTATAAAAAGTTAATAAGTAAAAAGAAAAAAATATGAAACAACAATTTAGCAAATCAGAAAAAGATAATTCTCTAAAAATTATTCCCCTTGGTGGCCAAGAAGAAGTTGGTCGAAATATGACTGTTTTTGAATATGACAAAGATATTATCATCGTTGATATGGGCATTCAATTTCCAGAAGAAGATATGCCTGGCATTGATTACATTGTCCCTAATATCAGTTATCTTAAAGAAAAAACAAAGAAAATTAGAGCAGTTGTCTTCACTCATGGACATCTGGACCATATCGGAGCGGCGCCTATTCTTTTAGAAAAATTAGGCTATCCTTTAGTAATTGGCTTACCACTAACTATTGCTCTACTCAAGCGAAGAATGGAGGATCACCAAAAAAAATCTTCTCAAAGACTAAAAACTATTCAAATAGAATCGGTTAATCAAAAAATCAAACTTAACGATTTTCAATTAAGATTTTTTGAAGTAGAGCATTCTATTATGGACTCTATGGGCGTCGTTGTCTCTAGTCCTGTGGCAACTGCTATTCATATGGGTGACTGGACATTAGGCACTGAATCAGAAGAAAGGTCTCTTTCCTATAAGCATCTTTCCAAAATAAACAAACCAACTATCTTGATGATAGAGAGCCTAGGGGCCACTAAGAAAAAAGAACCTTCTACTGAGAAAGAGATGTGGAATAATCTCAGGAAAATTATAGATCAGGCGCCAGGAAGAGTTATCATCAGTACTTTTGCAACTCAGATTAAAAGAGCCCGCGACATTATTCTATATGCTAAAAAAGTTGGAAAAAAGGTTGCCCTTGACGGCTATAGTATGAAAACAAACATTAAAATAGCCGAACAACTCGGGTATATTAAAGATGGGCAAGGAACGCTTATAGATATTAAAAATATTAAAAATGAGCCAGATAATAAAATAATTGTCTTGTGTACTGGCGCCCAGGGAGAGGCTCGAGCAGTTCTGGCAAGAATTGCGAGCGGAAACCATCGCCATATCCGTCTTAAAAAACAAGATACGATTATTTTTTCCTCTTCTGTTATCCCTGGTAACGAAAGAACTATTCAACGGCTTAAAGACGGCCTTTATCGCCAGTGTCACAATGTTGTCCACAACGAAATTATGAATATCCATGTTAGTGGACATAATAACAGAGAAGCGATTCAAAAAGTAACAAAAGAGATAGAACCTACCTATATTCTTCCTGTCTATGCTAATCACTATCTTTTAAAGGAAGCAAAAAAAGCCATTGAAGAAACCGGCTTTCCATCCAAAAATATCTTTATCTTAGATAATGGCCATATTGCCAAATTCCAGAGGGGAAATAGTCCAAATATTGATAAGGAAAAAGCAGACACTAGTTATGTTTTTATTGATGGACTGGGCGATAGTAATCTTCAAGAAATCGTTCTGCGTGACCGTCGCGCTTTAGCTAACGATGGCATTTTTGTCATTATTGCCGTGGTTGATAGCCAAACTGGAAAAATTGTAAGTTCACCTGACATCATCTCTCGCGGCTTTGTTCATCTTGACAGCTCCAAAGGACTCTTAAATCAGGCGCGCAAAAAAGCGATTTCTATCATCAACAAAACAACCGGCTCCGGTCAATCAATAAGCTGGACATATGTTAAAAATAATTTAAGAGATGAGCTTGGAGACTTTTTCTTTCAAAAAACAAAAAAACGACCAATGATTTTACCCGTTGTCATAGAGGTCTAAATTAAAGACTTAAATTCTTTAATTTTTTCGACTAATAGTTCTTTAGTCACAGCCTCTATAGTTAAGCGAAGAAGAGCCTCCGTATTGGAGGCTCTTAAATTAAACCACCAATCAGAATATTCTATTGTTAAACCATCTAAATAGGAAATTTTTCCATCTGAGTATCTCTCTTCCACTTCTTTTATTTTTCCCTCTTTATCTTTTACCTTTGCAAAATTAATCTCTCCTAATGAAAAATATTTTTCAAAAGGTTTTTTTAATTCCTCAAGGCTATTTTTTTTCAAAAGACTCAATAGTCTCATCAGGGCAAGTAAAGGATTTTCAGAATAAAAAAAGTCTTGCCAGAATAGATGTCCTGATAGTTCGCCACCAAAAAAAGCTTTCTCTTTTCTCATTATCTTTTTAAGATTAGGACGGCCAACCTTTGTTTTTAAGATTTCACCCCCGAGCCTAGTTATCTCTTCTGCCACCCCTTTGCTTATTCTTAGGTCGCAGGGAATTATTTTACTTTTTGGCAAAAACTCTTTAGCAAAAATACCGATTAGAGACTCCATTCTCAAGGCCTCTCCCTTACTATCTAGTATTCGCAAACGATCACCGTCGCCATCAAAAATAACCCCTAAAATAAATTTCTCCTTCCTCATCAGTTCCCTTGTGGCCATCAACGACTCTTCCCCCAAGGAGTTAGGAGAATGATTAGGGAAATCTCCATTTGGCTCCATAAAAAGCCCTTGATAATTCAGCCCTATTCTTTTTGCCAATTTTTCAAAAAACGGGCCGACCATACCATTACCGCAATTAACAGCGATTCTAAAATCACTAAAATCAATATCCTTGGCTTGTTCTGTGAGAAAATTTAGATATTCATTAGATAAATCTATCTTCTCAACCTCTCCCCTGCCTAGACTCTTAAAATCACCAAGAGCAATTCTTTTTATCTCCTCTATAGCAGAAACTTCCGAAGCCTCTAGAGTTCCTCTCAAAAAAAGCTTTAACCCATTAAACTGCTTTGAATTATGAGAAGCAGTAATCATAATTGAACCATCTGCTTTCAAATAATCATTGGCAAAATAATTAAGAGGAGTTGAGCAGAGCCCAATATCAACAACATTGCTCTCTTCCTGAATTAAAGCCTCTGTTAAAGTGTCGGATAATTCCCTAGACGAGTTTCTGATATCACGGCCAATAACAATTTTTGGATATTGTATCTTGTAAAAATTTTTTAGAAAAATCGCAAAAGCTCTACCAAT
>CAZYBZ010000019.1:0-11498 GCA_964646075.1 uncultured Candidatus Saccharibacteria bacterium | reverse complement strand
CTTGAAAAGGCCTTGTCTTCAAGGCTTTTTAGTGCGAGAGAGAGAGAAATTTTCCGTCATCGTTATGGGCTGGGTGCTCCATTCATGACCCTGAAGCAACTATCTGTTTCTATTGGACTTTCAAGGGCCAGGATAGGGCAAATCCAAAAAGAAGCCCTTGAAAAATTAAAGAATTGCCCAGAGCTGAAAGCTCTTAAAGTTCTTAAAAAGCGGCTATCTCGGTAAGCAGATTTTTTGTTTGCCGAGATTTTTTATATTCTCTTATAATTTTGGAGTTAACAATCTTTTTTATTTCGGAAAAAACTTCTTCAATCGGTTTTTCTCCGTCTATAATGTAGATATTATCAAAACGATTAGCAAGATGTTCGTAATTTTGCCAAACTTGAGTTAAAGCTTCTTCCTTTTCAAAAAGCTCAATATGAAAACGGGTCTTCTTTATCCTGTCTAAACAAATTGCTGAAGAAACCTTAATAAGGAAGGTAACATCAGGCAAAATAAAGGGCTTATTAATCTTAATAAGCCAGTCAATATCTTTGATTTCCACAGCGCCATAGGCAATTGTCGAAAAAAAATAACGGTCAGTGATCACTGTTACTCCTTTTTCTAATAAAGGAACTATCTCTTTTTCTAAATGATAAGCCCGGTCAGCGGCAAAGAGGAGTTGCAATCCCTCGGGGCAAAGTTTCCAAGCACCAGTTAATCGGCTCCGAATAAGCCCACCAATCATATTGTTAGTGGGTTCTTTTGTTAAATGAGCCAAAGGACGATTTAAGGTAAATTTTTTAGAATTTTCATTTAACCAGTCGTAAAGTTTACCCACCTGAGTAGTTGAACCAGAACCATCCAGCCCTTCAAAAGCGATAAATTTTCCAGAATAAGAATTCTTTTGCATTAAATTTTAGGCAAAGTCAATTTATCCTGTTTTTGGTATTTTCCCTTTTTATCAGCATAAGAAACAAGACATTTAGTCTCTCCTCGAAGAAAAATTAATTGACAAATACCTTCACCAGCATAAATTTTCGCTGGCAGAGGCGTGGTGTTAGAGATTTCTAATGTAATATAGCCCTCCCATTCTGGCTCAATAGGCGTCACATTGGCTACAAGTCCACATCGAGCATAAGTTGATTTTCCCAAACAAATTCCTAAAAGATCTCGAGGAATTCTAAAATACTCTAAACTTCTGCCTAAAATGAAAGAATTGGGAGGAATTATGCACTCTTTGCCCTTAAAATCAACAAAGGATTTAGAATCAAAATTCTTTGGGTCAACAATGGCATTATTAACGTTGGTAAAAATCTTAAAGTCATCAGCAATTCTAAAATCATAACCATAAGAAGAAAGGCCATAAGAGATTATCCCCTCTCTCTTCTGAGAGGACTCAAAAGGAGCAATCATCTTATATTTCCTAACATACTCTTGAATTTCTTTATCCGAAAGAATCATAGGTTTACTTAACCTCAACCCCCATTGATTTAGCGGTGCCAGCAATAATTTTTATAGCTTGTTCGATGTCATTGGTATTCAAGTCTACCATTTTTTGTTTGGCAATCTCTTCAAGTTGAATCCTAGTGAGTTCACCAACTTTCTTCTGGTTCGGCTTACCAGAAGCCTTTTCAATACCAATCGCTTTTTTAATTAGATCAGAAGCCAACGGCTGTTTTAACTTAAAGTCATAACTTCTGTCCTGATAAATTATGACTTCAATCGGAATCCTTGAGCCTATCTGATTTTTGGTAGCATCATTAAATTTTTGACAAAACTCACCAATATTTAAACCATGTTCTGCTAAAGCTGGCCCAACTGGTGGCGCCGGATTGGCTTGCCCAGCTTTAATTTGAAGCTTTACTATTGATTTAATTTTTTTCATAAAATTAGATTAAATTTTTTTAATTTGAAGAGAATCAAGCTCTACTGGTGTATCTCGACCAAACAAGCTAACCATTACTTTCACTTTTCCTTGCTCTTGGTCAAGCTCAGAGACCTTGCCCTCATATTCCTTAAACGGGCCATCAATAATTTTAATACTATCTCCAATCTCTACATTGATTTTGTATTTAGGTGTCTTTTCGGTCGTTCTCTGAAGAACTTCTTCAATCTCCTTCAAAGAGACTGGTACAGGAGTAATGCCAGCGCCAACAAAGCCGGTGACATTGGGAGTATTTCTTACCACATACCAAGAGTCATCAGCAACAATCATTTCTACCAAGACATACCCTGGGTAAATTTTTTCTTCTACTGTTTTTCTTTGCCCTCCCTTAATCTTGATCTTCTTCTCCTTAGGCACTAAAACATTAAAAATCTTATCCTCCATTCCTAGGGATTCAACACGATGCTTTAAATTTTTAGCAACCGAATCCTCATATCCAGAATAAGTGTGAAGAACATACCACTGTCTACTTTTAAGAATCTTTTGTTTAGGCATAAATTTATGAAAAGAAATCAATTGCTTTTCTTAATAAGCTAGAAAGGATAAAATCCAGTCCACCGAGATAAGCAGCTACGACCGCTGAAATAACGATAACCATCAGAGAATATCTAATCGTTTCCTTTTTAGTAGGCCAATTAATTTTTTTGACTTCTACTCTTACTTGTTTAAGGTAAAGAGAAATTTTTTGTGGTAAATATAAAATATTCATAAGTTTATTTTAAAAAATTTAACCCAAAATAGATAGATGCTCTCAAAAACCCCTTGCGGGGTGATACCCTATGTTAGCATTTTAATGATTAATGTCAAGAAAATTATACATCTAAATTTTTAACACTTTTAGCATGTGCTTGAATGAATCTTTTCCTTGCTAAAACCTCTTTACCCATCAAGATATCAAAAATCCTATCTGCTTCTTTTGTATCTCCAATTGTCGCCTGCAAAAGAATCCTTCTTTCCGGGTCCATTGTCGTTGACCATAATTCATCAGCATTCATCTCCCCTAATCCTTTATATCTCTGAATACTTATGTTCTTTAATTCCCTTTTTTGCATATCAGCCAAAACTTCTTTTTTATCTGACTCAAAATAAGCATATTGTACTTTTTTACCAGACTGTATCTTGTATAAGGGCGGTTGGGCGATATAAAGATAACCCTGCTCAATCAACGGCTTAAAGTATCTATAGAATAAAGTTAAGAGCAATGTTTTAATATGATTCCCATCCGAATCAGCATCAGCCATCAAAATAATACGGTGATATCTTAGTCTAGAAATGTCAAAATCCTGGGCAATGGCTGTTCCCATGGCAATAACGAGAGCCTTAATCTCGTCAGAGCTCAAAATTTTGGCAAGCTTTGCTCTCTCAACATTTAAAATTTTTCCCCGCAAAGGTAAAATTGCCTGAAACCTTCTATCTCTACCCCCTTTACAACTTCCCCCAGCACTAGATCCCTCCACTATGAAAAGCTCTGACTCTGCTGGGTCTTTAGAGGAACAGTCAGCTAATTTCCCAGGCAAACTTAAACCCTCTAAAGCTCCTTTTCTTAAAACTGTTTGTCGGGCTGCCAAAGCAGCTTTTCTGGCTTTAGCCGCTAAAAGACAATGCTGCATAATGGCTCGGGCATCTTGAGGATATTGCTCTAAATATTCACTAAGAGCTTCATTAACAACCGCCTCAACTGCTGTCTTGGCTTCTGGATTACCAAGCTTTGTTTTGGTCTGCCCCTCAAACTGAGGTTCTTTAATTTTAATTGAAATAGCTACATTAAGTCCTATCCTTACGTCTCGACCACTAAAATTCTCTTCATCTTCCTTTAAAAAATCGTTTTTTCTAGCATAATCGTTGAGAACTCGAGTAAGGGCGCTTCTAAATCCAGTCAGATGACTCCCTCCCTCTAGGGTATAAATATTATTAGCAAAACTCTCTTCATAACATTCCTCTTCTTGAGTGTATTGAAAAGCCACTTCCACCAAAATCCCCTCTTTCTCTTTAGATACATAAAAAGGGTTTTCATGAAGAGTTGGATTATTGCTAGACAAATATCTAGTATATGATTGAAGACCAGCTTCAAAATAGAAAGTATAAGAAAAAAGATCCTCCTTTCTTCTGTCTTCAATCTTTATTCTTACTCCTTTTGTTAAATATGCTTGTCGTCGAAGATGATTTAAAATTGTCTTCCGACTAAAATTAACACTTCTAAAAATCTCTTTATCTGGCTGGAATATAATAGTCGTTCCTCTTGTTTTACATTTTTTTTCTTTTATAAGCTTAGTTTTAATTTTCCCTTTACTATATTCTTGGCTATAAAGAATACCGTCTCGACAAATTTCAGCTCTCAAAGAAGAAGAAAGCGCACAAACCACTGAAATACCTACCCCGTGAAGTCCGCCAGAAACTTGATATATCTTTTCTCCAAATTTTGCTCCAGCATGAAGGGTCGTCATTACTGTTTCTAAAGCAGATTTTTTAGTCTGCGGATGAATATCTATTGGGATTCCGCGACCATTATCAGAGACCTTTATATAATTGCCTTCTAAAAGAATAATCTGTATTTCGCTAGCATGACCAACCATTGCTTCGTCGATAGAATTATCCAAACACTCCCAAACCAAATGATGAAGGCCATCAATGCCAGTCGAACCAATATACATAGACGGTCTCTTACGTACCGGCTCAAGTCCTTTTAAGACAAAAATGTCTTTCGCTGTGTATTCTTGTTTATCTGTTTTTTTAGGCATATTTTTCTTTTCTAACCTCCCAGCTAGAATTTTGTTCTAAGGTTTTAATTATTTTTTGAAAAAGATTATCAATCTCTTCTCCCCTTAAGGTCTTCTCGCTATCCTGGAAGACAATATGAAAAGCTAAACTCTTCTTACTATTTGGGAGCCCTTCTCCTGCATAGATATCAAAAAGATCAACATCGCAAACCAACCTTCCGCCGACAGTATTAATTTTATTTAAAACATTAATTATCTTCGTTTCCAACGGCACCAAAATTGCTATATCGCGAATGGCGGCAGGGAACCTAGATATCGGTTGACATCCCCATTCTTCCTTACAAAGTTTTATTAGTTTATTAAAATCAAGTTCAAAAGCAGTAACAACTTCCTTGACCCCTAATTTAAGCAATGTTTTTGAAGATAATTCTCCTAAAAAGCCTACTTCTTGGTTGCCGATTTTAATCTCTGCTGATTTTTTAAGATTCCAAAAAACAGATTCACTATTCTCGGGCGTGGCTTGATAATTATCATAAAATTTGTCAGATATTCCCAAGCCTTCAAGCAAACTATCAACCACTCCCTTAAGAATAC
This sequence comes from uncultured Candidatus Saccharibacteria bacterium, assembly GCA_964646075.1. Taxonomy (GTDB): domain Bacteria; phylum Patescibacteriota; class Minisyncoccia; order Minisyncoccales; family PEYH01; genus JAYENY01. The sequence continues at coordinate 6,260 of CAZYBZ010000019.1, read as the reverse complement.
AAAAATCATCCTTGCTCCCGACAAGAAAAGCGGTCGCTACTTCTTTCTCTTCAATTCTCTTATCTTTTTGGCTAAAAACTGTCCCTAATTCAAAAAGTCTGAACTCTTTTCTCTTCTGAAAATACCTATTATTATCTTTCAAATTAAATAAAAGATTAATTAATAAATTAGGCCGTAGATAATAAAATTTTTCAGAAAAAGGATTCTCTAATTCCACTAAACTCTCTTTTGATTCCGGCGAACCATAGCCCAAGGAATCCCCTGCCCGTTTACTAATAAAAGAATGGTTATAAACTTCGGTAAAACCAGCTATCTTAAGAGCATCTTTAAATCTCTGAGTCCAGGCAATCCTCTCATTCCTCTGAACGGGTGCCAAGGTTAATTTAGGAGAAACTGACTTTAAGTTTTCATAGCCATAAATTCTACCTACCTCTTCTGCGAAATCATTGTTCTGGATAATGTCAGGCCGCCAAGTAGGAACAGTCACTTGAGTTCCTGCTACCTTGAATCCTAAAGATTTAAGAATCTGAAAAACTTTATTTTCAGATATCTTGATGCCTAATAATTTTTCTATCTCTGCTAAATTAAATTTAATTTTTTTAGATACTATTTTCCTAGGATAAACATCTGCTCTTCCCTTAGCAACTTTTCCGCCAGCAATTTCCTGGATTAATTGAGCCAATCTATCTATTGCTATTTCTGTCCCATTAGGATCCATCCCATATCCAAAACGGAAAGAGGCGTCAGTTTTTAATTTTAAGCTCTTCGATGCTTTGCGGATGATTATAGGATTAAAATTACCCGCTTCTAAAAATATATTCTTTGTTTTGCTATCAACAGCCGTATTCTTTCCGCCTTTGATACCAGCGATAGTCATCGGCCTTTCGCTGTCAGCAATGACTAAAATATTTTCATCTAATTTGTAAACTTTTCCATTTAAAGCCTCTATTTTTTCATTGCCTTTCGCTCGACGAACAATTATTTTTGAACCAATTATCTTGTCCAAATCAAAAATATGAAGCGGTTGGCCTATCTCTAACATCAAATAATTGGCAGCATCAACGATATTATTTATTGTATCTAAGCCGCAAGACTTGAGGTATCTCTGAATATATTTTGGCGACTCTTTTACCTCTATTCCTCTAATAACTCTGCCGGTATATCTTTGGCAATCGCTTTTATCTCTTACCTCAAGCTGGATAAAATTCTTGATGTTCGTTTCCTTATCTTCTTCCAATTTTAGATTTTGCGTTTTAAGTTTTAAACCCGTAAACGCTACGCACTCGCGCGCTATTCCTAAATGAGAGGAACAGTCAGCCGCTCTATTGAGAGTGACATCAATGTCAAGAAGCCAATCATTGTTAAATCTCCTAACCTCCTCTACCTCAAAACTATGAAGCGTTAAAAGTTCTGCTAATTTTTTAGGCAGAGGTAATTTTTTATTAAAAAATAATTGTAAAAATTTGTATGAAAAAATCATAATTAGCGTCAGAATTGTTCTAAAAACCTTAAATCTCCTTTATATAAATTTCTAACATCGTCAATCTTATGCCTCATCATTAACAAACGATCTAGTCCCAAACCAAAAGCAAATCCTTGCCAATTTTTAGGATTTAATTTTACTGCTTTAAAAACTTCTGAATGAACCATGCCAGCACCAGCTATTTCCAGCCAGCCCTTTCGAGAACAAGCGCTGCATCCTTTCTCAGAGCAAACAGAACAGCTAATATCTATCTCAAAACTTGGCTCTGTAAAAGGAAAATAGCTAGGGCGTAAACGAATTTTTACTGACTTCTTAAAAAAAAGCTGAAAAAAATTTTCCATAATCATCTTGAGATTAGCAACACTAATCTTCCTATCCACCATTAATCCTTCAACCTGATAAAAATTAATTTCATGAGAGGCGTCGGTCGCCTCGTATCTAAAAACCCTACCCGGCACAATTATTCTAATGGGAGGATTGTTTTTTTCCATATAACGAATCTGAACTGGTGAAGTATGAGTCCTCAGTAACAGTCTTTCTTTTGGTTTACATTTTAAGCTTTGCGCACTACCTCTATTTTGGCGTAGCCAAAATGTATCCCACATGTCCCTGGATGGATGGTCTCTTGGAATATTTAAGGTATCAAAATTATACCATTCATTCTCTATCTCTGGGCCTTCAACAACGGAAAAACCCAATCGTTCAAAAATGTTCTCCACATCCCTTTTTGCCTGAGTTATTAGATGAAGATGACCAACCGAAAACTTTCTCCCCGGGGTAGTAACATCAAACCAGTCTTGTTGAGAATGATTAAGTTTTTTATTCTGAATTATTTTTATTTCTCCTTTAATTTATTTTTTTCTATCTTTTACAATCATCTATGCTTATATTTTACCTCATTTTTCAACAAAAATCAAACAAAAAAGCTGCGGATATCCACAGATTTAAAACAAAAAATAACCCCACTGAAAATAATAATTATGATATTAGTAAATGTTCTAATAGGCAAAACGGTTCTAGCAATTCTCTCTTTTGTTCATCGTATTATCAGTCGTTGATAGGTCTAACGAAGAGACTACCACATTCAACGCTCTGGAAAAGGTTGAAATTTCAAAACCCTTTTTAAGAAGCTTATTGCCTATGTCCGCTCCCCGACCTCCGCCTGCAGACGGATTAATAATTACACAAATCTTGTCCTTCACTTCTATCACCTCCTTTTATTGTATTCTTGTCAACGAGCTGTCAAAAATATATCTTTTTTCAACCCACTCCCTTTCTTTCAAAAATGCAATAAAAATACCCCGGGACGATAACGCTAACATCGCCGCGGGGTATGGAAGTCAGTGGATAATAGAGAGTTCCTTACTCTCTACCGAAACTCTCAATCTCCAGCAAAAGAACAAGCTTGTCATCATCTCCTATCCTAATGCTAACCCTGCCCACAATGCCCTCGTCGTCGACAAGCTCAAGAATAACCTCGCCAGTCGGATTTTTGAAAAAATCCGCTAAAGCAGAGGTATGGCACCCTGAGCCATACATGCAATCACCGGAACGGACGCTCAGGCACTCCACTCCCTTTTTCTTTGCAACCATAACTCCTCCTCTAAGTTTAGAAATTTACGCTGGGTAAATCCTAATACGAAAAATTCATAAAGTCAAGCCACAACACCAAAAAATCGCGGTTTGGCGATTTTTTTGCCCGCTCAAGGCGGATGTGCCTAGGATGGAAACCCACGATCTCAAAGTATCTGCGAGGACTATTGGATAAAATCCGAACTTTTTTCCAGCAAAATTCTGATGCTGATTTCTGATAAAGATATTACAAGACACGATACCCTACTAAAAACTAACTTAAGCTATTTTAACTGAAAAACAACACAGATCTATTGACTTTTTTGGAAGGATTTGTTATAATGTAGTCAGAGGATGAGACAGATTAATGTCTATCCAATTAAAAACTAAATAGGAGGTAGAAATGAAGGCAAAATGGTTCAAAAAGGTTGGAATCGGGCTCTACTTCACTCTGTTGGCCTGTTTGCTTGTTGGGGCGATAGTTATTGCTCTCACAAACCATACGGGAGGCGTTTCCATGATTTTAGCCCTCTTTATGGGTCTCCTTATTGGCATCCTTACAGCGACTATTGTCCACTCCATAACAGGAAGTGATGCCATGGCGGGGGCGATAGCCCTTCTTCCGCTCATTATCATGATATTTTTCAGCAGTTGGATTGTGGAGCCACCAGTTGACGGCTTTGCGATAAAGGAAGGAAGCGGTAGCATCAGGATTTACGAGAGGCCTACCTTCACTGTGCCCTTCGCTGTGAAGATTCATCATATCAGAGACTTTACGGCTTACACAGAGGTTTCCCTCTTGTTAGACGACGAAGGCAGTGAAGTCAGGTGGAAAGCCAAGTTAAAACTAACCCTTACCGCTGACTATAACCAAGTATTCAGTTTGCTTAGAGAGTTTAAGAGCACAACAGACTGGATGGCAGAGATACAGGGAATATTTGAGAGGGTGGTCAGGAGGTATGTTGCAGAGAATATCAAGGCACAGATGGCGGTGATTCCAAGAGAATTCACCTTCACCTTGAAAAATCAAAAGGAAGAGTTCTCTAGGCTGGGGTTTCTCCCAGATGGAGCGGTTACTGCTCGAGAAATCTTCCGAGTTGTTTATAAAGGAGACTAATCTATCTTCATCAAAAGGGGTAAGTTGTGGTATGACTTATCCCTTTTTTATTTTTAGATTGCTTTTTGCTTTTTTGCCCAGGATATCGGTTAAGCTACTGTTGATTTGCGCTATTATAATTTTAGGATATTGGATCACATCCAATTACAAAAATAGACGATAGATGAGATAAGCCTAGAAGTCAAAACATTAAAGGGTGGGCAATAAGGAACTCTACTGCAGCTTCTGTGGGCAGAAAGATAAGAGGAATTGTAAAAGAATAAAGAAAAAGAGTAAACAAAAACCATTTTTTGGTTTTTGATATATCGACTCTACTAATAATTATAACATATAGGTCTGTGAAGATTAAAGCATAGATCAAAGAGTTAATATAGAACGACGCATTAACAAAATAATTGGAATGTTTACGTCTCTTGTTACATGTAATAGAATCAAAAATTGAACAGAAAACACAAAAAGAAAATAGATTAACGCAGACAGGAGAACGGCAAAAATGCTTTTAGTAAATGGGGTTCTCAACTCTACCCCACCCCTCTATTCACTATTTCTCCTAAAATTCAGAAAGGCCTCATTTTTCAACAAAAATCAAACAAAAAAGCTGCGGATATCCACAGATTTAAAACAAAAAATAACCCCACTGAAAATAATAATTATGATATTAGTAAATGTTCTAATAGGCAAAACGGTTCTAGCAATTCTCTCTTTTGTTCATCGTATTATCAGTCGTTGATAGGTCTAACGAAGAGACTACCACATTCAACGCTCTGGAAAAGGTTGAAATTTCAAAACAATTTTCAGGGCCAATCGGCTCTCCGTCTACTTGCGCCATAAATGATTCCTGTCCTTTAATAACAAGATTTTTAGTTAGCCGAAGAATCGAAACTTTTGGCAAATTAATATGGGTTTCATTCATCAAGTGGAAGAAAAGAGATAAAATTTCAATCCTGCTAATCGGACCTCTTATTAGACAGATATCCAAAAGACCGTCGTTAACCTTTGCTTTTGGTGTAAGCTTAAAATTATTGGCGTACCTCGAAACATTGCTGACTGTGAGTTGAACAATTGATGTTTGTCTTGAGATATCACCCTTAAAGTCAACAATAGTAGAAGAAATTCCGTCTAAAACTTCCTTTCCTCCAGCCAACCAAAAAGGCGTCTCCCAAAAAGGATATAAAAATTGCCAAAAAAGCATTTCCTTGAGGTGAGCACTTGCGCTAAAAGCTCTTTCGTTAATTCTAGCGTCAAGCCCAATACTGAAAACATTTACAAATCTCTTTCCATTAACAATCCCTAAATCAATAGTCGTTACCTCCTTGCCAAAAAGAGCTAATTTTAAAGCCTTTTCTGTTTCTTTTGGTAAATTAAGAGCATTTGCTAAGTCATTAGCTCGACCCATGGGAACGATCCCTAAAGAGATTGGAGAATCTGGTAAAAAAAGACCATTCACTACTTCTTGAATGGTTCCATCGCCGCCAGCAACAATAATCCGATTAAAACCTTTCTCTTGAGCCCTCATCGCTAAATTAGTCGCTGAATTTTTACCTTCTTTTTCAGTAAACCAAAGGTGAAAATCGGAATACCCCAGCAATCCAGAGACAAGCTCTTTGTTTATCTTTCTTCCTAATAATCGTCCAGCAAAAGGATTAATAATTAAACAAATTTTTTTCAACATTATATTTTGTTACTATTTTGTTACCAAGTAACAAAATTTAACAAAATTAAACAAAAAAAATGTGACTTACTTTAGCGCTTCCTTGTTTTCCTGTTCAGAACTATTAGTCAGTTGAATATAAACAACAGTGCAGGAAGATATTAACCAGCTCGCCAATAATGGTAGGATAAGACTAAAAGGCAAGGCAATTAAAAGTTGAGTTAAACGAGCTAAAGTTGAAATATAAAATACTTCGTAAGCTATTTTATATAGAATCCATATCGGAATCAAAAATATCAATAAAAGCCCAAAAATTCTCCCGTAATTTCCTTTTGTGAGTTGCCAGCTTTTCTTAAAAGAGTTAATTATCTTTTCATTGTCTAACAAAATAGTATGGTTAAAGAATATAAACTTAATAGAAAAAAATATTCCAAGAA
>CAZYBZ010000018.1:3157-11586 GCA_964646075.1 uncultured Candidatus Saccharibacteria bacterium | reverse complement strand
GGTGGCGGGACGGGAGCGTGCGACATTGTCAGAAATCACCGCGTGCTCGGCGCGTAGTTGGTCAGGAATTCTTTTTGACAAAGTGAGTGCGAGCTTGGTAAAATAAACGCACTAGAATAAAAATCGCTTAATGAAAGCGTCTTATTTTAAAGCGGGTGAGCGGAATCGAACCGCCATCTTAATCTTGGCAAGATCATATAATAACCATTATACGACACCCGCGTCTTTCCCAATCCAAATAACTTTAAAACGCTTTTCCATCTATCTCTATTTTCTTACCTAATTATTTTAAAAAATAGCTTTCTTTAGATAAACAGTGCCGCAGGTCGGTAACGCTCCGACCACCCCTTCTTTTTCAGAGAAGTGCTCTACTTCTGAGCTACTGCGGCATGGTGGGCGGTATAGGATTCGAACCTATGACCTTTTGTATGTCGAACAAACGCTCTAACCAACTGAGCTAACCGCCCCCTTTCTCTTTCAATATCTTACAAATAAAAATTTAAAAAATAAAATGCCCGGGGTGGGACTCGAACCCACATGGCCTTACGGCCACAACATTTTAAGTGTTGCATGTAAACCAATTCCATCACCCGGGCCCATTTTGGAGGCGTGGGCGGGAATTGCACCCGCGTGTAGCGCTTTTGCAGAGCGCTGCCTTGCTACTTGGCTACCACGCCGGAATAAACAATCGATGATCACTAATCATTGATTATTAACCATTAATTATCGACTACTAGCGCTGTCTCTGTCTTTCCTATGTATTTCCGAAATCAATTCCTCAATCCTAGCTGCCTCTTCTACCGCCTTCTCTTCATAAAAAACTATTTTAGGAATTTTTTTTAAAAATAATTTCTTATTAAGTCGTTGTTGAATATGATAGATATCTTCTCCTAAGGAATCCAAAACTTTTTTTTGCTTCTCTTGAGGCATCACGCTGACAAAAACTTTGGCCCCACTTAAGTCTGGGGAGATATCCACTCGAGTAATCGTAATCAAAACTTCTCTGCCAAAGTTCTTTTCTCCCAAAAGAATCTCTGAAATTTCTCTTTTAAAAAGTTCGTTAAGTCGAATTATTCTTTCAGACATATCAAAGCTCTATTTTTCTCTTTTCTTCAATATAAAAATTTAAAACATCGTCTTCTTGAATTCTTTCCTTTCCTTCATATAAGATACCAATTTCGTCGTCTATTTTCCCTCTCTCAACTATTTTTTTCTCCCTTTGAAGCTCAATAATCCTACCTTCGCTAAGCAATATATCTTCTCTAAAAACCTCTAGTTTAGCGTTTTTTAGAATCTCTCCTTCAATAATCCTACCTCCTACGATTTGTCGTTCTTTTTCGGTTCGAAAAACTTTCAAAACCTCCATTTTTCCAATCTCTTTGCGTACTATTTCTAATTCTATCTTCTGCTTCATTAAACGACGAATTTCCTGAATTAACTCATAGATTACTTCATAATAAAAAATTTGTGCTCCTTTCTGATCAGCCAGCCTTAAAGCTTGAAGACTCGGCTTAACTCGGAAACCAAAAATTTTTGCGTTACCAGCAACAGATAACTTTACATCATCTTCAGTTATTGGCCCAACAGCTGATTTTAAAATACGAATTAATAAATCTTCTTGAGGCAAAGACTTAACCATCTCTTCTATAGCTTCTAAAATTCCAACAACATCTGCCCGTAATATGATATTTAAAACTTTCTGCCCTTCTTTCACCAATAAAACGCTTCCCGTCTTCTTGTCTTCTCTTTTTGTAACATATTCCCTTGCTTTTTCAATTTCTGTAAAAGACTTAAACTTTTCTCCAATAAAAGGCAATTTTTCAAAACCAAGAACCATTATTGGTTGCGAAAAAATGGCTTTATCTATTAGATTTCCCTGAAAATCCTGCATCCCTTTTACTCTCCCGAGGGTAGTCTGGGTTGCAATAATATCTTGATTTCTAAGAACTCCATCTTTCACCAAAATAGTAGCCATAGATCCTCTCTTTACGTCTAAATGAGTCTCAATAACCACCCCTTCTGCCTGCTTATTAGGATTTGTCCTTAATTCCTGAAGCTCACTTACAAGAAGAATCAGCTCTAGGAGTTCATCAATTCCAATCTTTTTAATTGCTGAGGTCTCAACAGACGGAATCTCTCCGCCCAGGCCTTCCACAATAATCCCCGCTCCTGCTAATTGACTTTTAACCTTCTCTGGATTAGCTCCCACCTTATCAATCTTATTCAAAGCAACGATCGTCTGAAGTCCTGCTTTTTTAATACAATTAATCGCTTCTTTTGTTTGAGGCATTATCCCTTCTTCTGTCGCTACCACTAAAATAGCAATGTCGGCTATCTTAGCACCTCGAGAACGCATGGCCCAAAAAGCCTCGTGTCCAGGAGTGTCAATAAAAGTAATTCTTTTACCCTTATGCTCTACTTCGTAAGCTCCAATATTCTGAGTAATCCCTCCTGATTCTTTCTGAGTGATCCTAAAATCTTTGATGGCTTCTAAAAGAGAACTCTTACCATGGTCAACATGACCCAAGACAACCACTATTGGTGGCCGTTCTACTAATTTTTTTTGATCTTCTATTATCATAATTAAACATCTTACCTTATCTTACGGTTAATTTCAAGAAAAAGCGTCCTCAAAACTGCTCCTATATTAGCGTTATAGAACACTGCGCTTCAAAATACAATATGCAATCAAATCCATGTTAATAATCGCAAATTGGCGGAGGGGGTGAGATTCGAACTCACAGGCCTATAAATAGGTTCTGGTTTTCGAAACCAGTGTCTTACCGTTCGACACACCCCTCCATTATCCCCTCCTTCTAGCCCTTTCCATTATTGTTTTAGAAAAAGAGAACAGAAGTGTATCCTTCTTTTTATTTATCTTTTTTTGTTAAACAAGCAATCTTCCTCTTGCCCACTCGAATTAACATTCCCTCTTTAACCTTTATCTCCTCTTTCCAGTTTTCAATTTTTGATTCTTGGTTTTTGATTTTTATTCTCACTCCCCCTTGCTCCACTAAACGCTTAGCATCATTTTTTGATTTAGCTAAACCCAAATGGAACAAAAGCTCGGGCAAGGGATAACTATTTTTGGGAACAAAAAAAGTTCTGATTTTCAAGGGATTCTTGCCTTGCCTAAAAACCTTTTCAAATTCTCCCTCTGCTTCTCGAGAGAGCGCTTTACCGTGATACAAAGAAACAATATGGGAAGCCATCTTTGCTTTTAAGTCTCTTGGATTTAGAGTCTTCTCTTTCAAATCTTTTTTTATTTTCCTAAGCTTTTCTTGAGAGACCAATACGCAAAGTTCAAAATAATCAACAATCATCTCGTCCTTCATGGACATTAGTTTCCCATACATATCGTCGGGGTTATCAAGGATATTCACGACATTACCCCAACTAGTTGACATTTTCCTCCCATCAAGACCTGAAAGCATTTTAAGAGTAATAATATCTTGTGGTTTTTGATCAAATAATTTTTGAATATCTCGAGCAGCCTTAAGATTAAAAAGCTGGTCACACCCACCAAGCTCAACGTCTGCTTTAACCATCACCGAATCATATCCCTGAAGTAAGGGATAAGTAATCTCTTTCAAAAAAACCGGTTTTCCTTTTTCCCATCTTTGCTTAAAATTTCTTCTCTGGATTAACTGTTGAACAGAGAAAGTGGCGGCTAAAAATAAAAACTCTTTTAAAGGCATCTTCTCAAGCCACTCGCTATTATAGTGAACTTCTGTTTTTTCCATATCTAGAATTTTGGTAAACTGATTAAGATAAGACCGCATATTCTTTTGAATATCTTCTTCTGTTAACCCTTGCCTTCCTTCTGGCTTATCAGACGAGTCCCCAATCAGGGCGGTAAAATCACCAATAATTAAAACGATTTTATGTCCTAAGTCCTGAAATTCCTTGAGTTTCCAAAGTTGAGTTGCTCTTCCTAAATGGATTTGCTCTCCCGTAGGATCAACCCCATGCTTAATTCTTAATTTTTTTCCTGAAGATAAAGCCTTTTCAAGATGCTTTCTATTAACAACTTCTTCAACGCCTCTTGTTAAAGCCTTTTCTATGGCTTGATAATTATTTTTCATATTCAATTATTAATGATTATTATTTTTTTACTGCCGAAAACTAAACTAAAATGGAAATAACATCTGCTCCTGTTTTCCTTTTTTCTCTTCTAGCCAAAAAAATAATCTACTGATTATTGGTGTGACCAAGAATATAAAATAATAAATCAGGAACAATAATTCTTAGAGACCTACCTACATTCTTCTATCATAACACAGAATTTTTTTCAATTAAAATAATAAAATGACTCCAAGCAGAATAATAATAATGCCTAAAATCAATGTTGCTTTAAAAAAATTGACTTTTTGAACAAATTGAAACAAGGTTTTAATCGTAATAAAACCGACTAGCCCTGCTGTTAAAGCTCCGACCAACAAACTAGAAGTTATGGCGGTTTCTTCTTTAAATATCGGCAAAGCAACCTGTGCCAAAAAAATAATTGGAATACTCATTAAAAAGCTTAAATAAAAAGCGTTTTTCAAAGAATGTTTTTGACCCAAAAGAATAGCTATGGTTAGCCCTGAACGGCTAAAACCAGGTAAAACAGCAAAGCCCTGGATTAAGCCTGCGACCAAACCATCTTGTTTTCTTAGAGGCTTTTCTTTTCTTTCTAGATTTTTTGACTCGCGAGCTTTTTTCTGCGAGAAAGCAACCACCACAAGAAATAAACCGATAATAATTGTGAAGAGCGGTTCAGGCAGCTCAATCCAAAAAACAAGGAACAAAAGGGGAACGGCTATTATTCCGCTCGCCATTGTTGCTAAAACCAAAAATATTAAAAGCGTCTTTTCAGAGGAAGGACTTTTTTTAAAAATACTTTTGAGAATTCTAAAAATATCTTGCCTAAAATAAGCAATAACTGCTAATAGGGTTCCGCTGTGAAGCCAGATGGAGACTCTTAGGGCTTCGACGTAATCAAGGTTAAAAAGTAAACGTCCAGATAAAAAAACCATTGCCTGAGAGCTAATCGGTAGCCATTCGGTAATCCCTTGAATTGTGCCTAAAATAATCGCTTGGAAATAACTCATTGTTAAAAACTTTTTTCTAAAACTTGACTTCCTTTATTTTACAGCAGAGAGCTACCTTAAATACCTTCTTACTGCTATCTTTTTGACTTCCATAAGGAGAAAAGCGATTCCTGCTAACGGCACAATAATCAACCAGTCATGATAACTTAGGCCAGTAGTTCTAAAGAATGCTTGAAGAAACGGGTGATAGATTATGAACAACTGGAGAAAAAAAGAGAAAAGAACTGCCAAAATGACTTTGCTGTTACTGAAAAAACCGATCTTAAAAATAGTTTTTTCAAATGAACGACAACTAAAGACTAAAAATAATTTAAATAGAACGATAAAGGTAAAAGCCATGGTTCTAGCGTGAATCAAATCAGAAGGTTGATCTTTTAAAAAATAAACCCAGCCAAAAACCGCCAACGCCCCTAAAAACCCTAGGAGACCGCCCGCCAAGATGAAAGACACGATTCCCTTAAAAATAGTTTCTTTTGGAGGTCGAGGTTTTCTTTCCATTATTCCTTCGGCTGGCGGCTCAACGCTAAGGGTTACCGCCGGGCCACTGTCAGTCACTAAATTAATCCATAAAATATGAAGTGGATTCAAAGGAAGGGGCCAGCCTAAAAACATCGCCGCTATAATTAGAGGGGTTTCAATGGCATTAGCAGTCAATAAAAATTGAACAAATTTCTTAATATTATCAAAAATTGTTCTACCCTCCTTGACTGCTCCAACGATAGAATTAAAATTATCGTCAGCAATAATCATGTCAGAGGTCTCTTTAGCGACATCGGTGCCAGTAATGCCCATAGCCACACCAATGTTAGCGTCCTTCAAGGCCGGAGCATCGTTAACTCCGTCTCCGGTTACCGCTACTATTCTTCCTTTTTTCTGTAAAGCTTCAACAATTTTTAATTTATGAGCCGGTGTGGTCCTAGCAAAAATATTTATTTTGTCGACAAGTTCAGAGAGTTTTTCTTCTCCCATTTCATCAAGTTGCTTTCCTGTGACAACATTGGTTTCATTTTTAGGAACCAAGCCAATTTCTTTAGCAATGGCTAGGGCGGTTAATTTGTTGTCGCCCGTGACCATTACTATACGAATACCAGCTTTTCGGCATTCTTTAATCGCTCTAGCCGCTTCTGGTCTTGGACCGTCGTAAATAGCCGCTATCCCACTAAAAACTAAATCTTTTTCAATTTCTTCTCTGTTTTGTACTGATTCCTGAGGGGATAGCGCCCTGTAAGCCGTGCCAACCAATCGATAACCTTGAGCCGCCAAAGATTGAGAAGCTTGTTCTATGTCTTGATAAAGCTCGGGAGAAAGATGAGTCTCTTGGTTTCCTATGAGTAATTTCGTGCAGACCCCGAGAATTGTTTCTGGTGTTCCAACCGTTAGAACCTCTAATTGTTTATTCTCTTGGAAAACGACTGTGCTTCTTCTTAAGGATTGGTCGAATGGAAATTCAGCGATAAAATTACCACGAGACTTTACTTCTTTTTCTTTAAGCCCTGCTTTTTCTCCTAAAACCAGGAGTGAAGCTTCAGTTGGGTTTCCTAAAATTTCAAAACCCCCTTCTTTTTTAGGATGAACCTCGGCCAAATTACACAAGACTCCAATTCTTAAAAAAGTTGAAATCTCTGGAGACAACCCTAAGTCAAACCTTTCTCCCCCTACTTCAAACTCTTTTCCGCCAACCCAAATTTTCTTAACCACCATCTCATTTTTGGTCAAGGTTCCTGTCTTATCAGTGACAATAACTTGGGTCGAACCAAGAGTCTCCACGGCCGCTAATTTTCTAATGATCGCTTTCTTGTGAGCCATACGAAGCACTCCTAAGGCCAAGGACAGGGTCATCACCACCAGCAATCCCTGAGGAATTGCCGCTACAAACAGGCTCAAACTAATCATTAGGTGTTCGTAGTCAAAAAAAGGCCGTCCAGTCATAGCTCCAAAAATCAAGACAAAAGCCGCTATTGAAAAAGCAATAATTGCTAATCTCCTACCTAAAATTATAATTTGTTTTTGTAAAGGACTAAGTGGCTCCTTAACCTCTCTTAACAGATCGGCAATTTTACCAAACTCTGTTTGCGCGCCAGTTTTAACCACAACTGCCTTACCATGTCCCCTGGTAATAATCGTCCCCATAAAAACTAAATTTCGTTTTTGATCTTCTTTTTCTATCTCTTCAGTTTTAGAGACTGGCATTGACTCTCCCGTTAAGGCTGCTTCACTAATTTCTAGGTTAATCGCTTTTAAAATACGCGCGTCAGCTGGAATTTTATTTCCTTCTTCTAGAACAATAATGTCGCCAGGGACTAGATTCTCGATTCCGATAATCTGCTCTTTGTTATCACGAATTGCCCGAACCGTGGGCAGAAGCATCTTCTTCAAAGCGGCGATGCTTTTCTCGGCCCGCAGTTCCATAAAAAATCCCAAAAAAGTGTTTAGAATAACTACCGAGAAGATAACCACAGCCTCAGTGTTCTTCTCTGCCAATAAAGCAATCAGGGCAGCTAAAATAAGAATAATAATCAAAAAATTAGTGAATTGGGAAAAGAAAATTTTAAAAACAGAAAAAGCCTTCTTTTTAGAAATTTTATTATAGCCAAAAATTTTTAATCTATTTTGAACCTCTCGTTCGCTTAATCCTTGAAGACTGGTCTTTAGTTTTTCTAGAACCTCAGCTCCAGAAAGATTGTACCAAAAAATTTCTTTTTTCATTAATTTGTTTTAACTTATCAATTTTACTTAATAACTGTTTAACGAGGCGTAATCACTAGCCACCCTGGCGGCCGTTTATAGGGTCTAAGAATAACATATACGAGATATGAGATACGAGAACATCCAGGCGAAATAACTAATTCAAATTAATAGTATCTACTGGATAAAATCCAAACTCATTTTGAAAAAAATCCAAATGTTGATTCACGCAGCTTAGTTCTCTAAACACTTATCTTGCTAATTTATTTTTTCAGAAGTACAGGAAACTGAGTTACTTACGATTCCTAGACAAAAATTTTTGAGTTATTTTCGCAACTCTAAAAAAACTGCGTATAGCATTAGGGGTATAAAAAATTCGCAAAACAAATTTGGATAGAGGAGTCTGCAAAACTTCGTAACCTCGTAATCCTTATTATATTCTCCATAGAGCTGAAATTTAGTACAACATCTCGAATGGAATTTCAAAGTTCCTCCCCCTTGACTATTTTTTGGCGTGATGAAAATAAATTCTATAATTAACTTTCTGCTTTCTACAAAATTGCTTTATATCTTCCTCTATCTTATCCCAATAATCATTTTTAGAAAAGTAAATGCTCTCATAATCTTCTAATAAATCAGGATGTTTTTCTT
>CAZYBZ010000018.1:1237-2920 GCA_964646075.1 uncultured Candidatus Saccharibacteria bacterium | reverse complement strand
TATCATTTAAGGTAGTAATTGTAAAACCAACTTCGCAATTCTTGAATTGTTTGAACAAATCAATATCTCGCAAAACCAAATCAGACTTTGTTTGAACCTTTAGGTCTGATTGCAACAGAATTAGTTTCTCTAAGATTTTACGAGTAAGTTGGTATTTTCTTTCAAGAGGTAAATAAGGATCAGTCACAGAAGCGAGAAAAATTGATTTTCCTCTATATTTCGCAGACTTGACAGGAATTAAATCAGGAGCATTTACTTTTATGTCTACAAATTTACCCCATGGTTCTATGTGCCCAGTAAATCTTTTCATGAACCTGGCGTAACAATAAATACATGAGTGCATGCAGCCGATATAGGGATTTATCACATAGTCTGCGTCAGGCAAATTTGATTTAGTGATTATTGAGCTTACTTGAATTTCTTTTATTTTCATCATCACAATTATATAGAATTGCAGGATTTTATAAAATCATCGAATTACAAAAGCGTTAAGCAGAAATCGTTTGCAAATATCATGCGAGCCAAGATCCAGTAAACCAATAGCTTCTGGTCCAAAAAACTCAAAAAGAATCCAATATCCATCCTTGAGATAAAAAGCGAGACACTCTTGCAACTTACCTTTCAGTTTATACGTTTTGAGAAGTGAATGATATATGCGTGAAGCTCGGCGATCAAGTCCTTGGCGTTAACAAAGGTTTTGTAGTTGCCAGGACATAATCAAGCTGCGTTTCGTTGATAATCTCATCAAGCGCTTCAATGAGTAGCTTCCGTATATCCGGATCGAGCCCGGCGCATAGCAAAGGGCTATGCGAGCGCATCCGCGCCAGGATTTGGTCGCTCATGTGCATATTATTTTCCCCTCTTTTTTATAAGACCTTTGTGGTTGAGGTATTTCTCCTTAGCCTTAAGATGACGCTCTGTGTGTTCGGTCGATTCGATTGTGATCGGCACAAGGTCTTTGCTTATTGTGTAGCCGTTTTCATTAAATACTCTGAGCTTATTAGGGTTGTTGGTTGCGAGATTAATGACATGCGACGGTAGCACTCCAAAAAATTTCAGAATACAGATGACGCCCGAGTATGTCCGAATATCAATAACTCCATCAGGAGCCAACAGGCCTGCTGATTCCACCGTGTGCACTTTGAGCTTATCTTGAATCCATAAAGTAGCGAGTTTGAACGTCAATCCCATACCACGACCGTCCTGGCATGAAATGTTAATAATTATTCCTTCACCGACTTCCGCGATTTTCTGCATGGCGAGCTTGAGCTGTTCGCGACATTCACACGTCAGATCGCCGAAAAGTTGGCCTGTCTCACACCCTGAATCAATGCGCAGAACGAGCCTATCTTTCCGACTAAAAATTGGATTCAGTGTTTCGAAGTCGATTTCTGCCTTGACGAGCACGGAATACTTCTCCCAATGGTCGTCAATAGCAAAGTTGAACTGCCAGAAATTGCCGTGAATCGTTTTCAGAAGTCCAAGACCGCGTCTTTCAACGACGTAGAATCGGTTGAATCCATTTTCGATGACAGCAATACGCTTCTGGTACGGCTTCATTGAGCGCTTCACGAGCATGAGAAAAGAATCTACTTCTTCGGCTGATTTACCTGATTTTTTGATGATTTTTTTTATATTGGGTAGTTTGATTATAATAGGCATGTTGTTTTCCTTTTTGTTTTG
>CAZYBZ010000018.1:0-1137 GCA_964646075.1 uncultured Candidatus Saccharibacteria bacterium | reverse complement strand
CTTCTAGTACGGTGCGATGTGATTATTACAGGCGCTACACGAGATATCAATGAAACGAGAATTGCCTCCGCGAGTTTTCGAATAGCGATCCTTCCTGAGAGTGTATTTTTAACAGGTTTTGCCTATCATGTTTCATCCTTTTATTGCGTAGTTATAAAATGATACAGATATATTTGGTCATCTATTCTAAAAAACCACTAAGAAATTAACACATTTTTAGTATTTTTACAATGGTATTAGTTTGAAAATATTATACAGAATAGCTCAAATATAATTAGTATTTTAATATGGGGTATATTCCTGTTCCAATTTTTTTAATAATTGAACCTTGGTACAAACGAATAGTATGTCGTTTTTCTTTTTCATACATAATAAACGTTCCTAGAATTTTCTTACATGAAGGACAAATTAATTCGCTGTTTTCAGAAGGTAATATTTTTGGAGCTAAAATACGATCTTCATACAAGCGCTTGACCTCTCCTGGTCCATCTTTTTGATATAGTAGCAAGTGGGTCATGCAACTGTTGCAGAAAATATTGAGAAATCGCGAATAGCCACCACGGCTTTCTCTGTATACATCTTTTTTTAGTTTGAATTTTGTTTCCATAAGTTATGGTATTTAAAGTTAATATAAATAGTTTCCGTAGCGATGGTGGAGAAAACACTTCATTTCCACCTCTTTAATAAATAAAAAAAACAAATTTATCCCTTATTTTAAAAAGCCTATCAAAATATTCTTATTATTCTAGAAAAATATTTTTTGAATTTCATATAACGTTAGGATTATGAGAAGTTTCGTTGACTTTCTTATTAATTTTATCATAAAAGAAGGCGAAATTTAGGTGAAAGAAATAGCACAACCTTTAGAGATTATTAACCTACTTTTTCTTGAATCTCATATACTTCGTTATCTGAAGTTTAATTTTTATTCGCAATCTATCAATTGAAAAATATCAATCGGCACTTCTTCGTATGGATGCGTTTTTTTAATTGGCCGAATAACATTTTTAATTTTATTTTACTCATAAACAAACTTAATTTTCACCTCAGTAACTTTTTCCTAGATTAAAAAAATTTAAATCTCTTTTTTAAAATTAATAACAAAAACGTATTATAATTTTCTAAAAATTTTTGGTA
>CAZYBZ010000017.1:0-11588 GCA_964646075.1 uncultured Candidatus Saccharibacteria bacterium | reverse complement strand
CCTCTAGGGCCACATCGAACCTTTTCTCCAAGATCCGCTCCAAGATCCTCTCCAAGATCCGCTCCAAGACCCGCTCCAAGACCCGCTCCAAGACCCGCTCCAAGACCCGCTCTAAGAACTAACTCTTCCTCGTCTTTAGAAGTTAAACCAAAGCCAGAGATTTCTTTAAAAGAAGCGATTGCGAAAAAGCCGATTTCATTTGTGACTCCTTGGAAAAAGAAAAAAGAGCAAAATAGGCAGAGGAGAATAGTAGATACGAGCGCTCTCAAAGATGTTATTAGCGACGCTCTTAAAAAACCTGATTCAAGAAAACAAGACAAGCAGAGTGGCATTTTAAAGCCGGGAGAGAAGGTAGAATTTGATTAATTAATTATTATTAATCGTTAATCGTTAATCAATTATTTATTTTAATTTTCTATGAAAACGCTTAAAGATTTTAAGTTTAAAGACAAAAAAGTGATTTTAAGAACTAATTTTGATGTTCCTTTAGACAAAAAAGGGAAAATAGTTGATGATTTTAGAATTAGAAAATCCTTGCCTAGTATTGAATTTTTAATAGAAAGCGGAGCAAAAATAATCTTAATTAGTCATCTTGGTCGTCCACAAAAGATGCTAGGAGAAAAAGGTAAAAAGAAAAATCTTAGCCTATCTCTTATTGCTAAAAGATTGTCGGATTTGTTAGGAAAAGAAGTAAAATTCGTGAATGATAGCAAGGGGAAAAAAGTAGAAAGGATGATAAAGAAGATGAAGCCAGGCGAGATTGTCTTACTAGAGAATTTAAGATTTTACTTAGAAGAGTTCTCAAATGATAATCTTTTCGCTAAAGAGCTAGCCTCTTTAGCTGATATTTATATTAATGATGCTTTTGGTATTTGTCATCGCAAACACGCTTCAGTCGTTGGTATTCCTAAATATCTACCCTATGGAGCAGGATTTCTTTTGGAAGAGGAGATTAAAACCCTATCTTCTGTTACAGCAAAATCGGAACGATCAATAGTTTTTGTTTTAGGAGGAGCCAAAATAGGAACAAAGATTCCTTGCCTGATGAATTTTTTGAAAATAGCTGACCATTTACTACTTGGCGGAATGATTGGGCCGGTTATCTTGGCGGTTAAAAAAATATCTATCTCTGGTTTCTCTTTAGGTCAAGGAGTGGAGAAAGATTTGGCTGAGCTTGAACTTACCAATCCAAAACTTCATTTACCAATAGATGCCATGGTGGGCTTGAAAAATCATCAAGAGAATTATCTGCGTCAGACAGCGGTCGGCAAGATTCGCAATGAAGAACAAATGTTTGATATTGGGCCAGAGACGATTAGAATCTTTTCGGATATTCTTGAAGAAGCGAAGACAGTCATCTGGAACGGTCCTCTTGGCTACATTGAAGACGAAAGGTTTGCTAATGGAACCCTAGCTATTGCTAGCGCTATTTTAAGAACCAGCGCTTTTTCAGTGGTTGGCGGTGGCGAGACGAATGCTTTTTTAGCAGCTAATAATTTACGAGATAAATTTTCTTACATCTCTACTGGCGGCGGAGCAATGTTAGAATTTTTAAGTGGTAAAAAATTACCAGGAATAGAGGTATTAAAGCAATAAATATATGAAACAGATATCTTATCCCAAGGGGACAGAAGAGGTTAGCCAAAGAATTCTTACGGCGGCTTCAAAAGGCGAGAAATTAATAATTTTTGGCGATACTGACTTAGACGGCATTTCTTCGGTTATTATTCTCAAAGAACTTTTTGAGCTTTTGAACCCCCTATATATTGAAAAGAAAAATTTAAGAGCTTATTTCCCCGATAAAGAGCAAGAAGGTCACGGATTAAGCGATATTGCTCTTGATTTTTTTGATAGTGAGCCACCAGCTTTATTTTTTCTTGTTGATTGTGGTATTACTAATTTTAAGGAGGTTGAAAGAGCTAAAAAAATGGGGTTTGAAGTAATTATTATTGACCACCATCAGTCATTAGGCAAGTTGCCTGAAGCGGCTTTTATTATTGACCCTAAGCAAGAAGGGGAGACCTATCCTTTCAAAGACTTCGCCGCCACTGGAGTGGTCTATAAGGTAGCTGAATGTGTTTTGTCGCAGACAAAACATCCTCAGTTAGTACAGGAAAAATTATTGGAATTAGTTGCCTTAGCGACCCTCTCCGACCAGATGCCTTTGGAAGAAGATAATCGAGAGTTAGTTGATAAAGGGATGAATGCCTTGCTTACGACTCGGAGAGAAGGGCTTTTGGCTTTAATTGAGTTAGGCGAAGCAGATGTTCAAATAGACAGTGATGTTTTTCAAAAAATTATTGCCCCCTTGAACAGCGGTCGGCTAAAAGAACATCTCGCTGAAGCATATCTTCTTTTAATAGAAGATTCTCCGAAGAAGGCGAAAATCTTAGCTCAGAAATTAATAAAACAGAATCAAGAAAAAAAAGCTTTAGTTATGGCAACGGTTGAAGAATTGTCTCAGAAGATAGATAAGATGCAAGAAAATTTAATTATAATCTTTGAAGCAAATAAACACTGGCCAGGACCATCATTAGGAGTGGTCGCTTCTAAGCTTCTTCGGATTTACAAAAAACCAATTTTTCTTTTTAGAAAAGGGGAGAAGGAAAGCATTGGTTCGGCTCGTTTACCGAAAAATTTTGATGGCGTTGCTGCGATGGCTTATTGTAAAAAATTTTTAGAAGCTTATGGCGGTCACGCTCCAGCTTGTGGTTGTCGTTTGCAAAATAAAAATCTCATTAAATTTAAAGATTGTTTGGAAGAATATTTTTCTAAAGAACTATGAGTAAAATAATTATTTATACAGATGGAGCATCGCGAGGAAATCCCGGACCATCTGCTATCGGGGTAGTAATATCTGGCGCTAATGGCCAAGTCTTAAAAGAGTATTCTAAGACAATCAGCGAGGGAACGAACAATGAGGCTGAATATCAGGCCGTAATTTTTGCTTTAAAAAAAGTTAAAACTCTTTTTGGTAAACAAAAAGTTAAGAACTGCGAGATAGAGGTAAAAGCTGATTCTGAGCTTGTAGTTTCTCAATTAACTGGGAAATATAGAATTAAAGAGCCGAGGATTCAAGAACTATTTATTCAAGCCTGGAACCTTATGGTTGATTTTGGCAGGCTAGATTTTAAATTTATTCCTCGAGAGCAAAATAAAAGAGCTGATCAATTAGCTAATCAGGCGCTGGATAGAGACAAGATGAATGGTAGATTACTCTAATCACGAGTGCCAACCTGTTTGGATAAAGAAAAAATCCTCTAAAAGAGGATTTTCTCTCTGCTTAAGCAGACAATAGGCCGAATTCTGTTTTAGGCAATCATCTATCTAGCCCCTTGATTGCTCTTGGGGTCATGCGAGCGACTATGTTTGCTCTTGCACCCGGGTAAGGGTTTAGCCGTTTCATTCCTAAAGTTACCTTCAGGATTCACCAACTAGACAATAAGTTATCTAGTTGGCGTCTCAGCCCTTTCGGGCATTGACGTCACTGTTCGCACCTCTATCCTCACGGACGACGGGTGTTACCCGCTACCTGTGTCATTATAAGGAACGACTAGGTGTTCGGACCTTCCTCCGAGCATATAAAATATTATGTGCTCGGCGATTGCCTCGCCTACTTGAGCTTTTAAACTATACCAAGATTACTCACTACTTGTCAAATTTTCAAAAAGACTTGAAGTGACCGAGAGAGGCACAGGTTTGCCAGTTTAGCGTGAATGCGATTCAATGCACCGATATCTTATTTGTAAAATTAGGAAAAAAATATTAAGATAGTACTGCAATGATTAAAAGAATTCTCAGTATTAAAACTGGTAAAATCTCTACTGCTGCTTTAATTTTAGGGGTAGCCAGTCTTGGAAGTGCCTTTTTAGGATTATTTAGAGATCGTCTCCTGGCAGGGAAGTTTGGTGCCGGATTAGAGCTAGATGTCTATTATGCCGCTTTTAGAATTCCAGATTTTATTACGGCTGTCTTGATAATGGGAGCGATTTCCGCGGCCATTATCCCAGTTTTCAATTTTTATTGGGTAAAAGACAAGGAAGAGGCAAAAAAGTTTTTAGCTAATATTTTTAATTTGCTTTTCTTGATTTTCATTACAGTCTCTGTTTTCTTGTTTATTTTTGCGCCCCAATTAATCTCTTTGATAGCGCCAGGTTTTGGAGAGGAGAAAAGAGAAATGACTGTTTTATTGACTCGGATCATGTTTTTAAGTCCAATTCTTTTAGGGGCAAGCAATATTATAAGCGGGATATTACAAGTTTTCTCTCGATTTTTAATTACCGCTCTAGCCCCCATTATGTATAATCTAGGCATTATCTTTGGTATTTTAGTTTTCGTCCCAAGGATTGGCTTGACCGGTTTGGCATGGGGGGTGGTTTTGGGCGCTAGCCTTCACCTGATTATTCAAATACCTATTTTCTTTGCCCTAGGCGTCCAACCTAGAAAGAAGATTATTTTCTTTCACCCTGGTTTAAAGAAAGTTTTTAGATTGATGTTACCTCGCTCTTTTGCTCTGCTTGCTTCTCAGATTAATTTAATAGTGGTAACTGCTATTGCTTCAACTCTAGCCATTGGCTCCGTGACTATTTTTAATTTAGCTAATAATCTCAGTAGCGCAGGACTTATCCTTTTGGCGATACCTTTTTCAACAGCTGTTTTCCCTGCTCTTTCGAGCGTCTACTCAGAAGGAAAAATGGATGATTTCTTCAAGAAATTATCTTCAACCTTCTGCTTAATTGTTTTTTTGATTATTCCAGTCAGTGTTCTATTTTTTATTTTTAGAGCCTATCTTGTCAGAATTGTTTTTGGAACCGGTCAATTTGGCTGGATAGATACTCGATTGACCGCTGCTTCTTTGGGCATCTTCTCGTTGAGTTTATTCGCCTACGGTTTAAGCCTTTTGTTATCTAAAGCATTTTTTGCTACCCGTAATACCAAGACACCAGCCCTAATAAGTTTAATAACCGTGAGCTTAAATATCGGCTTATCTTTCCTTTTTGTTGAGCTTTTAAAAACTTCTAATTTTTTTAGCAATTTTTTAGTTGATGTCTTAAAATTGGAGAATTTGAACAATATAAGCATTATTGGATTACCCTTAGCCTATTCAGTTGCTGGGATTGTTCAATTTGTCTTACTTTTTTATTTTTTTCACAGAAAAATTACTGTCGCAAAACAAAAAGAAATTTTTCAAACTATTCTAAGAACGGTTTTAGCCACTTTACCAACAGTGGTGGTTGCTTATTTTTCCCTTCGCTTTTTTGATTTATTTTTGGAGACCTCAACTTTTGTGGGCATTTTTTCTCAAACCGCAGGCGCGGCAATCGTTGCAGTTTTAGTATATCTCTTAGCCTCTTTTTTATTAAAATCTCCAGAAGTTTATTTATTGAAAGAGTTCTTGTCTTCGAGATTAAGAAGAACTTAATTGACATGACTTATCAAAAAAAGTTATTGCTTTAAAATGTAAAATGTAGTTTTCAATTTGACTTCTAATTAAGACAAGTGAAGAGAATTTATTTTTCCTATTTATTTTAAAAAAAATTATGAAACGAAAAATTAGAAATTTTGGAATAGTGGCCCATATTGATCATGGGAAATCAACCTTAGCTGATCGGTTCTTGGAGTTAACAAGGACAATTGAATCGAAAGAAATGAGACCCCAGTTTTTAGATACAATGGATCTAGAGCGGGAGAAGGGGATAACAATTAAGCTTCAGCCGGTTCGTATGGAATATGAGGATTATCTTTTGAACATGATAGATACTCCTGGCCATGTTGATTTTAGTTATGAGGTTTCAAGAAGCTTGGCAGCGATTGAGGGAGTGGTTCTTTTGGTTGATGTTTTAAAAGGCGTTCAAGCCCAGACTTTAATGAATTTAGAATTAGCTAAAAAACAGGGATTGATAATAATTCCAGTAATAAATAAGATTGATTTAATCGATGACGATAGTGAGCGGTTGCAAGAAATCTTAAGAGAAGTGTCTCATCTTTTAAAAATAGACAAGGAAGATATCATTAGTATTTCTGCTAAAAAGGGGATTAATGTAGAAAAAGTATTGAAGACAATCATCAAAAGGGTTCCTGCTCCTAAAATAGCCTTAGAATCTCCTTTACGCGCCTTAATTTTTGATTTTCAGTATGAACCGTTTCAGGGGGTTATTGCTTATGTTCGATTAATGGAGGGCAAATTATTGCAAGGTGATGAGATTTTTTTACTTAATTCTAAGACCAAAGGAAAGGCTAAAGAAGTCGGCTGCTTTAAGCCACAACGCTTGCCTCAATCAGAGCTTGAAAGTGGAGAAATCGGTTACGTGGTTCTAGGTATCAAGGGTTCGGAAAAATCTAAGATTGGAGATACTATCGTTAAATTTGACGAACAAGGTGGAGCAAGTTCTTTGGCTGGATACGAAGAACCAAAGCCAAAGGTTTTTGTTGGCCTTTTTCCAGAAAATCCTAATAATTGGATTTTGCTTCGCGAAGCCCTTTTAAAATTAAAATTAAATGACCCCTCTTTAACCTTTAAACCTGAATCAAAGTCTGTTTTCGGTCGGGGGTTTCATTGCGGTTTCTTGGGACTTTTGCACATAGAGATTGTTATTGAACGGCTGAGGCGAGAGTTCAATCTTAACTTGTTGACTTCTAGTCCCTCTGTTTGTTATAAGGTTTTTAACAATTCCGGAGAGGGGCGAATCATTTGCTCAACAATGGATTGGCCAGAGTCTTCTGAGATTAAGAAAACCCAAGAACAATTTTGTCAGTTGAAGATAATCGCTCCAACTAGATTTTTAGGCAAGGCAACAGAATTAGTTGAAGGGAGGCAACCTAGTATTATTCACTTAAGCGCTACTCAAGTTTTAATTACTTGTGAAATGCCCCTTAGGGAGGTGATGGCGAATCTTTATGACAGAATAAAGAGTGCTACGCAGGGTTATGGTTCAATGGATTACAAGTTTTTGGATTGGAAAGACGCGGAGTTAGTGAAGTTAGAGATTTTAGTTTTAGGCAAAGCAGAGGAATCACTTTCTAAAATTATTGCTAAAGACAGCGCTTATCGAGAAGGGAAAGCAATAGTTGAAAAGATGAAAAAGGTTTTCCCGGCTCAGCTTTTTGCTGTTCCTTTGCAAGCGAGGGTTGGTGGGAATATTATTGCTCGTCAAACAGTAAGGGCAAAAAGAAAAGATGTTCTCGCACCTCTTTATGGCGGAGACTATACGCGTAAGAAAAAATTGTTAGAGAAACAAAAGAAAGGTAAAAAGAAATTAGAACAGAGAGGGCAGTTTAAAATTCCTCAAGAAGTTTTTTGGAAAATTTTTTAGTATCCGATTCTAGATAAAACCCAGTCTTGTATAATTTTGTGCAACAAGACAAGGGTTGAAAAAAATACAGTTTAGAGGTATTATGTGAACAAGAAAGACAAGACAAAGCTGAAAAGCATACTTAAGGTCACCAAGAGAATTAATATTGTCCAGATTATCTTTATTAATTTTTTATTATTAATTTTCATATTTTCATGATAGCAAGAAAAAGAAAACAAAAAAAGGGGTTTAATGATAATAAAATATTAACAGGATTATTGATAGTTCTGAATCTTTTGATTATTGGTTTTTTAGTTTTTGGTAACCTCAGACTTCATGCGGAGAACAGGGCAGTTAGGAATCAACATTTAGATATAAATAGAGAAGTGGAGCTTTTAGAAGAAAGGAACGAGGAATTAAGAGACTTGTTCGCTCTTGCTTCACAGGAAGAATACGAGCGACTTCTGCGAAACAGGGGAATGTTTAGAAGACCAGGAGAGGAGGTAGTAGTGATTATTAGAGATGAGGTTGCGAAATTTCCTATCGAGCAGGGAGTAGAGATTGGCAGGGCTTCTGTTTTAGAGAAAATTATTAATTTTTTGAATCAGTTTTTTGGGCGGGATTAGTTGAGCGGACCAACGCAACCTTCCCAAGGTTGAAAGACGGGTTCAACTCCCGTATCCCGCTTTGCCAGCGTAGCTCAGCGGGAGAGCAGAACTTTCGTAAAGTTCAGGTCGTCGGTTCAAGTCCGACCGCTGGCTAATAAGACAGTTTGATTATGAAAAAAGAGATTATAATCAATATAGATGAGATACAACAGAAGCTCCATCACCTGATGGACTGTCTTTGAATTTGAAAGCAAAAAAAAAGAATTAAAAGATTTAGAAAAGACGATTTCAACTAAGAGCTGGGAAGAGCAGAAAGAGATGATTGAATTAAGCCAGAGATTTTTTTTTCTGAAAAAGGAATTTCAGGAGTGGGCAGAACTTCAAAAAGAACTTAATGATTTAAGAGAATTTTCTGAAGATTTGGCTTTTGAGAAAGAGGTAGGAAGAGGAAAAGTAAGCCTTTGGCAAAAACTTCAACAAAAAGAGATAGATATTTTTCTTTCTGGAAAATATGATAAAAATAATGCTATTCTAACCATTAAGGCTGGTGCTGGAGGAAAAGATGCTCAGGATTGGGTAGTTATTTTGCTAAGAATGTATCAAAGATATTGCGAAAGGAGGAACTTTAAAAGAAGAATCCTTTCTCAAAATTTTGCTGATATGGGGCCCGAAGGCAGGGTTGGTATAAAAGAAGTAGTTTTAGAAATTCAAGGTGAGTTTGCCTACGGTTTTTTAAAAGGGGAGAATGGGGTTCATCGTCTAGTGCGACTTTCTCCGTTTTCATCCAAGAAATTGCGTCATACCTCATTCGCTTCAATAGAGGTTCTGCCTCAATTGCCGAAAATAGCAGAGAAAAACTTAGAGATCAGGGAAGAAGATTTGCGGATTGACACTTATAGGGCGTCAGGTCCAGGAGGCCAACATGTGAACAAAAGGGAGTCGGCCATTAGGATTACTCACTTGCCAACAAAAATTAGCGTTAACTGTCAAGCTGAGAGAACGCAAGGTCTTAATCGAAGGAAAGCGATGGAGATGCTGAGAAGCAAGCTTGTTAGAGAAAAAGAAAAAGAAGAGGAGAGAAGAGTTGATAAGATTAAAAACAACCCACTTAGTCCTGAATGGGGGAATCAAATTCGTTCTTATATTTTTTATCCATATAAAATGGTAAAAGATCATCGTACCAAAGAGGAGACTAGTCAATTAGGAGAAGTTCTAGATGGTGATATAGACCAGTTTATAAGAGCAGGAATTCAATATGATAACCTTTGATAACATTACTAAAATTTATCCGCCGAGAACGGTTGCTTTAAGAAAGGTTTCTTTTGCAATCAAATCTCAAGAGTTTATTTCTATTGTTGGTAAATCTGGGGCTGGAAAAACTACCTTGATAAAACTTTTACTTCGCGAAGAATCACCAACTAGCGGCAGGGTATTTTTTGAAGGAAAAGACATTGCTTCTATTAAAGCCAATGATTTGTCTATTTTTCGTCGGAAAATTGGAGCTATTTTTCAAGACTACCGTCTTCTTCCTCAAAAAACAGTTTTTGAAAATGTGGCCTATGCTATGGAAGTAATGGGAGGGACTAATCATGAAGTTACTAGAGACGTTCCTAAAATTTTAGAGATTGTTGGATTAGAGAATAAAACTAGTAATTTTCCTCAAGAGCTTTCTGGTGGAGAAAAGCAACGAACAGCTATTGCCCGAGCCTTGGCAATTAGGCCACAGTTAATCATTGCCGATGAGCCGACTGGAAACCTTGACCCTTATCATAGTAAAGACATAATAGATTTGCTTGAGGAAATTCAGAAATTAGGCACCACTGTCATCTTGTCTACTCATAATAAGGCGGTTATTAATAATTTAAAGAAAAGAGTAGTAACCTTAGAAAATGGAAAGATTATTAGAGATGAACAAAAGGGCAGGTTTATGCTTTAGAATCAGCTGAGCAGTTAGGCAGTTGAACAATCAAATAGATTTAATTATTAGATTAACAAATGTTTATTTATCTACGAAGAATAATTCGTTTTGGTTGGTATAATTTTTGGCGAAAAGGAGGCTCAAATATAGCCACGGTCTTTGTCTTAACTCTAACCATTAGTTTAGTCGCCTTTCTTTTTGTTGCTCAAGGAGGAGTGAGGCATTTGATTCTTTTAGTTCAAGATAAGATTGACGTCAGCGCTTATCTTAAAGTCGACTCAACTCAAGAGGAGATTCTAACAGCCAGGGAAAAATTAAGGGAGATGCCAGAAGTTAGAGAGGTGATAATTGTTTCCAAGGAAGAGGCGTTGATTGAGTTTAGGGAGAGACACAAAGATAATCCTGTTATTTTAGAGTCTTTAGAAGTAATAGGGAGGAATCCTTTTCATGGTTCATTTAATATTAGAGCTGTAAGGCACGATCAGTACGCCGCTATTTTGATGCTTCTCAATAGCGTGGCGATGCAGGATGTTATCTATAGAGTAGACTATATTGAAAAAACAACAATTATTGAAAGAATTTCACGATTTATCGCCAATGTTAATACGATCGGTCTTTTCTTGGCAGTAGTTTTAGTTTTAGCAGGAATTTTGGTCACTTTTAATACCGTTAGGATGGCGATTTATGACTCAAGTAAAGAGATTTCTATTATGCGATTAGTAGGTGCGTCAAAAGGTTTTATTGAGGGGCCATTTATTGTTCAGGGAATTATTGCTGGGATCATGGCGGCATTTATTTCTTTTTTGATGCTATTTCTAGTTGCTTATCTTCTGGGACCTAGGACGGAGACTCTTGTTGCTGGTTTTAATATTTTTGTATGGGTTAGCGCCAATGCAATCAGTTTATTTTTACTGCAATTTGCCAGTGGTATTGCTCTTGGGGTTATCTCTTCCCTCATTGCTGTTAGAAGGTATCTAAAGGTGTAATTTTTTTATGTTCTATATTCGGAGGTCGTCTAATGGTAGGACGCTAGGTTCTGGCCCTGGCAATTGGGGTTCGAATCCCTGCCTCCGAGCAAACAGAAGCCCCTTTGAGGGGCTTTTAGTTTGTTCTTGTGTGATGTGGCGAGACTTACTTCCCAAACAGAGAACAAAGGATCTAAACTCTTTTTTTCAACCTTTTTTTACTCCTGGTCCCATATTATTAGTGCGTGTAGCAAAGTGGAACTTCTTTAAATTGACGAAAAGGGCTACTTTTCATATAATAATAATGCTACGTCAATATCATTGTAGTAAAGTTTTACTGGTATGGCAAAAAAATATCCATCATAGAAAAAATACTGAGAGATACGGGGATAAGCTCGGTATTTCACAGGGTAAATAGAAGCTTATGAAGAATTTTATAATAGACGATGGCGTAAAAACCAGTAAGTTTTTGTTTTAAAGAGTAAAATATGAGCAAATCTTTTACTACTCACGACTTACCAAAAGAAGAGCGACCGCGTGAGCGGTTGATTAAGCTTGGTGAACAAGCGCTTTCAGCTCAAGAACTATTACAGCTCATCTTAGGGCGAGGCATTGCTGGTGAATCAGTAGTGGTTACAGCCTAAAAACTATTAGCACAATTTGGCAATCTTCAGAAATTAGCTGAAGCAAGTATTGAGGAATTATCATCCATCAGGAGATCCAGAGCCATCAAAAGATGATTTAGAAATCACTAAAAGAATTCAAGAAGCCGGTAAAATAATAGGAATAGATGTTTTAGACCACA
>CAZYBZ010000016.1:3606-12503 GCA_964646075.1 uncultured Candidatus Saccharibacteria bacterium | reverse complement strand
AATAATATTCACCAACGAAGCACTTATCCCTTGTGGTTCAAGCATCTTGTTAACAAAATACAATATTCTCTGACTTACTTCGTCGGTCGATAGCTGATTATTTATTATCTTATCTTCTTCTGCTGGGATTACTTCAGCTTTTTCGTTTATTTTTTCAGGTTGTTGATAGAAAAATATTGCGCCTGTTACAACTCCAATAATGCCAACAACAATAATCAAAGGTATTATCAACGCTCTGCCTGATTGTAACTTAGAAATTTTTAACATAGTTTTTTTGTTTAATTGTACTATCTAACCACGTTAATAATAGAATGATTAGAATATAATTACGGATTAATTAACCGTTCGACCATCAAGCGATTTTTGAATCTTATCAAGCCAGCATTTTTTCCCTTTGATAAGATTCCTAATTCTAATTTTAACAATTTTTGGGTTGATGTCAAATTCCTGAGGAATGGGGAGGCTATCCTGAGCAATAAGTAGAGAAAATAATGAGTAGAAAAATAGAGTTGAGCCTATTCTATTTTTCTAAATATTGGCTCTATAAAACCTTTCCCTGTCTAGCAACTGCCTCTGCTGCTTGCTTAATCTTTTCTGAATCACCTAAATAATAATGTTTTACTGGTTTTAAGTTTTCGTCTAATTCATAAATAAGTGGAATGCCCGTGGGGATATTAAGGCCTCCTATCTTTTTATCTGAAATGTTGTCAAGGTATTTTATTAAGGCTCTTAAGCTATTGCCGTGAGCAGAAATTAAAACTTTTTTACCCGATTTAATAGCTATAACGATTTCCTCTTCCCAGTACGGCAAAAATCGTTTTTGAATATCTTTTAATGATTCGGCAGAAGGAATTTCTTTTTTTTCTAAATCTTTGTATAAGGGGTCTTTTTTAGAACAGCGTTCATCTGTTTTTTCCAACATCGGCGGTTGAACATCATAACCCCTTCTCCACAAAAAGACCTGTTCTTCTCCTTCCTTCCTCGCTGTTTCCGCTTTATTTAATCCCTGTAAAGCACCATAATGTTTTTCATTTAATCGCCAGGACTTTTTAATAGGAATATCCAAACCCATTTCTTCTAATGTTAAATCCAATGTCTTGATTGCTCTTTGCAAAACAGAAGTAAAGGCAATATCAAAAAGATAACCATCTTTTTTAAGGAGCTTACCAGCTTCAATCGCCTCTTGCTCGCCTTTTTCAGTCAAACCAACGTCAGTCCAGCCAGTGAACCGATTCTCTTTATTCCATTTACTCTCCCCGTGGCGAAGCAAAACTAATTTATACATATCATTGATTATTTATTTCTTGTTCTATCTGAAGCAATCGATTGTATTTAGATAGACGTTCAGGCATGGCCGGAGCGCCGGACTTAATAAAGTCAGCACCGACTCCAACGGCAAAATCAGCAATAAAATCATCAAGCGTTTCGCCTGAACGATGAGAAACCATAATTTTCCAACTGAATGATTTGGCTAATTTAACTGCTTCTATTGCCTCGCTAACAGTTCCAATTTGATTAACTTTAATGATTGCTCCGTTACAAGCTGTTTTCTCCGCCGCTTTTTTAATTCTTTTAGGATTAGTCACTAATAAATCATCACCTATGATAGTAATTTTATTATCTAGCTCTTTGTATACTAATTGAAAACCTTGCCAATCATTCTCTGCAAAAGGATCTTCTAAAGCAATTATTGGGTATTGAGAAATTAAATTAGAATAAAAATCCAACAATTCTTCTCTTGAAAAAATAGAGTCCTCTATTTGATATTTGCCATCTTCTTCAAATTGTGAAGCAGCGCAATCAAGAATAATCTCTGTTTTTTCCAAGCTCCCATCTATCTGCCTAATTGCTTGCGCAATTAAATCTAATGCCTCTTTTGTCAAAAAAATTGGCGGAGCAAAACCGCCTTCGTCCCCTATCTTTATCTTTCCAAAATTTTCTTTTAAACTATTTTCAAGAGATTTATATATATTTTTGGCATTTTGAAAATTTTCAGCGAACGACTGATTTTGTGGCACAATCATAAATTCCTGGATATCTAAATCATTTTTTGCGTGAGCACCGCCGTTGATAATATTAAAACATGCTCTTGGCATAATAATCTCAGCAGCGCGGATAGCAACATGAGGCTCAACTTTACTCCAAGCTAATTGACTAATATGCTCCCATAAAGACAGATCATTAGTTTGAGCGCCAAGCTTAGCGATGGCCATTGAAACACCAATGATTGTGTTTGCTCCTAAATTTGACTTATCTTCTGTCCCGTCTAATTCGATTAAGAAATCGTCAATTTTATCTTGTTCAGAAGGGTCCTTGTTAATCAAGCGTGGTCCAATAATTTCATTAATATTCTTGAGAGCTTGCGGAATGTTAATTACCTTAGCTTCAAGTTTTCCAGTGGAAGCACCAGAAGGCACTCCTGCTTTTACAGAAAATTCTTGACTATTTGCCAAGACTTCTATGGTCGGCTTGCCACGTGAATCTTTAATCTCTCTTGCTTGGATAGATTTTATTTTCATTTTTTAATTTGACGTAAATATTCATAAACCGAAAGCGCAGTCTTAGCCCCCTCTCCAGCAGCAATAATAATTTGGTTATACTCTATATTAGTAACATCCCCAGCAGCAAATAAGCCTGGTGTTTTTGTCTGTCCATTTTTTATATCAATCATAATCTCACCTTTTTCATTTAAGTCAACTAATTCCTTGATGAAAGATGTCGCTGGTTGGGTGCCGATAGAAACGAAAACTCCATCTATGTTTAAGGTCTTTTTTTCTTTGTTTTTTAAATTTTCATAAATAATTTTTTCCACAAAACTATTTCCTTTAATTTCCTTCAAAAGAGATGAGGTCAAAATCGTTATCTTCTCATTAGCCCTTGCTCTCTCTTGCTCTAGTTCATCTGCTACTAAATTAGGCTGATATTCTAATAAATAAACTTTTCTTGCGTAACTAGTAAGCTCAATAGCGGAAATGACTCCTGAATTTCCCCCACCAATCACAGCGACGACTTTATCTTTAAAAAACGGGGCGTCGCAGGTTGTACAATAAGACACTCCTCGACTGATAAATTCTTTTTCTCCTGGGACTCCCACAAACCGCAAATCAGCTCCAGAAGCAATAATTATTACTAAAGAAACATATCTTTCCCCTTTATTAGTAATAATCTCAAAAAACTGATTTTCTTTTTTTATCTTTACCACTTCCCCTGTTAGAATCTCTATCTCTTGACTCTTAAGGTGCTCTTCAAACTTTTTAGCAAGCTCTACTCCTGTAATATTTTTAAATCCGAGATAATTTTCTACTGAAATCCCAAGGCTTACCTGGCTTTGAAAATCTTTAGAAATTATTAGAGTCCTTAATCTCTTCCTAGTAGCATAAATACTAGCACTCACCCCTGCTGGTCCTGCTCCAATAATTATTAAATCATAAATATCAGTCATATTAAAGAAGATTATTTTCTTTTAAGAAATCTTTAAGTTCTGCTTTAAAACGATTGTCTTTAAGAGAAAAATAAAGATGCGTCTTTAGCCAATTAAATTTTGTGCCACATTCTAGCCATTTCCCCTCAAATTCATAGCCATAAATAGTTTTACCTGCCTCTAGCATCTCATTAAAAATTTCTGCTAAAATAATTTCATTCTTAGCATTTAGTTTAGCGGTTTTTAGGTAATCAAAAACATCTGGGGTTAAAACATATTTTCCAACTATCGCCAAATCAGAAGGCTCTTTTCCTGGCTCAGGTTTTTCCACTATCTTTTTTATCTTATAAACTCGATTAGCGATTTTCTCCACCTTAACTGTGCCATAGGCAGATAGCTTTTCTTTCGGAAGCCGATAAAGGGCTACCACTGGTTTCTGACAAGTTTTATAAATATTAATTAATTGTTGTAAACAGGGAACTCGAGAATCAACGATATCATCACCAAACATCACCCCAACAGGCTCTTTTTTTACTTTAGAAGCAGCTTGTAAAATAGCGTGGCCGTCGCCAAGAGGTTTTTCTTGGATAACTGAGGAAAAAGTTATCTCTTTACTAACCCTTTCTAAAGCTTCTAACTCTTGGAGAATGTCGCCTTTCTCTCCTTTTTTAAGGATTTTCTTTAAAGAAGGGTCTGCTTTAAAATAATCCAAAATCAAATTCTTCTTAGAATTGCTGACAAAAATCATTTGCTTTATGTCAGAATTTTTAGCTTCCTCAATAAGCAATTGAATAATGGGCTTATCAACCAATGGCCAGATTTCCTTCGGTACTATTTTAGAGAGAGGCAAAAATCGAGTGCCTAAACCAGCAATTGGCAAAATAACTTTTCTAACTTTAGTTTCCATAAAATTTTAATTAAGAATTACTTTCTTTACGAAGAAAAGCCGGAACATCCCACTTGCTTTCTTCTTCTAATATCTTTTTTTCATTTTCCTGTGTCTGTTTATGTAAATCAAGAGCATCTCGCCGAACAGTCGTATTCTTGGCAATCTTTATTTTTTTAGCTAGTCTTTTTTTCTTAATATTAATTTTCTTTTTCTTTTCTTTTTTTATCTTTCCTTCAATTTTCTTAGATTTTTCATTGAGATCCCTTTTGTTCAAAATTATTTCTTCTTGTTCCTGTTTTTCAGAAGATTCTATCTTCTCTTTTTCCATTTTTCTTTTTCCATCCAATTTTACCTTTATCTTTCTTTTTGGTTTTCTAGCTTCACAACCAACAGCCAATAAAGTAATTTTAATCTTATCTTTATAATAACTGTCTTGAGATACGCCAAAAATAATTTTTGCTTGAGGATTAAAATCAGAAATCATTTTACTAATATGTTCAACTTCACTCATTCTCATCTCTTTATCCCCTGCGATATTAAAAAGCATATTTTTAACGCCAGTAATATTATAACTAATTAAAGGATTTTTTAAAACAGCTTCGACTGCTTTTTCGGCTCTATCTTGACCGCTAAATTCCTGACAATTAAGATAAGTCAAAGCGCCTTCTTGGCTTAATGTTGCCCGAAAATCAGAAAAATCAAGATTAATTAACCCGTGAAAATAAAGAGTTTCAATGATTCCTTCCACGCTTTTGACTAAAATATTATTCATTGATGAAAGAGATTTTTGAAGAGAAGTTTTTTTGTCAATAATGCGAAAAATTCTTTGATTAGGAATAATAATAAAAGAATTAAGATTAGCTTTAAATTTTTCTAACGATATTTGGGCAATCCTACCCCTTTCTTTGCCCTCAAAAGAGAAAGGAAGAGTACAAATACCAAGAGTTAAAAGTCCTAAATTTTTACTAATTTCCGCAAAAATTGGACCCGCCCCAGAACCGGTTCCTCCTCCAAGAGAAGTAATGAAAATACAAAAATCATATTTTCTTAACAACTTTTCAATTCCTATTTTGCTTTGAAGAGCTGACTCTTCTCCAAGACTAAGATTCATGCCACACCCTAACCCGTAAGTTATTTTTTCTCCAAAATAGAAAGTTTCTACTTGCCTAGGAGCTGCCTTTATCGCTTGCTGGTCAACATTTGCTATAACAAACTTAATTTTACCCATATAAGGGGCATTTTTTTTACTAATACTTTTAGCGATCTCACCAACAATAGAGCCGCCGCCGCCGCCGATTCCAACAACCACCACTTTTGGCTGAGAAACGCTTTTTTGAACCTTAGCCTGCGCCTCTCTTTTATTAAAAATTTTTTCTTTTAGATTTTTTTTCTTCCCGACCATAGTTTAATCTTAAGTTTTTTTAGTTAATTCGTCAAATGGCTTAATGCCAAAAAGCTCTGACAGATAAACACTAAAGAAATGTTTTTTGGCGAACGATATCTTTTTTCTCCTCTTGAGAAAAAATTTTCACT
This sequence comes from uncultured Candidatus Saccharibacteria bacterium, assembly GCA_964646075.1. Taxonomy (GTDB): domain Bacteria; phylum Patescibacteriota; class Minisyncoccia; order Minisyncoccales; family PEYH01; genus JAYENY01. The sequence goes on along the minus strand of CAZYBZ010000016.1, from coordinate 6,660 downwards.
TTCCCAAAGACCCCGTCATAGCCAGGCTCAATACTCACCCTTCCCTCTCTTGCCCTGATAATCCCCTCTGCCACCTCAACTAAAGCAATTGACTTTAATTGCCTTAACGAGACATTAAGTAAAATATTAAATTCATTGTCAAATACCTGAATTAATTTTTGATATTCCTTTTTTACTTTTTTGGTTCCTGAGCCACAAGTAAAAACTTCAGCAATAATTTCTTTCAAGGGAATTAATCTTTTGAAAGGAATAGCCCTTTCAGGTAAAAACCCCTCTTCTCGGTCAGCCAATTCTGCTACTCGATTGACAACGCCCAAGGTAAGAGGTTTGCCGCAAATCGGACAGAGATTATTATATTTCTTTGACTCTTGGGGCGATAGAGAGATGCCGCACTTCCTATGTCCGTCAAAATGATACTTTCCTTCCTCTGGGAAAAATTCAATAGTGTATAAAAACTTTTGAGGGTCTTTTGATTTTATCGCTTCAGTAATTGCTGGATAACTAACTTCTGTTTCAAAAATATTGGCTTCTCTGCCAAGTTTTTCACAGGAGTGAGCGTCTGAATTGCTAATAATTGTCACAGCGTCTTAAGCTGATACTCGCCAATTCATCGCTGGGTCAGAACTTAATCCCGTCTCAACGGCATAAATATACTTAGAATAATCATCAAAACATTCTTCTATTGAATTAAAGCCAGATTTTGAACCGAAAATAGAAAACCAAGGAGTCCAAATGTGAGCCGGAATCACTAAACAGTCTTGAGAAACATCTAAGACAATCTTTAGTAATTCTTTAACATCTAACCCTAATATCGGACGACCATCAGCTTTTAAATTTCCAATTTTGGAAAGCTTATTATTGATATTCTCAACCACTTTAATAGAAGGGGCGAAAATAAGAATATGGACTTTCCTGACTTTTCCTTTTTTAGAATAGATACAACTAATTTCTGAAGTCAAAAGAAAACGCATTAAATCTTGACTATTCTTAACCTTATACAACCCCTCTTCCGCTGGCGACAATGTCTCCTTTATCTCCCTTAACCATTGGGGATGAGTAAAGTCGCCAGTGCCAACAATCTGAATGCCTTTTATTTTAGCGGCTTGAGCAATTCCTAATAAATCTGCGCTCGGAGAGGTTGCCCGAGAATATTTAGAATGAATATGAAGGTCGGCGATGAAGCGCATAACGTAATTTTTAATTTTAGAACAATCATCATTGAATCATTCAAAATTAATTCAAAATTCAGAATTATAATTCAAGTTTTTTTGCTATCCCCTTCATCGCCATTAAAGCAACTGCCGTAAATTCTTCTAGCGACAAACCAAGATATTCCTGGCATTTATTAATGATCTCTCGATTTACTCCACGAGCAAAAGCTTTCTCTTTAAACCTATTCAAAACATTTAAAACCGTTAAGTCCTTTATCTTCCTAGAGGGCAAAACTAGGACAGAAGCAACAATCAATCCGCTAATCGGGTCAGCAACAAATAATGCTTTTGCCATCAATGATTCTGGTTCAATGTTATGAATTTCATTATGAGTCTTAACCGCTTCGGTCATCTCGCTGTTTAGTCCCGCCTCTTTAAGCATCTCCGCACCTAATAGAGAATGAGTTTGAGGGTTATTTTTTGTTTTTTCATAATCAATGTCGTGCAAAAGACCTACTAAGCTCCACTCTTCCTGATTCTCTTTAAATTTTTCAGCCAAAGCTCGCATTATCGCCTCAACAGCCAGGCAATGTTTTTGTAAATTAGGATTAAATAACTCTTGCTTTAGTAAATTTAATGCTCTTTCTCTCTCCATAAAATTTTTGTTAGGCCACACAGTTGGATTAATAGTTGCGTTAACGTCTGCGGTAACAAATATTAAAATAATGTATGATTACTTTTATTTTTAGGATAATTTTTTATTTCTTTTAAATAACTCCTGTTACACCATTCCCAAAGCTTTTTAGCACTCAAAAATCCTTCTAAATCACGAGTAAATCCTTTTAATTCCTTAAATTGGAAAACTCCTTTTGTTCGAGAAAAATCATGTCCGCAATTTACCTTACCCCCGTTGACTTTCGGTTTTCCGCTTTTTATTCTTCTCCTTGCTCCACAAGTTTTACATTCTTCAAATTGGTCTAAGCGCAATATCCAGCGAGTTTTAGCTCGTTGTTTTACGGGAGCATTCTTGTTGCAGGCATTCATAATGCAAGAGATTTTCTTTTGGTCGATGCTTTGCGTCTTTTAAAAACATTTCTACAGCTCTATGAACAGCAGTGCTCCATTCGACAGAATAATTTAAGGCGTTCCGAGCAGAAATAAAATTATTATGCTGAGCATAATACCTAAAAAGAGCTGGCTTAGAAACAACGTTTGTAATAGTAGTCACTCTCGGTAATCAAAAACCCTCTTTCCCATAGCCATTCTGTATTTTAAACTTTTCTATATTTTCTGTTTTCATGACTTCTTAATGAATCATCTTATCATATTTTCCTTAAAAAACAAGAATACGGCCCTTTGATCAAAAGAGCCGCGGTTGAGTTTTTTTAAAAATCCCTTTTTCCTCTGCTTTTTATTACTTTTATGACTCGTACTCGAGCCATAGCTATTAGCTCTTCTGGAAAAAAGACGCCTCAATCAAGACGCTCTGTCCTAAAGATATTCCGTATATGTCGAATATCTTTTCCCCATTCTTTTTCAAAGATTAGGGTGACAGGGGGTAAAAAATTTCTATAAACAATTACCCCAACTTTCATTCCTCTTTTCGTTTCAGTCACTTTCTCTATTTCTAAAAACATCTCACCCCTCCTTTTCCTGATTTAATTTTTAGTGTGCAGTAAATTTACCATACATTTGCCAATGCAGTCTACACCTATGTTATCGCAACTCACGGAAATTTTCCAGCTTGTATTCCAGTCTACCCCACCAGAGTTAATGTTGAGGTATGTGCAGTCAACCTTATTCCTGATCATTTAAGCTCAATACCTCGAGACCCCCAAACGGGATACCATATAACTTATTTTTTTATGAAAATCTCTTCTGAAAAGCTAGAGATGGAGTATTG
>CAZYBZ010000016.1:0-3506 GCA_964646075.1 uncultured Candidatus Saccharibacteria bacterium | reverse complement strand
ATATAACTTATTTTTTTATGAAAATCTCTTCTGAAAAGCTAGAGATGGAGTATTGTTATATAGTTAGTTAGTTAGTTAGTTAGTTAGTTAGTTTATCATCTTTTTCCACGACAAAACACCACCTCGCCAGCCTATTGCTATTGCTCCTCTTTAGGGCTTGTGCTTAATTAGGGCCTGTACTTAACCAGGTCAAGTACAGGCAAATGATGATTCATTCTATGCGTACCTTGTGTTGGATAAAACTAAGATAAGACTTGCCCTTTTTAAATAAAATTTTTTCTGCTATACTAAACATTGTTATTGATAGTTGTAACTTAATTAAGCCCAGTGTTACATCAATTCTGAAAAGTGAATTTTTTATTTGAAAATATGTTTAATAAAGGTTATAATATTAAAGAATTAAAAAGGTCGCAAAAAATAATAAAATTAAAAAATATGAAAAAAGGATTTACCTTAATTGAACTGTTAATTATTATCGCCATTATTGCCATTTTGGCCGCTGGAGTGATCATTGCGATTAACCCTGGTAGGCATTTCAGGGAAGCAAGAAATTCAACTCGCTGGTCTCAGATGAATTCCATTGCCAATGCAGTCTACACCTATGTTATCGCAACTCACGGAAATTTTCCAGCTTGTATTCCAGTCTACCCCACCAGAGTTAATGTTGAGGTATGTGCAGTCAACCTTATTCCTGATCATTTAAGCTCAATACCTCGAGACCCCCAAACGGGATACCATTATGAAGTTGGTTTTGATAATGTAGAGGGGCACAGAATTAGAGTTACTTCTACCGCCACTGAAGCTGTTGATATAATAATAATTCGATAGAATATAACTTATTTTTTTATGAAAATCTCTTCTGAAAAGCTAGAGATAGCTTTAATCAGCGAAGGTTATCTCAAGAAAGCTGATTTTGATTTAACTAAAGAGCAAGCAGAAAGAGAAGAAACCTCTTTTGAAAAATTATTAGTTGACAAGGGATTGATTAACGAAGAGGTAATGGGCAAGGTTTGTGCTCAAATCTTCGGTTATCCTTTGATAAAATTGAATAAAACAGATATTGAGGATATTACTCCTCATCTTTTAAGTTATCTTCCAGAGAAGGTTGCTATAACTCAAGAAGCAATTATTTTTAAAGAAAAAGAAGATTATTTATATTTAGCCACCACCAATCCCTTAAATCATGACCTTGTCAAAACTTTAGAAAGAAGGACAAAAAAGAAGATTAAAATTTTTTATACCACTATCTTCGATATTGAGAGAGCTTTGAAAAAATATACTGGTGGCTTAAAAATTGAAGCAGAAAGATTAGTCAAAGAATTTGAAATCAACCCTAGAAAAAGCGAAGAGAATATTGTTAAATTAGTTGATCTTATCTTAGAATATGCTTATCTTAGTTTGGCTTCTGATATTCATATTGAACCCTTAAGCTATATCGTCTGGGTAAGATATCGCATTGATGGAATTTTATATAAAGAACTCGAGTATCCAGTAGACCTTCATATTCGGATTACTTCGCGCATTAAAATCTTATCAAGATTAAGAGTCGATGAAAGGGCTGCTCCTCAAGATGGCCGTTTTACCTACCTAGCCAAGGGGACAAAAGTGGAGGTAAGAGTCTCAACTATGCCAATATCTGAGGGCGAAAATATTGTGATGAGGCTTTTAATGCCAAGGGCAAGGAGATTTGAACTCAGTGAGCTTGGTCTTCCAGAAAAGGATCTTAAAAAGGTTAAAAGAGCCCTTGGGAAACCTTATGGCATGATTATCGTTGTCGGACCAACTGGCTCTGGTAAAACAACAACTCTGTACGGTTCTTTACAAATTCTCAATAGAGCTGAAGTTAACATTATGACCATTGAGGATCCTGTTGAATATATAATTGAAAGAATCCGCCAAATTCAAGTTAACCAAAAAAAGAATATCACTTTTTCGACTGGCCTAAGAAGTATTGTCCGTCAAGACCCAGATATTATTATGGTCGGAGAAATAAGAGATAAAGAGACTCTAGATGCGGCGATTAACTCTGCCTTGACTGGTCATCTTGTCTTAACAACAATGCATGCTAACGATACTCCAACAACTTTCTCGAGATTTTTAGAAATGGGAGGAAAGGCTTATCTTGTTTCGGCTTGCGTGAACCTAATTATTGCTCAAACACTAGTCAGGACAATCTGTAAAGAATGTCGAAAAGAATATACTCTTAATAAAAAAGAAAGCGAATTAATTGAAGGGGAGCCAGACCTACTTCAGGCTATCTTGGAAATCTCTGGAAAGAAAAATTTGAGTAAAATTAAATTTTATCAAGGCAGAGGTTGTCGGTTTTGTAATTATACCGGCTACGAAGGAAGGATAGGGATTTTTGAAGTCTTGGAAATAACTGAAAAAATTCGAAACTTAGTAAGCAAAAAAGCATCTGTTGATATAGTTAAAAATACAGCAATTAAGCAAGGGATGACAACTATGGTTCAAGATGGGATAATGAAAGCACTAACGGGAATTACGACCCTTCAGGAGATAAAAAAAGCCACTAAAGTATAAGTGTAGCGAATTTTTCGCTTTTTAAAGTATGTCTCTCTTCCAAAAAATTACCACTGAAGAAAAAACAAATTTTGTTAAAACTCTTATTCTTTTGATTAAGAGTGGAATGCCAATGGATTCTAGCTTTAGAAGCTTAATAGAGCAAACTAGAAATCCAGCTTTAAAAAAGACATTTCAAGAAGTTCTCGAGAGAATAGAAAAAGGAACCCCTATTCATCAAATTTTTGAAGAGAATCCTTATTTTGGAAAAGTCTTTTCTAGTTTTATTAAAACAGGAGAGGAAACCGGCAGCTTAGAAGATGCTTTAAAATATCTTGCAGAATGGTTAGAAAGAAAAACTACACTAGAAAGAGAAGTCTCTGCTGCCACTCTTTATCCAAAGGTTGTTTTATGTTTTGCTTTTCTTGTTGGTGGAGGAATATTTTATTTTATCTTCCCCAAGCTGTTACCCATTTTTGAAGGCCTAGATGTTAAGCTTCCTCTTCAGACAAGGATGCTCCTCTCTTTAGCTAATTTTTTCGAAACTCATGGCCTGATTTTTCTAATTGGAATTGTCTTGTTTTCATTTCTCTTAAAATTCCTTTTCAAACTCGAAAAAACAAAAATATTGTTTGATAAATTAATTCTTAGAATACCTTTTTTAAAAGATTTTATAAAAAGCTACCAATTAACTGTCCTTTCTCAACTTATCTACCTTCTTTTTAAAAGCGGGGTGACAATTACCAAAACCCTAGACATAGCTCGTGATTCTCTCTCCTCTCATTCTTACAAAGAATCCATTAAAACTCTTAAAGAAAAAGTTTTAATGGGAGAGCCTCTTTCAGAGGGCATTAAAAGATATCCCCATCTCTATCCTGAAATATATGTCCAAGTCCTAGCAACTGCTGAGCAAACAGGTGCTTTTGAGGAATCCTTTTCTTATTTGGGCGATTAGATAAATATTCCCCATAAGCTTCCAGATCGCA
>CAZYBZ010000015.1:0-13284 GCA_964646075.1 uncultured Candidatus Saccharibacteria bacterium | reverse complement strand
TATCTGGTGTTTGAGCTTGTGTTTGAGCTTTTCTTGTCTCTGGTCTTGGAGAGGGTCTTGGAGCGGATCTTGGAGCGGATCTTGGAGCGGATCTTGGAGAAAAGGTTCGCTGTGGCCCTAGAGGAATCCTTTTTCTCTCGGGTCCTCTTCCAAGAGAAACCTCTTCTTTTTGAGCCCAATCAGCAATCTCTTTCTCTACTCTCGTCCGAGTAACACTATATCTTTCTCTTGAGCTTTCAATAATCTTCTCTCTAAAAATTTTCTTCGGCCTTGCAATAGGAGAAAGAGTCTGGGCGGAAAAAGGACGACTAGCCACGCCCTCTATCATTAATTTTAAGTAGATATTATATTTAGAAAGATTAACCAGATCCTCAGCAGTAAAAACTGGACTAAATTCTCTCTCTAGAAACTCAGCGTCTTCTGCTCCAACCCGAAAACAAATTAAGCTCCCGATATTACCAAAAATAGCATCCCTTAATTTAGGACTATGCCCGTCCCCTGACTTGAAGTGAAGCTGGGAAATATATTGATGAGCCAAAATTAAAGAAAGCCTATATTTCCTTGCTTCAGACAAAATGTTTGTAAACGATTCTGTGGCAAAATTTTGAAATTCATCAACATAAAGAAAAAAATCTTTTCTTTCTTCTTCTGGAATATCCACTCTGGACATTGCTGATAAGTATAACTTAGTAATTGCTAATGCTCCTAATAAAGCGGAGCCATCCTCCCCTATCCTCCCTTTGGACAAATTAAGAATTAAAATCTTGCCTTCATCCATAATTGCTCTCATATCAATAGACGACTTAACCTGCCCAATAATATTTCTTACCAAAGGATTAGAAATAAATTGCCCCACTTTGTTTTGAATAGCAGCGGTTGCTTCCACTTCGTATCTTTGAGTATATCGGGCAAACTCTTTCGTCCAAAAAGCTTTAACCATTGGGTCGGTAATTTTTTCAACCACTTTTTTCCTATAATTAACATCAGAGAGGATTAATACAAAGCAAGGTTGAATCGGGATATTCTAGAAGAGCTAATATGCAATTATGAAGAATATACTCCATTCTAGCTGACCAGACATCAGGCCAAATTTTCTTAAAAACCCCCATCAATCCGCCAGCTATCAGGTGCCGAGTTTCTGAATTTTGAGCTTCCATAATATTGAAACCAATTGGATAATCTAGGTCAGAAGGATTAAAATAGACAACATCTTTTATTCTATCTTCTGGGATATGTTCTAACAAAGCTTCGGCCGCGTCTCCATGGGGGTCAATAAAAGCAACCCCTTCTCCATTCAAAATGTCTTGTATCAGCATATTGGAAATCATCACTGTTTTACCCATACCAGTTTTACCAATAACATAAAAATGGCGACGCCGATCGTTTACTTTAATACCAAACTTTTTCCCGCTTTGTCGAAAATTAGTTTCAGCAAAAAAATTTATCTCTTTTCCTAGCATAAATTTATTATTTATTATTTATCATTCTCTATCTTATCATTTGTCTCGCCATTTGTCTTTCTCATCCTATCCCCGCCCCCTCCAATAAAAAAGCAAAAGTGAAAGGAATTGTTTAGTTACTTAATTACTTAACCCTATTCTGTTGGCAGAGTAGGCGGTGGTTCAACTTTTTTAGATTCGACCCTTTGAACCATTGGGGCTGGTACCGCTTCTCGACCAAGGAAATGGTACATTGTTGCCAACTCTTCGGTGTTAAAAATAATGGTTTTATCAGACTTAGGAAAAAAATAATTGTGTCGATTCAAATACCTTCTTAATAATTTTCTTTTACGTAAATAAAGCAAAGAATTATGAAAAAATATATTTAAAAAAAATCGCTCATGCTTATGAATCTTAGTGATACTCGGCGCCCAGGGCTTCAGAGCATTAAGATTCCCAGTATTAAAATTAGCAAAAAAGCCTAAAACATTTTTCAAATTTGCCTTGTTCCATTTCCCCTTTTCGCCTAAGATAATAAATCTAATATAACAATCAAACATTGTTTTTGAAACCTTATTCTCTATTTCTGCAACAACCTGTTTTTCACCAGGAGTTAATTTCATCTCAGGCGGCAAAAATGCTTCTTCTTTCTTTTCTTCTTCAGCCCCTTGGGTAATTAAGACATTAAGCGCTTCTCTAATGACCGGATAGTTCTTTTTCTTTTCCTTGTCAGGCCTATTAGTTAACTTATTAATTTCTTTTTCAGCCCTACCCTTATAATCATTCTCCCCAACAGTAATTGGCTTAACTCTTATCTGGACCCAAATCTGCTCACCCGGATTGACTTTTGCTAAACCCTCTAAAAGAGCAGCCATTGGCTCTATCCTTTTTTCCTCTTTATCAACTGGACTCTCTTCAAAAAATTTAGAATAAGTCTTAATGGGGTAGATATCTGATTTTATAGTTTCATAATCAGTCCCCCACAAATCCCATTTCTTATTAGGAATATCTTTCGGAATATTTTGAGTATAATCCTCTACTTCTGAAATTTCCACTTCCGGATATTGAGAATAAATACTTGATTCAACTAGATTTCGTAGGGCTTTTGGAGTTCTTAAAAAAAAATGAATGTCTCCACCGATACTGACAATCTCTAAGCAAAAAGATACTTGAAACTTTCCCTCCCACCATTTTTCATACCAATCAGCTGGGTCGTAAAACATCCAGAGGCCGGCAAAAACTTGCTCCATCGCTCGAAAAGGCCTCTTGACTTCTCGGGGCATTTTAAGTTCTAATAAAATATTTTGTACCCCTTCCGCAAATTTCTCATTACGCCACCAAAGCCAGAGATACGAAAGAGGACGCCATAAAATAAAAGGCAATAAAACCCATGACCAGGCTCTGAAGACTTCCCAGATAGAAATAAGAATAGAATAAAAAATTCCCATTAAAATTATTAGCCTAAATGAAGTTCTGTTAAGCCATACTCACCATCCTCATTTTTTTCAAAAAGCTCTTTATTTTGTAAATTAAGGACAATAGTGCTTCCCTTGACTTGTCTTTGAGTAAGAACCATCTTAATAATTTCATCTACGGAAAGACTTTTTTTATTTTTTTTAAGAATATTAACAATAACCTCTTTAACCGTCCCCTGTTGATATCCCCACTCTTTCAAAGCATAAATGCCTCGACCAACAAGGACAAATTTTTCATTCCTTATTAATTCGTTATGAACACTTTCTGATAAGGCTTTCTTAAAAACAGGTGGCAATTTACTTATCAACTGCGCAATCTCAGTAAAATGCAAGGGTTTCTTTTCTTTTTTAAGGACTGAATATGCCCTATCTTTAATCCCTCGAAGATTAATCTCTGGCCATTGAATCAAACCATACTCGCCAAAAGGAGACTGAAAAACAATCTTAGAAATATCAATATATGAGATTAGAATCGGAATCTCTATGTCAAAAGAAATTCTTTCGCCCAGGGCCTCTATCTCCATAAGAGAGTCTCTCTGCCTAAACTCTCCAATAATATTCTTGATAACATTCTTTGCTTGCTCAAAGGATTCAGGCTGAATGCTCCAAAAAGAATAAAACTCTTCTGTTTCTCTAAATTTACTAAAATCATCACCTATGCTTAATAAAAGCAAGACATGATTTTGAAATTTATCTTCACCTAGGTCTTTAAGCAAAGTTCCTTCTTGTCTCAGTCCTCCCTGCCTCTTGAAATAATCTGAAAAATATTGAAAGATTTTTTCTAATTTAGCACCTTGGGTCTGGCGAAGATATTCAAAAGCGTCGCTCTCTATTTGGCGAACCCTTTCGCGAGTAATACCAATATCATCACCAATTGCTTGAAGAGTTAAGCTCTTGTCAGTCACAAGCCCAAACCTCTTCTTTAAAATCTCTTTTTTTCTAGGACTCAATTCCTGAAAAATATTTTCACAAATTTTCTCATAATCTATTAGCATATTTTTTATAACTATTAATTATCGCTACTTTTTAATTATCTCTTAGCCTGTTGAAGAGAAAGCCACCATGTTAGCAAGGGGCTTGCTAAAAAGATTGAAGAATAGGTTCCGGCAATCACTCCAATAATCAGGACTAAAGAAAAATAAGTTAAAATTGCTCCTCCAAAAAAGAAAATTGAGAAAAGCACAAACAAGGTAGTTAGAGAGGTGTTAATAGAGCGAACCAATGTCTGATTTAAGCTTTCGTCAACGACTTCCTCAAAAGTGACGCCACTTCCGTGAATGAGATTCTCTCTAATCCTGTCAAAAACAACCACTGTGTCGTTAACCGAATAACCAAAGATAATCAGCAAAGCGGTTAAAATTGGAATTGAAAATTCTACTCCAAGAAAAGATCCTAGAACCGCGATTAATCCTAAAGGGATTAGAACATCGTGCACCAGGGCAATAACCGTGGCTATTCCATATTGCCAGGATTTAACTGCTTTCGAAACTTTTCTAAAGATGAAGGCGACATATAAAATAATAGCGATAATAGAAAGCAAAATTGCTCTCCCTGCTTTTGCCTTACTTTCTCTTCCAATAAGCGGACTAACCAACTCAAGGCTGATAGCTTCATTGTCTACATCGGGTGATTCGTGAAAAAAACTTAATAATTCATTCTTCTCTGCTGAAGAAATCTCTATCATTCGAATAACAACGCCCTTCTCTCCAGAGAAACGAATAGAAAGATTTTCTAAACCGAGTGAAGAATAAAGTTCCTGAGACAATTCCTTAGTTGTCGGTCTCTCTCCTATATAAACGACTCTTAGAATAGTCCCTCCGACAAAATCAACCCCCCAATTAAAACCGAAAAAAACAATCGCCGCAAGACTCGTCGCGACCATAATCCCAGAGAATAGAAAATAAATTTTAGAATATTTTATAAAAGGAAATTTCATAGTTCCATTATATTAGCGCTCTTTTCGTCTAGAGCAGACTTCCCTGTTTTTAGACTTTTCTCCATTCCTATAATTTTTAACCATTCTTACCATAACCATTTAATCTTTCTTAACCGACTCCCCGAAATGCTAATCAAGAAACTTCTTGTCACAAAAACAGCTGAAAACATGCTGAACAGAATACCAATATTCAAGGCAGCAGCAAACCCTTGAACGAAGCTTGTTCCCACTCCAAACAGAATAAAACCAACTAAGAGGGTCGTTAAATTACCATCTCTTATTGATGGCCAAGCCCGATTAAAGCCTTCTTCAATAGCCTGCGGCAAATCCTTGCCCATCTTTAGCTCTTCTCTTAAGCGAGAAAAAATTAAAATATTAGCATCAACCGCCATTCCTAAAGACAAAATAAGTCCCCCAATTCCGGACAATGTTGCGGTAATAGGAATCAATTTAAATGTCGCAAGGAGAAAAACAATATAGATTAAAAGAGCCGCGGCCGCCAATAATCCAGGCAGTCTATAAAAAATTAAAAGAAAAATAACAATTGCCAAAAAACCAATTAATCCAGCCATTAAGCTCTTTTGTAAAGAAATCATTCCTAAGGTTGGCCCTATCGTTATTTGAGAGATTGGTTCGCCTATCGGCACAGGCAAAGCGCCCGCATTAAGATTCCGAGCTAAATAATTTGCTTCATCAAAAGTAAATCCCCCGCTAATTTGAGCCCTGCCTCCAGAGATCCTAGTCCTTACCACTGGAGAAGAAATCATATTCCCATCGATGAGAATAGCCACGGGCCGACCTATATTCCTTCCTGTCAATGTCTCAAAAATCTTTGCTCCTTCTTCGTTAAACTGAATGCTAACCATTGGTTCAAAAGTATTGGGATCAAAATCAACTGTCGCCCTCTCCAAGTATCTGCCAGTTAATCCAGTTGACTGGAAAGGACTTTCCATCATCCCCTCTCCTGTTTCAAGTACTTCTTGATTTCGTTCCAAAATCTCCTGATAATCCGGTCTTTGCTCTTGAAATTCTAAAAAAGGAGTTCTGCCTATCTCTCTAATCGCTTCCCGAGGGTCTGTTATCCCTGGAATCCTTACCTTCAAACGGTGGCGAGCACCTTTTTGAACCGTCTCAACCTCTGGTTCTCTTACGCCCAAGATGTTTATTCTCCTCTCAATCACGTCTCTCAGTCCCTCCATCGCTTGAGCGTGATTTTCTGGCTCTATCTCAGATAAATCCGCTTCATAAAGCAACTCTACTCCCCCTTTTAAATCAAGACCTAGTTGAAAGGGCCTCTCCCAAAAATGAGGAAGAGACCAATCTAATTTTTCATTAATATGATCAATCCCTTGATTATAAAATCTCGGCTCAATAAAAATAGCCGACAGAAAGCCTAACAGGATAACAACAATACTAATAAGTTTAAAAAATTTCTTTGCCATTTAACTATTGTAGCCATAAAAAAATAAAAAGTCAATAGCAAGTTTTACCCAGTATAAAATAGATATAAAACCTTTACAGGAGACCCTGTCTCATCAAGATTGTTGTTGCGATTCGGTTAATAAACAGCATTTCTTGTATTTCTTACCTGAGCCGCAGGGACAAGGATTATTCCGCCCAGGTTCTTTCTTGGCGACCACCTTACCGCTAGTAGCGGTCCCTGCTCCTGTCAAAGGAGAAAGGTTTGTTAGAGAAGACGGACCTTGTTGGGTAGCAAATCTTAAGAAATCAGACTGTTCTAGCCTCTCCCGAGTTGAAAGTCGTAAAACCGTTTGAGTAATGTCTCTTCCTAGCATTTCTAATAATTGCTGAAACATCTTATAGCCCTCATTTTTATATTCTACCAATGGGTCAAGTTGGCCATAAGCCCTTAGTCGAACCCGATCTCTTAGATAATCCATCTCTGTCAAATGATTAATCCAAAGAGAATCAAAAACGCGGAGACAAACAAATCGCACTCCCTTTAAAAATTCTTCCCCTAATTCCTTTTCTTTTTTTAGAAAATCATCCTCAGAAGCCCCGCTCTTACTAAAAATTTCTAAAACTTTTTTACGCAACTCATTCTCAGAAGCGTCAATAATCTCATTACGTCTTTTGTAGAAAGAATTACGATGGATGTTCGCCACATCATCATACTCTAGAAGATGCTTTCGGGCATCAAAATTCATTCCTTCAATTTTGCCCTGGGCGTTTTCTACTGTCTGACTAATTAATTTTGCTTGAATCGGCTGGCCATTAGGAAGTCGCATTTTTTCCATTAATCCCTTAATCTTATCCCCGCCAAAAATCCGCATCAAATCATCATCCATAGATAAAAAAAACTGACTAGAACCAGCATCGCCCTGACGGCCAGAACGACCCCGCAACTGATTATCAATCCTACGCGCCTCATGCCGCTCAGTACCCAGGACAAACAACCCTCCTAAATCTTTTATTTTCTTTGCTAACTCCGGGTTTAACGGGCTCCCTCCTAAAATTATGTCCACTCCCCTGCCAGCCATATTAGTTGCCACTGTTACTGCTTTAGGCCGACCAGCTTGGGCAATAATTTCTCCTTCTTGCTGGTGATTTTTAGCATTCAAAACCTGATGAGGAATTCCTGCCACCTCTAAAAATCTGCCCAAAACTTCATTCTTCTGAATTGAACGAGTCCCAAGTAAGACTGGCTGGCCCTCTTCATAAAGAGCTTTAACTTTCTCAACAATCGCCTGCAGCTTCTCTTCTTCAGTCTTATAAATAACATCAGACAAATATTTCCTTATCATCGGCTTGTTCGTTGGCACAATTACGACTTCTAGATTATAAACTTTTTCAAATTCTTCAGCAGAAGTAGCGGCTGTTCCTGTCATCCCAGATAATTTTTTATAATTCCGAAAATAATTTTGCAGAGTAATAGAAGCCAAGGTAAGCGATTCTGGCTGAACACCAAGACCCTCCTTAGCTTCAACTGCCTGATGTAATCCGCCTGACCATCTCCTGCCAGGCATTAAGCGGCCAGTAAATTCATCAACAATAATAATTTGACCATCTCTAATGACATATTCCCTGTCTTTTTTAAATAAAACTTCGGCTCGTAACGCCTGCTCCAGATGATGCAAAAATTTTATACCCTTCTCCTCGTAGATATTTTCTATGCTTAAAATCTTTTCTATCTCTCCTATTCCTTCGTCTGTAAGCGTAACTGCTTTTTCTTTTTCATGAATCTCATAATCTCTCTCTGATTTTAACTTGGGAACAATTTTTGAAAACTCGCCATAAAGTTTAGAGCTTTCCATATCAGGAGCCGAAATTATCATTGGCGTCCTAGCTTCGTCGATCAAAACAGAATCAACCTCGTCAATAATGGCATAATGCATTCCTCTCTGAACTCTCTGCTCTGACGAACGAGCCATATTATCTCGCAAATAGTCAAAGCCAAATTCATGATTAGTACCATAAACAATATCTGTCTGATAACACTCTTTCCTTGAAACTGGCCTCAAAAAACTTTCAACTATCTTAAATCCGCCGACTGTATCCCGCTCCTCGTCCCGTTTATCAGTTCCAAGTTTTAAACCGTGATCTTGAGTTTTGAGTTTTGAGTTTTGAGTTTCCTCCTGGTAGGTAGGGTCATAGATGTAAGCCGAGTCATGAGCCAAGCAGCCAGTAGATAGTCCAAGAGCGTAATATATTTGCCCCATCCAAACAGTATCTCTTTTTGCTAAATAATCATTGACCGTTACAAGATGAACGCCTTCTCCTCTAATTGCATTTAAGCAAGATGGCAAAGTGGCTGCTAATGTTTTTCCCTCTCCTGTCTTCATTTCTGCCACCCTTCCTTGGTGCAAAACAATTCCTCCGATTAACTGAACATCAAAAGGTCTTTGGTTTAAAGTTCTCTTTGCCGCCTCTCTCACTATCGCAAAAACTTCCACTAAAATATCGTTTAGACCAAGCCCCTGTTTAACTTTCTTCTGAAACTCTTTCACTCTATCTCTTAATTCCTCATCAGAAAAACGCTCAATCTTTTTCTCAAGCTCATTAATTTCATCAACTAAGGGATAAATTTTTTTTAAATACTTTTCATTATCATCCCCAAAAATTTTCTTTAAAATTGACATAGATTTCTTTTTTCGCTTATTTAATTTATCATAAAAAAAGTTATAAATAAAGAAAAAGTCCCAAGGCGGACTCTAAGGAAAGAGCAAGGCAGTAAAATTAAAAAACTCAGTTATCTTTTATCCTTGATCTTCCTTTTTAGTATTTTTGAAATTTTCTTTCCTTTTCTGTCTTGAAATCTAATAATTTCAGACATACGAAATTTTTCTTTTGTTGCCCTGGCCCAATTTCTGGCTCGGCTAAGCCTCTTCCCTTTATACTTTTTAATCTCTCTCTGCAATTCATCTTTAACAATATTAATCGCTCTTCTCAAGTCTGCGTCTACTGCCTCTGCCCTTAAGCTTTGTTTAGGCAAATGAATCTGGACTTCAGCACGAAAAATATCACCCTTAAGCTGACCTTTTGTTGTTTTGCCAATTTCCACCCAAGCTTCTATCTTTTCTTTTCCGCCAATAAACGGCTTTTCTTGTTCTGTCCCAAAAACGCCTAAAAACTTATCTAATTCTCCTATCTTATTCTCAACCCAAAAGCGAAGCGCCTCATTTAATTCAATATTTGTTGCTTTAATATTAATTTTCATTTTTTTAAAATCATCACCTCTTCTTCCAGAGATATATTAAATTTATCTTTAACTTTTTCTTTGGCAAGCTCTATCAAGGCTAAAACATCTCTTGCCTTAGCTTCTCCTAAATTAATTATAAAATTACAATGCTTTTCAGAAATTTGAGCACCTCCCAATATCTTGCCCTTAAGGCCCGCTTTTTCAATTAAGACTCCAGCAGGCATTCCTGGGGGGTTCTTAAAAATAGAACCAGCTGAAGGGAATTTTAAAGGATGACGCCCTATTCTATGAAGCCTATATTTCTCCATCTGACTATTAATCTCTTGCTTGTTTCCTTTTTTTAAACGAAACTTCACTGACAAAATAATTAAATCTTCGCTTGCTTTAAAAACACTATTCCGATAACTAAATTTACAATCTTTCAGCTGATAATTTTTAATGCTCAGCTCCGCAACCTCTAGCACTTCTACTTCTTCAACTCTATCTCCTATTGAAAAATTAAAAGCGCCAGCATTACCTCTAATAGCGCCACCAACAGTACCGGGAATACCAATCGCCCACTCTAAGCCACTTAAACTGTTTTTTGCCGCCACATTAACTATTTCTGAAAACATCACTCCTGCCTCCGCATTAATAATATCAGCTTCTAGTTTGTAATCTCCAATCTCTATTTTTATAATCAGCCCATCAAAGCCATCGTCTGGGAACAAAAGATTACTAGCGCTGCCTAGAATAAAAAAAGGCAACCTGCATTCTTGAGCCACCTTAATCGCCTGGACGACATCCTCTCTTGTTTTGGCTGTAAAAAAATACTTAGCATTACCACCAATCTTAAATGTCGTATAAGGGGCCAGAAAAATGTTCTCTTGAACTTTTAGTAATGATTCTTTAATCTTCATTTTTGAGAAAATTCTTTGAAGAGTCTCCGCCGGTTAACCCCAAAAAAATCTTTAGTGAGTGCAGCACGGAGACTCAACTTTAGTATAACAAAAACTATCCAAAAAAGCAAAAGACCTCTAATTGCTAAGAGGTCTTTCGCCGATCTTGTTGGGGTCCCAAGTTGCCTCAGGATCCACTCACTAATAGCACCTTATCAGAATATTCTTCTTTTGTCAAATAAAAACCTTAATCCCATTAATGCCGTCTTATAAGAGAGTTTAATTTTTGGCGAGTAGTCGAGCCGACAAAGCCAGTCCCATGAGTAAGTCCCCATATATCAAGAGTCTCAGCAGCGTGTTTTTCTTGAAACCTAATAACCGCTGTCTTAGTTAAGTTGCCGAAAAAAGAAGTTTCCTGACCCGGAGACCCAACTCCTGACTCAACTAAACGAGTTTCCATCTCTGAATTCAGAACAATCTGTAAATATTTGACATCCAGCCCTAATGCCCCAATTCTTAAATTATGAGCAAAATTAAAGTCAACTGGAATAACCAAAAGAACCTCTTCTCTCTTAAGATTAGCTGATTCAACGGAAAGAAGTTTAATCTGAGCCGTAATCTCAATAATCCTTGCTTCAAGCTCTTCAATCGTCATTTCAGAAATTAACCTCTCTTCTCCTGCTTCTTCCTCTTCTGCTGGTTCTTCCTGATTATTTTCAAGAGTTGAAATGTTTAAAGAAAATCTCCAAAAAGGTTCATCGTCTGAAAAACCAGACAGGCTTTGTTGGGCAGAAGGGATAATAACAATAGACTGATTGTTTCTTCTAAAATAAGGAAGCCTAATCAATCCCCTGTAGTCATCATCTAATTCTAGACGATTAATTGATTTTACTCTCCCATATTCTTTAATCAGATATGGAATGGCAAAATTTATTTGAGACAAACTCTCAAACCCTATCTCGATACCCTTGCCTTCTAGATCTCTCTCGCCAATAATTTTATACCAGCGACCCGACCACTCTTTGGTAGCATAGACTAGTGACAAATTGGCTTGCTCGGTTAATGGCAAAAAGATTAAAGAAGGGGCAACACGAATACGACTTAAAGGACCCTCTCTAAAACAAAATTTTTCAGACAATGTGCAGTTATTTAGAAAAACAGCTATTGTCCAATTCGTAAAAATTTGAGAAAAATCCTTTTCTATCCCCTGCTGGATGAGAGCATAATTTATAGAAGCAATCCCCACGTAAGGCGATGCCATTGATTTACTGAAAATCTCTATTCCATAATGCTCTACCAAGTATTGGGCAAAAATATTCGCTACCCCATAATCCCTTAATCTATTTCTCCATTCAGTTAAGGAATCAGAAGAATTTTCAATAAAAATCTCTATTCTTTCTTGAAGGTTGCTCCCCTCGTGTTTGTCGTCGTAGCCAAGAAGAGTTGAAGCATGTTCTGCTCTAAGTTCATTTAGCCAAACCTCTTCACTTTTTCCAAGCCGAATATCTTTCTGATTAAAAGTAATTAGATGGACAAACTCGTGGGCAAGATAGCTTTTAATAATATCTTCTTGGATATGAGCAGTGCTTAGATAGACCATCTCTTTTTCGTTGGACAGAGGAACTTGAAGTCTTTGATAACCATCCATTGCTCTAAAATAACCAGCCACCCCCTTTCTCATCTGATGAAACAAAACCGCAATGCGATAATTTTTGTCAATGCCCGGCCTATTTTCAAAACCATAGATTGAAGTGAGGGTCGGATAAATTTTATTATCAAACTCTTCCATTAAAAGTTCCAAACTTTGCCTTGCTTCGCTTCTTTCAGCGACCTCTATATTGTCCCACCACTCATTCTCAATATAAAAATAAGCCCTCAATCCAATATGACGAATGGTGGCCGATATCTCTTCCCTCCCAAAAGCATCAAGATCAGAATCAATATAAAAATCCTCCTGATCTCCGTGACCTAAAGAGATGGCTGAAATAAAAAAAGGCAGGGCAAATAAAAACGCCCCTATGCTGATAAGAAATCTTACTCTAATATCTTTCCGCATATTAAATCATCTTAGCATAAACAAAATAAAAAGAAAATATACTGAGGACTCCGTGTCAAGGCCATTTAGAAATTTCCTACTAACGAGCCATTTAGAAATTTCCTATCCAAAGGATTTTAATTATTAATTCACTGAAACAGATCGTTCGACATTTACTTTCAGGGGTAGACTGAATTTTCTCCAGGGATGATTTGTAGGCGGTTTCCAGTTAGATTTCTTTATAGTCAGACCCACAATCTTCATAGTTATTTTCCTCGGCCTCTCCGGTAGCACTGTATAGCCAAGCTCCTTATTCCTTAAAGAAATATGCATTGAACCATCTATCCTTTGTCCAACAATCACTTTATCTTTCCTTAAAACAAGACATGGCTGTTTCTCTGCTAATTGATACCACTTACCTTCGAATTTAACAGTAAAATCATTATTAACTACTCTTGTTTTTTGAATAGAGAATATCTTGTCCAGATTATCTTTTTCAAATTTTGTTAATGGCTTGTGGAGATTGCCTTTTTTCTGAGCCAAAACAGCAAATTTAGAATTGTGTTTGGGAATAAATACTTCTTCGCAGAACTTATTTCCCGAGCGGGGTCTTTTCCCGAGCGGGGTCTTTTCCCGAGCGGGGTCCCGAGCGGGGTTCCCGAGCGGGGTCTGACCCCGCTCGGGCACCCCGCTCGGGCTTTCAAACCCGGTCGGGCATATTGCTTAGCAAAAAGCCCCGCCTTGCGGGGCTTTTTATGTTTGGTTTCAGAAGTTCGGAGATTCAGAGTAGCAATAAGGGGGTTTGACTCCCTATTGCAACGCAATTACTCAAAATCCTTTAAATTAAACTGATTTTTTTGG
>CAZYBZ010000014.1:0-14302 GCA_964646075.1 uncultured Candidatus Saccharibacteria bacterium | reverse complement strand
CGTTTTGATAATTTTAAAAAATAGAATATTTAAAACTAAAATTATCCACTTTTAATTTTTTAATTTGTCAACAATTGAACCACTTCCTTAAAATCATTTCCCTTATATACTCCTCTTGGCAACATCTTAACTTTATCACCCGCGTATCTTGGAACCACATGAAAATGAATATGGTCTATCTCTTGCCCGGCCATAGTTCCGTTTCTTTGAAAAATATTAATGGCCTCAACATTTAACTTTTCTTTTAATAATTTTGCAGTCCTCTGAGCCTCAACTATTAATTTTTGCAATTCATCAGACGGAATATCAAAAATATCTTGGTAATGTTTTTTAGGGATGACTAGAGAGTGTCCTCTTGTGTAAGGGTTGATATCCAAAAACACAAAGACACTATCTGTTTCATATATCTTATGTGCCAAAATTTGACCCTTTAATATTCTACAAAAAATACAATTATCCATATTTGCTAACCAATTACTTAATTGATTACCCCTCCCCCAAGGCAGATGTTGTCATTATAAAAAACTGCTAATTGACCAGGAGTAATCGCCAATTGGGGTTCATTAAAAAGAAGCCGCGCCTTGCTCTCGTCTTCCATAAAAAGAGTCGCCTTGGAGAGGGGCTGTCTATAGCGAACTTTTGTCTTAACCTCCAGGGGCTCTTTTGGTACTTTGCCAGAAATAAAATTAACATCTGATAAATTAACTTTTTTCGAAAAAAGATTAGAATCGTCTGACTGATTTGTGACTATTAAAATGTTCTGTTTTTTATTAAAACCAACCACCCAGAAAGGACCGCCGGACAATCTAATGCCTCTTCTTTGGCCGATGGTGTAAAAATGAAGGCCTTGATGCTTTCCCAAAAAATTACCCCTATTATCATAAATTTTCCCTGGTTTATCGCCAATTTCTTGGTTTAAAAAATCTGAAGTTGATTTATGACTTACAAAACAAAGATCCTGACTTTCATGAGAAGCAATCTCAACCCCCTCTTTCTTGGCAATCTCATAAACTTCTTTTTTGCTATAATCACCTAAAGGAAAAAGCAATTCAGAAACCTGACTTTGTTTTAATAGAGCCAAAAAATATGTTTGGTCCTTGTTTTCATCTTTGGCTTTTAGAATCTGAAACCTCTGATTAACTTTTTCAATCCTAGCGTAATGACCAGTAGCCACATAATCGGCCCCCTTTTCTTTGGCGAAACGCAAAAGAGCCATTATTTTGACATCTCTATTACAAAAAGAACAGGGACTTGGGGTTTGACCCTCTCTAAGCGAATCCAAAAAATAATCTATAACTGTTTTTCTAAATTCTTTTGAAGCGTCAACAATAAAATGAGGGGCTCCATATTTTTGGCAAATTCTTTTAGCCCTTTCAATACTTTCCTTGGGACAGCAAGCATTTTTCCTCAACTCGTTTTTCTCGTTCTCCCAAAAACCAAATTTCAAAGAGACACCAATAACCTCAAATCCCTGCTCTTTTAAGAGAAACAGGGCAACAGAAGAATCAACCCCACCAGACATACCTAAAATAACTTCTTGGCTTCTTTTATTAATCATCTTCACGAAGCTCTTCCTCTTTTTGAATCCAATCCTTGTATTTTTCTTCTATGGTTTCCCTTTCTTTTTTTAAAATCTTGTGCCTTTCTTCTAAATTTTTTGGAATCACTTTTTTGTTTTTTGATAAATAATCGTAAATTGCCTCGTTCAGGGCATCAACAACTAAAACTGAACAATGAATCTTGATCGGAGGCAAACCGCCTAATTCTTCTAAAACCTCGTTTTTGGTCAATTTAAGAGCTTCTTTTATTGTTCTCCCTTTAGCTATCTCAGTCGTAATGCTACTTGAGGCCAGAGCAGCAATACACCCAAAAGTTTCAAAACTAATTTTACTTATAATCTCTTCTCCTTTTTTATTCTTAGCAACTTTAATATAAAGCCACATAACATCTCCACATACTAAATTCCCAACTTTACCCAAGCCGTCATAGTTTTTAATCTTTCCATAATTACGCGGGTTCCTAAAGGTTTCAATGACTTTTTTTGAATATGGCATACAAAAATCTGATTTTACAGAATCTCGAAACTCAACTTTTATATAAAAATTAAATCAAGATAGTTCAATCGTTAAAATGGAGAAATTTTTCTTAATTTTTCAACTATTCCTGGTAAAACATCTAAAACCCTGTCAACCTCTTCTTCTGTGTTAAGCCGACTTAAACTAAAACGCACTGAACCATTTATCTCTTGCGGAGGAGAACCGATTGCCAATAAAGTCTGATTGGGCTCAAGAGTGTGTGAGGCACAAGCTGAACCCGTAGCAGCATAGATGCTTTCTACGTCAAGAAAACCGAGAATCGCTTCGCCCTCAATTCCTGAAAAACTAACACTTACAATATGACATAGCCCTTTTTCGTCCTGAGGTCCATTAATTCTTGTTCTCGGAATTTTAACTAATCCTTCTGTCAATCTTTTTTTAAGTCCTTGAATATATTTGATATGCTTCCCATCCGAACCGACCTCTACTGCTTTAGAAAAACCAATAATCTCTGGAACATTGTCGGTTCCAGAACGAAGACCTCTCTCATGCCCTCCGCCGTGCTGCCAGGCTTTAATATTGGTACCTTTCCTAATATATAAAGCTCCAACCCCCTTGGTCCCATGGATCTTGTGGCTATTCAAACTAATTAAATCAACCGCCTGTTTTTGAACATTGAGTTCTGTCTTAGTATAACTTTGACAAGCATCAGTATGAAGATAGAGACTATGCTCTTTACAAATTTCTCCTAATCGTTCTAAGTTTTGAATAGTTCCAATCTCATTCTGCCCGTGGATAATGGAAACTAAAATCGTTTCTGATCTAATCGCTTCTTCTAACTCCTCTAATCTCACAAACCCTTTTTCATCAACCCCGAGAATAGTCACATAAAACCCTTGTCTCTCTAGCCATCTACATGTATTTAAGACTGATTTATGTTCAATCTTTGTCGTGATAATATGATTGCCTTTCTCTCGATTATCAAAAGCGACCCCTTTAATAGCAAAATTATTTGATTCTGTGCCTCCAGAGGTAAAGACAATCTCTTCAGGTTCAGCTATTATCGATTGAGCGATAATTTTTCTTGCTTCCTCAAGCGCCTTTTTGGCTTCTTGCCCCAGTTGGTGCAACGAAGAAGTGTTGCCATACTGCTTTTCAAAGAAAGGAAGCATTGCCTTAATAACCAAAGAGTCAATCTTGGTAGTCGCTGCATTGTCTAAATAAATTGCCATATCTCAACTTTAAACGGATGGACCCCATTTTTTCGCTCTGATATTTTCCGGGTATTTATCCTAAGTGGGTGTCCGCACGAATAACCCACGGGTCATTCAAATTAGGACTCCCTCAAAAAAAGTTGTGCCGGAAAATGGTTCAAAACAAAAACAGGGTCCATCTTTATAATACTGATAAATAACCACTACTGTCAAGCGATCACATAATATCATCCTCTGCTCGCTTGTAGTCAAATATTTCTTCTGGCGCAAACCAGAAACTTATTTCGTGCTCTGCTTCCTCAAAGGTTTCTGAAGCGTGAACTAAATTACGAATAGATCGCTTATCACGATTGGCGGCCGTGGCGTCATCAACCGAGAAATCGCCTCGAATCGTTCCCATATCAGCATCAGCCGGCATTGTTGGTCCGACGATTTTCCTCACCATCTTGATAGCATGAACCCCTTCTATAACTATTTTAACCATCGGCCCTGAAGTTAAATACTCAATAAGCCAATTTCTTACCAACTTTCCTGCTTCTAAAACATCATCACTGCCCAATTCTTTTTTCGCGTCAAAACCATATTCTTTATAATTTTTTAAAGTTTTTTCGCCTAACCGCTTGATCCATTCTTCGCTTTGAGGATAATGCCTGTCTATTTGGGATTTATCAGCCCAAAACATTCTCAAGGCAATGATTTTTAGACCCCTTTTCTCTATTCTACTAACAATTTCTCCGGCCAACCCTCTTTTTACGGAGTCGGGTTTAAGGATGAGAAGGGTTCGTTCTTTTTTCGGATGAGACATATATTTTTTTTCTTTACTTGTTTGTAAAATCTTTATAGCAGATTCCTTAAGTCTTGCCAAGACTCAACCGGAAAGAAGTGTCCATAGAGATTATCTCTGTTTCCGATAATCATACTTCGTTAATCTTAAACAGAAAGAGTTAAAAACAAAGACGCAAACGAAAAACAAAAAAACCAATTTTACGATTGGATAAAAAAGAATTAAATGAAAGACAAGAAGCTTTCGCCCTGCTCAAGAACCTTGACTTTCCCCTGTTCAGAAACTTGTCTCCAACAAGGGTTAGATTGAGTTTCGTTATATTTATTTTTCTTTTTCTTCTTCGATCTCTTCTATTGCGCCAAAAGGACAAATACTCGTTCCTCCAAACTGTTCTAATTTTTTATGGTCAATGACCACGGCCTTCATATCTTCTCCTAACTTTGTCCCTCCCTCAGAAGACTGAACACAGAGGCCACAACCAATGCATTTCTCTTTCTTTATTTTAAATTTTTTAGAATCCATATATTTAAATTACTTTGGCTTTCATCTTATTCACCCTTAGGGACAATAAGGCTAACATTCACCAAAGCTGAAAAATGAAAAATAAAAAATAAAGAAATAAAAGAATTTTTGCTTCTCTCCTGGTAATTTGATCACCTGTTTTGGAAAAGATAAAAAATATCGAAACAATAATTATGGTAGCGATAAACACTCCAAAATACAGTAAAGTATTATCGTGAATCCTAAAAGGACTAATCAAGGAAGTTGTGCCCAATATCAAAGTAGAATTAATAACAACAGAGCCAAAAACAACGCCCAGAACCATCTCTTTCTGCTTCATAATGGCCGAACGAATACCAAAGCTTAGCTCTGGCAAAGAAGTCCCTAGGGCAATGATTAAAGCGCCCACCATGACCAAGGGTAGGTTAAAGTGTATCGCCAAGCGGTGAGCAAAGAAAACAATGACCTGGGCAGCGACGACCATTAAACCAAGACCCAACAAGAAAAGTCCGACATCTTTTAAAAAGCGCTTAAGTTGCTTGGCTACTCTCTCCTTCTCCTCCTCTTCTTCTTCGCCCAAAAATGTCTTTTTAAATCTTTTTTGAGCTAATATGAGTTCCTGAATATAAAAAACAAGAGCGATAATTAAAATTATTCCATCACTGCGAGACACCTCTCCGTCAAGTATTAAAAATAAAGGCAAAAGAGCGTATAATGCAGTGAAAAATAATGATCGTTGAATCGTTTTTCCCCTGAGCTTAATTTTACCCCCCAAAAGAACAGCTACTCCAACAACTAATGTCAAAAGGAAAAGATTGGCGCCAAGAACTGTGCCAAAAGAAAGCTCAGGTCTCCCAGCCAAAGAGGCGCTTACCCCTACAAAAAATTCAGGCATTGAACTTACAAGCCCCATTAACAAAGCCGTAACAATAAACTTTTTCCAATTTAAAAAATCAGCTATTCGCATCAACGAGCCAACCATCCAAGTCCCTGCTTTAGCTAAAACCAAGCAGGAAATTATTAAAAATAAAACATATAATCCAGGAACCATAAATTTATTACTCTCACTCTTGCTTATTTTAACCTAGAAAAGAAGATTCTTCAAGATTAATATTTATAATAGTGTATCAGGGCTTAAAAAAGTTTAGTGCCTAAGCGTTTGCAAAACCTCTCTTACTTTTTCTCGGTCGTCCCATGGAATTTTTTTATTTTTAAAAACCTGCCACTGCTCAGCCCCTTTTCCTAAAATTAAAACAATGTCATCGCTTTTAGCCAAGAAGATGGCTTTCTTGATAGCTGATTTTCGGTCAAGAATTTTCCAGAAATTTCTACCAGAATTCTTATTCTTAATACCCGACATCACTTCTTTAGCAATCTTCTCTGGTGCCTCTCCGTAAGGGTCATCATTGGTGATGATGATATAGTCAGAATTTTGTTCAATGATTTTACCCATTGCCTGTCTTTGGCTAGCATCCCTTTCTCCGCAGGCACCGAAGAGAGTAATAACTTTACCCTTCTTTAAACAGGTAAAAACTTTAAAAAGATTATTTAATGAATCTGGCGAATGAGCGTAGTCAACAATAACCTGAAAATTTTGGCCACAATTAATCTGTTCCACTCTGCCCGGCGCTCCCCTAAACTCCTCGACTGCTTTTTTAATAATTTCTGAATCTATGTTTAAAGAAAGTCCTACTGCTATGGAGGCCAAAGCGTTATAAAGATTAAATTTTCCTAAAAGCGATAAATTAATCTGAAAAGAATTTTTAGAGGTTCTAACTAGAAAAGAAGAACCCTGATGATTAAAGAGAATGTTTTTAGCGATAACTGCTCCTGACTCTTGTAAGCTGTACTTTATTTTTTTTCCAAAAGGAAAATCTGCTTTTAAAAATTCATTCAAATTGGGGTCATCAGCGTTAAGAATTAAAAATTGAAGTTCTCGGCTAAGCATTTTTTTATGACAAATTGAATAGGCTTTTGCTGTTCTATGATAATCGAGGTGGTCGGGCATCATATTTGTTAAAACTACAATTTTTAAAGGAATACCAAAAATACGCCCTTGCTCTAAAGCATGAGAAGAAGTCTCTAAAACTAGATATTGACAACCTGCCCCAACCGCCTCTTTAATAAATCTCTGTAAAAAAAAGGGTGGAGGGGTAGTCATTTTGAGATTATTAAGCTTTTCTTGCTCGCCAATTTTTAAAAGAGCGGTACTAAACATTGCTGTTTTTTTACCAGCTTTTTCCAAAATATGACTAATTAAATGGCAAGTCGTTGTTTTCCCTTTCGTGCCGGCCACCCCGATAACAAAAAGTTTTTTAGCTGGAAAATTATAAAATAAGCTAGCTAAAATCGCTTTTGGATAATGCCATAAGAAGATAAGTTGCTTTTCTGAAAAAAATTTTTTAAATAATTTTTTAATTTTTTTTATCATCTATTTTAAAAATGGACTAATTTTTTCTTTTCTTAGCTCTTTTATAAAAAATAAAAGCAGAAAAAACCGCTAACCCAACAACAAGAACAATTTTTTCAGCTTGAGCAATATGTTGAGCAATAATCTGATAAAGATTCCCAACCTGCCAACCAATAAAGCTAAGAATAAAGGCTCTCACTAGAGTGCCTAAAAAAGTGAAAACCATATATTTCTTAAGCTCTAAGCGGACCAAGCCACAAACGATATTGATAGCTGTACCAGGAATAATCGGCATAGCACGAAGACCAAAAAGCAGCCATGCATCGCCTCTCCCTTTAGTAAATTTTTTTTCTACTCTTTCAATTTCCTGCCAAGTAATACCTAGAAATCTTCCCCAGCGCAGAATTATTGGCTTACCGCCCCAATAAACCAGACCATAGACAAAAAGCGAGCCAATTGTTGTTCCAAGAGCCGCGGGGACTACTATTATAAAGAATAAACTCCCTAATCCCCCAATAGAAAAAATCACCCCTTCGAGCAAGAAAACTCCCGCTGCCATTAGCACTAAAGCCGATGGGATTATAGCGATAACTTGTTCCAGGATGGCGGCGAT
This sequence comes from uncultured Candidatus Saccharibacteria bacterium, assembly GCA_964646075.1. Classification (GTDB taxonomy): domain Bacteria; phylum Patescibacteriota; class Minisyncoccia; order Minisyncoccales; family PEYH01; genus JAYENY01. Next base: position 6,744 of record CAZYBZ010000014.1, on the reverse strand, counting down.
AAAAATCCCAATGGGGCCATAGTCAAGTGAAAACTGTCTTATTGTTGCTATGAATTCATTGATCATTTATTTTTTTAACAAATTCCACAAACCGTCTTCCTCTGTCAAATTCATTTTGGAACATTCCAAAACTAGCAGCTGCCGGAGAGAGAAGAATAATATCGCCTCTTACCGCGTTTTCCCATCCGCTCTTAATTGCCCTCTTTATATTATGAGTAAAAATAACTCTTTTCTCTATCTGATATTTTTTGATTGCTTCTAGCATTTTAACCGAGGCATCATAAGCGAGATGCTCTAAAAGAATAATTTTTTTTACTTTTTTATTTTTAGCAATCTCTTTTATTAATTTTTCAAAAGACATCTTTTTATCTTTGCCACCTAAGATTAAAATAATTGGTTGATTAAAAGAATGAATTGCTGCCAGACAAGCATCAGGCGTGGTAGCGGTTGAATCATTATAAAATCGAACCCCTTCTAGCTCGCGAATAAATTCAAGGCGATGAGGAAGATTCTTAAAACTCTGAATTGCCTTGTTAACCGTCTCCTCCTGTAGCTCACAAATCATCGCCACTGAACAAGCCGCTAGAACATTCAAAACATTGTGTCTTCCTAAAAGAGGAATCTCGGAAATTTTTATTATTGTTTTTTCCTGACCATCAGCCTGCCAAACAATTTTATCATTTTTTAAAAAACACCCCTGGTTTATTTTTTTCTTTTCACTAAACCAAAAAATCTGTGATTTTGCTTCCTTGCCAGCCTTAAAAGTTAACTCATTATCAGCGCTTGAAATTAAAAAATTGCCTTGGTTCTGGTATTTGAAAATCAGTTTTTCTGCCCTCTCATAATTATTGAAAGTACGATAACGGTCAAGATGATCAGGCAAGATGTTAGTCAAAACAGCAATCCTGGGAGCAAACCGACGCTCTCTCAACCCTTCTAGCTGCCAAGAAGAAATTTCTAAAATAACCATTGTTCTTGGTTTAATTCTTGGCAAAATATCAAAAACAGAAACGCCAATATTGCCAGCAATCACGACATCTTCCTTGGCTACTTTGAATAGATGATAGATAAGGGAAGCAACCGTACCCTTGCCCTTGGTGCCGGCGATAGCAACAATATTTTGAGAAGAGCAATGTCTTAAAAAAATACTAATATCTGTCTCAATAGGGACTTTATTCTTTTTAGCAATTTTTAAATACCTTGAGTTACGAGGCACACCAGGATTTTTAATCACCAAGTCGGTGTCGATAAAATCCTTATCTCGGTGCCTACCAAGAACGTGGGTAACAGGCAACCCTTTCAGCTGCTCAAGAGAAAAAGATAAATCTTTTTTTGATTTTAAGTCAGTAACCAAAACCTTTGCACCGACCTGAATCAAAAAACGGACTGTGCCGAGTCCGCCTTGATTTAAGCCAAGCCCCATCACAGTTATTCTTTTGCCCTTGAGATAATGATATTTTTTTTGTTCTAGCATCTTTATTCTCTGTCTCCTTAGAATAGAAGGTCTCTCAAGATAACGACTAATCTTGTTTTCGCAACTTGAAGAGGGCTCAACTAGAGAAGAGACTAATGGCCCGCTTGTGGAGGTTAGACCTCCACACCCTCCGCGCCTCCGTTTTCCCTTGATCATTGACTAGAAATTTTAGGAAGATTTATTGATTTTTTGAAAAAGCCCGGCGAGCTCAAACGGAAACAAGATAGTAGTATTCGGCTCTTTAGCAGATTCTGATAATGCCTGAAGATATCTCAAGACAATCGGCTCAGCTCCTAAAACAAGTCCTGCTTCTTTTACTTTTTGGGCAGCTAAATATTCACCTTCGGCCAAAATAATTTTAGCTCTTTTCGTCCTTTCTGCCTCCGCCTGTTTGGCAATAGCCCTTTGCATGTTTTTAGGAATCTCTACATGCTTGACTTCTACTCCGGTTACTTTAATCCCCCAAGGGTCAGTCGCCCGGTCAATAGTTTCGTGCAATTTTCCGTCAATCTTTTCTGTTTCCGCCAAAAGCTCGTCTAATGTTGAGGCGCCGACTACTCCTCTTAGGGAGGTCTGAGCATTTTGGGAGGTCGCCATCATATAGTTTTCGACCTCAATAATTGCCTTAACTGGGTCTGAAATTTTGAAATACAAGACAGCGTCAACTGTTATCGGAATATTGTCTCTAGTAATGACTTCTTGGGATGGCACATCGAGGGTAATTATCCGAAGGTCAATTCTGACCATCTTATCAATAACGGGAATTATGAAAAACAACCCTGGACCCCTGACTCCCGAGTACCTTCCTAATCTAAATATCACTCCCCTTTCGTATTCTCTGGTGATTCTTACTGCCCGAGTAAGGATTATAAGAGCAACAATAATAATTCCTAAAAATAAATTTGATAACATATTATTAATTGTTAATTATTAATTATTCGTCACTTATCACTTATCGTTGATCATTGATCACTAATCTTTGACAATCAAGGTGTTTCCTTCAACCTTAATTATCTCGACCTTTTTCTTTTTGGAAATAATCTCTTGATCAAGAGTTTTGGCTGACCAAACTTCCCAACCAACTTTAACTTGTCCATAAGGGTTAAGCTCTTTGATAACTTCAACCCTTAATCCAATCAAGGATTCAGATCCGGTTACCGATTTATTCTTAACACTTTTAGATACTCCTCTTCCAAGAATAACAAAAAATACGCAAATTGCCAATGCCGCGCCCAAAATAACCATTTTCACTGGATCCCAAAGTTCTATAAAAAGGAATGGCTCTGCTCCAAAAGTAAAAATTCCGATAACGATAATAATCGTTCCACTAATACCAAAAATTCCAAAACCTGGCTCAATAAATACCTCCATCATCAGAAGCAAGAGACCAAGCAATAAAAGTCCAATTCCCAAAAAACTAAAAGTAATCACTCCTATTCCCCACAAACCAATTAATAGAGCACTTATTCCAATGGCACCAGTTAATTCAAATTCACCTGCCCGGATAGCCATAACAATTGCCAGCCCGCCAATACTTAGAAGCAGAGAAACTAAGTAAGGGTGAGAAAGAAAATTAAACAATTTTTCAATAAAATTTGGGCTAATTTCTCTTATTTCAGGACTTAAAATGTCAAGCTTTAAAAACAATTCATCTAAGCTTTTTGCTGTTTCATCTATGATTGCAAGCTCTTTAGCTTCTTGGCCGGTTAAAGTTAAGTTTTCTCTAACAAATTTTTCAGCAATTTCTGGACTTCTCTGATGAATCCCAGCTAAAGTTCTTATCCATGAAGCCACTCCTTCAAGCATTTTTTCATCAACTTCCATCGCTTCTCCCATAATACTCCGCGGTTGAGCCGCTCCAATAGAAGCTCCAGGATGAACCACGGCAAGATCCGCAGCCATTAAAATAAAAGTGCCAGCTGAGAAAGCCCAGCCGCCCTCTCTACTTACAAAAACAATGGTTTCTATTGGAGTAGCTAAAATTAAATCAACAATATCTTTAGTTGCTTTCAAAAGTCCACCAGGAGTATCTAATTTAATAACTAAATAATCTGCCTCGCTTCTTTCCGCTTTATTAATCACTCTTTTTAGATATTGATAAGTTCCCGCCTTAATCTCTTCTTTAATTTCAATTAAATAAATCTTGGTAACAGATGGTAGCAGATTGTTCTCAGCAGATAAGCTAACGAGGCCACTCCTTGTAATAGGATTAAAAAAACTTTCAGCTCCTACAAAAGGAATTATGAAAAAACCTGATATTAAAAAAGTTGTTATTAAAATTTTTATTTTAGTCATTTTTCAATTCAATCAATTTTGATTATCTCTCTGTCGGTTTGCCAAACTAATCTTTTCTCAACCAAGGCCTCTTCAATAGAAATATTGCTTTTAAGTCTTAGCTCTGGTAATTGAATCCTCTCTGCTTTTATATCTACATCTAATTCAGTTTGATTAATATTTTTATTTACTAATTGATATAATAAAACCATTACTCCTGTTATTATAAAAAAAATTTTGTTTTTTACTTAGTTGTGTTTTATCTATTTAGTTCTTTATGATCTCTACATTCTCAATTATTACATCTTCAGTAGGACGATCTTCTGGTCCAATCTCAACTTGACTAATAGCGTCAACAACATTCATTCCCTCAATAACTCTGCCAAAAACAGCATGTCTATTGTTAAGAAAATTATTGTCCACAAGATTTATAAAGAATTGACTGCCCCCTGTATTAGGCCCGGCATTTGCCATTGAAATTGTGCCTCGTGTATTTTTATTATATCCTGCAAACTCACAATCTATGGTATGCCCAGGCCCTCCGTGTCCAGTTCCAAGAGGGCATCCGCCTTGGATCATAAAGCCGCTGATAATTCTATGAAATATCACTCCATCGTAAAATCCTTTTTCTGCCAAGGATACAAAATTGTCAACTGTGATTGGCATATAGTTGAAAAGTTCAATCTTGATATCTCCCTTGTTGGTTCCAATAATAGCATAGGTTGCTATTGAAGGTTTAATCATTTCTTCCGAGGGGTCAGCTACTCTATTAATAATTAAAATAGCAACAACAGCAACACAAATTAATCCTAAAATTAGATAGATTTTTTTAGAATTATTTTTTAAAACACAACCAATCGGACAACCTAAGTCTTGTTTTTTACATGAACAAGTTGAATTTTTATTTTTCATAGTCTTTTTTTATATTATATTAATTTTTTATATCAATCCAATTGAAATTCAAGTTTAAGTAGCACGAAACTAGCACAAAATTCAACCTCGTACCATTAACTCCCTAGGTTTTTAAACTTCAAAAGAGTTTTTTAAAAAAGATTCTAAAAGGAACTTCTAAAAGGAACTTAGCTCCTTTTATCCAACCAGTCACTCTTGATACAAAAAACTTTATATCTCTTCAAATCCAAATACTTTCCTGTGATTCCCAAAACTTCTTTTTTTAATTTTTTTAGCGGATAGTGCTCAATATTCATATTAAAACAATTTGATCGCATTCTTTAATAACTATCCTATTATCAAGTATTTTATCCAAAATTATATAAAAATCTTGATATTATCAAAACATATCTGGCAATGCAGTTCATGGAAGCCTTCTAATTGGGTTCAATTCTTTCTTTAATGATAAGTTCTAATAATTTTTTATTCTTACCAAGCTAAAAAGCTCCACCAAGGCTTCTCTACTGAAATAATTTGAGCAGTTTCAGCGCTAACTATTGTTTTGATTTCCAGTCTTATCGGAAAGATAAAAAGGATTCTTGCTTCTCTTACTCCTATTACAGAATAGACTGGTTTTTCTGATTTTTCTTTTAATTCTATTTCCTGGGTTAATGCGATGTTAGATACCCCAGAAATTTTCATTGCATCTTCAGGTAAAACATTAATTTTTTTCCTACCTACAGAAGTTTCCATAAATAATTTAAAATCTTCAATAAACAATTCCTCGAAATGTTCAGCTGAACCATTGGGTGTGTCTAATATCCCTCGATTTCCAGTCGCATCTTCCCATAAAGATACATTACGACTCTCTGTCGGCTTGTCCGGTCTTGTGATGTCTATTACGGTTCGCGTTAACAAATCAAAAACTACACCAACATCATCTCCATCATTGGGATAAAAAGGCCTCTCTCTTGGATCCCGATCAAAACACACTACTTGACCAGGATAGGTTAATCGAACAAAACATTCAGTATTTCCAGGACAATTAAACCAACTACACGGATTTGGCTCAGAACATCTTAAACCAATGCCTGGAAAATGATTACACTCTAATCCTAGGGGGCAATGATTGTCAAGATCACACCATTGCTCAGTAATTTGTGGATAGCCAAAATATTCATCAACTTGAGCGTTAGCTATATTCGCGAAAGATAAACCTATTAAGACGACTAGTACACTAAATATAATTTTATTTTTTGTCATAATTTTTTATTTTTTTAAAGCAACTTGAAATTCGACCCTTAGAATCCTTTTTAAGGACACTACTATCATTAACTTTAAAATTATTTTTTGAGTTTTTTCGACCTTCTAACTGCCATCTCGCTTTTAATTATTATATCAAAAATTTAACCTCTAAGCAATTTTAGTCGATAAAAAACTATTATAAGGAGCTATAAGGAGCTAAGCTCCTTTTTGTGGAGCTCTTTTTTGTAAAAGGTCAGACCCTCTTTATTTTTTTGATTCTATGTTCTGATTGTAATCAGATAGACTCTACAAACCTCCCATTCAATTCAAATATACTAATAATTTTTACCGAATTCTTCAACTCTTTCTGCTATCCACCACAATTCATTGCCTTTTTCAACTCCATAAGCAATGTATTTACTATTTGGACTGAAAATTGGCTCCCAAGCTCTATCGTATCTCTTACTCTCTTTACCATCGAAGACTATGAATTCTCTACCTCCTTTTACTGCTACATAAGCAAGGGATTGACTATCTGGGCTGAAAATTAAACTCCAAGTAACCATATCATATCTTTCACCTTCTTTGCCATTGAGGACTACAAAGCTTTCAGCTCCTTCTGTTGCTATTATTGCTATTGTTACTATATAGGCAAAGTGTTGGCTATCTGGACTGAAAGTTAAAACCCGAATACTGTCATATCCCTTGCCTTTCTCGCCGTCAAAAACTACAAAGCTTTCACCTCCCTTCTCTGCTACATAAGCAAAGTGTTGGCTGTCTGGGCTGAACGTTAAATGCCGAATCCTATCATATCTTTCACCTTCTTCACCATTGAGAACTACAAACTCTTTACCTTCTTC
>CAZYBZ010000013.1:0-14559 GCA_964646075.1 uncultured Candidatus Saccharibacteria bacterium | reverse complement strand
GTTTCTGCTATCTGAATTTTAAGATTGTCTCTGCGTGAATCAAAAACCTGGTTTAATAATTTACGACGAACATTAAATTTATCATCTAACCTTTCTGCTAATTGAGAAACTTCTACTCCTCGCGCTTTTTGCCTCTCAAGAATTTCACTCGCCCTGATTATATTTCGCTGAATTTTTAATTCAGCTATATCCAACCCAGGAGCATCTACCCCCTTTTCCTCAAGAAGCGCATTTACCTCAGCAATTCTTTCTAAAGCTCTCCTGGTTTGCAATATGGCCTTTCTTTCGGGGTTGAAAATGAAAAATTCTCCAATCGCCTCTCCCCAAATATCTAAAAAGTAGAAAAAGTCGCCAGGCCTTAGACCAGGTTCTGGTAGCTCAGGCAAAGCTTCCGGAGCTAAAGCTGTTGGCCCTGGAGTCTCTTGGGCTAAAATATTTGCTCCAATAAAACTAATCAAGACTCCAATAAGACTAATTAAAATAAAGTTAATAACTATTTTTTTCATAATTTTAGGTGGTTACTTTTTATATATCTCATCTATCGATCTTTAGCCTTTTTGGCGAAAGAGAAATTCGTTTATTTTCTTAGCTTTATTCTATCTTAATAAATTATTTTTTCAAACCCTATTTTTTCACAATATTCTTTACCCTTGGGTGTGGGAGGAGTTGAACCTCCGACCTCCATTTTATCAGAATGGCGTTCTACCACTGAACTACACACCCGCATACTTTTTTCACTGAAATACTATTCTCTTGATTATCTTATCACATAATAACAAATAAGATTCAAATTATCAACTTGAAATACAAAAAGCGCCATTAGCGCTTTTTGTGTTGAATTCTTAAAGTTGCTCCGATTATTAATCAAACAATCGATTTTTGAGATGACTCGATTAACATCTTTAATGTTGAAAATAGAATTCTCAGTTTTCAACATTAGCCGACTCTTTATTCTATATAAAATAGAATAAAAAATTGTGTGATCTATCGACAGCTTCCGCTACCGATGCCTTGTTACGACTTCACCATTATTACTGACCTTACCTTAGGTCCGCGCAAGGCGGAACTTCGGGTACTATCAGCTCTCTTGGTGTGACGGGCGGTGAGTACAAGATCCAGGGACATATTCATCGCAGCGTGGCTGATCTGCGATTACTAGCGATTCCAGCTTCACGAGGGCGAGTTGCAGCCCTCGATCCGAACTAAGACTGGTTTTAAGGGATTAGCTCCGTCTTACGACTTGGCAACCCGCTGTACCAGCCATTGTACCACGTGTGCAGCCCAGGGCGTCAAAGGGCCATGCTGATTTGGCGTCATCCCCACCTTCCTCCCCCCCACCACTTTTCGAACTCGTTATTCAAACAAAGTTCTGTTATTGATTTTGAAAAAATAATCTTCTTTTAGAAAATTATTGCTCAAAAAGTAGTGGGGGGGCGGTCTCCTGTGACACTTGTAACACAGGACAGGGGTTGCGCATGTTACCCCATTTAAGGGAGCACTTCAAAGCACATGCTGACAACAACCATGCAGCACCTGTACTAGTGTCCTTGTGAGAAGCTCCATGTTTCTACGGAGTTTCACTAGTATGTCAAGCCCTGGTAAGGTTCCTCGCTTATCGTCGAATTAAGCCACGTGGTCCACCGCTTGTGTGGATCCCCGTCTATTCCTTTGAGTTTCAGCCTTGCGGCCGTACTACCCAGGCGGGATACTTAACGCGTTAGCTTCGCCACTGAAAGGGTCGACACTTCCAATAGCTAGTATCCATCATTTACGGCGTGGACTACCGAGGTATCTAATCTCGTTCGCTACCCACGCTTTCGTTCCTCAGCGTCAGGATTGCCCCAGCTGAACGCCTTCGCTTTTGGTGTTCCCCTCGATATCAACGGATTTCACCCCTACACCGAGAGTTCCATCAGCCCCTAACATCCTCTACCTTGCCGGTTTTTTCTGCAGCTTTAGGGTTGAGCCCTAAAGATTTAACAGAAAACCTAACAAAGCGCCTACGAACGCTTTACGCCCAGTGAATTCGGATAACGCTTGGGGCTCACGTATTACCGCTACTGCTGGCACGTGATTAGTAGCCCCTTATTCCACCGGTACAATCACAAAAGTTTTTCCCGGTTAAAAGAAGTTTACACCCCGTAGGGCTTCATCCTCCACGCGGCGTCGCCTCGTCAGCCTTTCGGCCATTGCGAAGGATTCTCGACTGCTGCCTCCCGTAGGAGTATGGGCCGTTCTCAATCCCATTGTCGGCGATCGGGCTCTCACCCCGCCTACTCGTCATCGCCTTGGTGGGCTTTTACCCCACCAACAAGCTGATAAGCCGCGGACTCCTCCTGAAGCGATAAATCTTTACCGAACACATAATCAATGCGTTCGGACTATTAGGTATTAGCCCCAATTTCTTGGGGTTATGCCTAACTTCAGGGCAGATTATCCACGTGTTACTGACCCGTCTGCCACTCCCGTCCGAAAACGGGCGTTCGACTTGCATGCCTTATCCACGCCGCTAGCGTTCATCCTGAGCCAGGATCAAACTCTCAAATAAATTCGCCTGCAATGCTATGTGTAGCATTGCGGGCAAGATAATCGGAACAACTCTAAGAATTCACTCATATTCATACTTACTATTCAATTATTAAAGTTCTTGCCAATCTACAATATGTCTAAATTGTATTCGTTTTTCAAAATTTGTCAAGTGAAAGCAAGATGAACAATAGGCCTTGCCGTAAAACAACGCCCGTAAGAAAAGAGGAAAAACTCAGTAACCTCATATTCTTTGACCCTACTTTCTCCTTGTATAATTGCATCTTATCAGATAAAAAAGATATGTCAACCGCATGCTCTGTTCCCCAAAGCGGCCAAAAATGTTAAAATAAAAAATAAGCGATTATTCTTGATTAATCATTCATTAATAACCGTTATTTTAGCCAATAATTATTTGTCGTTTTATGAAAAAAGATTTAGCAGTTGCTATTGACTTGGGCGCTTCAAGTTTGCGAGTTGCCATAATCTCAAAAAACGGCAAATTTTTAAAGTATTTAAAAACAGAAACCCCTAAAACTGGAGACTCGGGAGTAATCGTTACAGAAAAAATTATTGACCTAGTTAATCTCTTGCTTCAGGGCCAATCCAAAAAAGAAATCGCTGGAATCGGAATTAGCTCTATTGGACCCTTAGACTATAAATCAGAAAAGGTTCTTGACTCTCCAAATATTCCTTTCAAGAAAATTCCCCTAATAAAACTCTTAAAAAAATATTTCTCTTTACCAATTTATTTAGCCAATGATTGTACCGCTGCTGTTTGGGGAGAGAAAATTTTTGGCGGCGGCAAAAAATACAAAAATTTAGTTTATATCACTATCTCCTCTGGTATTGGTGGCGGAGCGATTGTGGACAATCATCTTCTAAGCGGACATAATCACAACGCCGTAGAAGTCGGACATTTCATTGTGGACACAAAATATAATCTTTTGTGCAGTTGTAAAAAAGGACACGGCCACTGGGAGGCATATTGTTCTGGTAGAAACCTACCTCACTTTTTTAATCATTGGCTAAGGTATAATGAAATAAAAAAGAAAAATTCAATTAAAACCGCAAAAGACATTTTTAACTTAGCTATGAAAGAGGACAGCACTGCCTTAAAGTTTCTTAAAGAAGTCGGACAGATAAATGCCAGAGGTGTCTCCAACGTCATTGTTGCCTATAACCCAGAAATTATTATTCTTGGCGGCGCAGTATTCTTAAATAATAAAAAATTTATTCTCCCTTATATTAAAAAAAATATTGATAAATACCTTACTCCTCCCGAAATCATTGCCTCCCCCTTAAAAGAAAAAACCACTCTTTTTGGAGCGGCCGGACTAGTTTTTAAGTTACCTTATCCTTTCCAATAAACAGAGCCGAGGAGAGGACTTGAACCCCCAACCTACGCATTACAAATGCGTTGCTCTGCCATTGAGCTACCTCGGCAACTATTTTTTCTTATTCATCTTCTCCCAATAATCATCTTTAAATTTTTGAGAATAGGAAACTCGACGTAGACAACGATCAACCCCTCTCTCCCCCTTCATAAAAATAATCTTAGTCTTAATAAGAGATTTTTTTATAAGCTTTTCAACGCCAAGACTCCCAACTGGAGCTAATCCCTTTACTTTTTCTTTAACTCTTTGATTGAGTGATTTTTGATGGACAGAGGAGGATAAAATTTTTATTGCTCGTAATTCTGGCCACCTCTTAATAACTATAAAAAGCATTCCGCCAAAACTAATAACCAAAATAATTAAAAATAATAAATTAAACATATAAAGGTTTTCTCCTTATTTTTTGCGAGATAAAATAAATTTTAAATTTCTATTCTCTTAAACTGATTGAGAACAATGTTCTCCCCTAATCTAGAGATAGACTCATTAACCAAGTCTTGAATAGTTTTTGCCCCATCTTTCACGTAAGGCTGAGAAAGCAAGCAGACGCTCTTTATAAACTTCTCAAGTTTACCTTGAATAATCTTTTCCATCACTTCTTCTGACTTATTATCTTTTGCTAATTGTTCTCTATATATCTCTTTTTCCTTTTCAACTACCTCTCCTGGGATATCTTCGTAGCTCATATAACGGGGATTCGTTGCCGCCGTATGTAAAGCAATCTCATGCGCCAAATTTTGAAAATCTTTATTGCGAGCTACAAAATCGGTTTCACATCTTAAGTCAATCAAGACTCCGATTTTCTTATTAGAATGAATATATGCCTCTATAATGCCTTCACTGGTCAATTTCCCCCCTCTTCTGCCAGCTAAATCCTGACCCCATTTTCGTAAAGCTTCTTTTGCCTTTACGATATTACCTTCTGTTTCTTTAAGGGCTTTCTTGCACAAATCAAGAGAGACGCCAGTTTCTTGACGAAGTTGTTTAATTTTATCAATCATATTATTTTTTAGAACTATTGTCTAAGATAACTTTTTTTACTTTATCTAATATGTATCTCACCGAGCTTATAGCGTCATCATTGGCAGGAATCGAATACTCAACCAAAGTTGGGTCTACGTTGGTATCGGCAATAGCAATAATAGGAATCCCCTTCTTGCTTGCTTCTCTGACGGCTAAGGAATCTTTTTTCATATCCAAAACAAACAACACATCAGGAAGCTTCTCCATTTCTTTGATACCTCCAAATTTCTTATTTAGCCTCTCTATCTCTCTGTCAAACTCTAATCGTTCTTTTTTCGTATACTTCTCTAGCTCTCCGCTAACTTTTTTCTTTTCTAAATCCTTAAAATAATCAATTCTTTCTCTAATGATTTGGAAATTAGTAATCGTGCCACCGATCCATCTTTCAACGACATATGGTAAGCCACATTCTTTGGCAGTTTCTTGAATCAATTTACGTGTCGGAATTTTTGTCCCAACAAATAATATGACTTTATCCTCCTGAATAAGCCCCTTAATATAGTCTAAGGCCTTAATAAAAAACTCTTTTGTTTTCTCAAGGTCAATAACATTAATATGGTCGCTACCTTTAACTCCTAAAACATAGGGTTTCATTTTAGGATGACATTTTGAAACCCGATGCCCGAAATAAACACCCGCTTTAGTCATCTCTTCAATATCAATGCCAAAACCACTCTTTTTAATTATTTTCTTTTTTGCTTCTATCATAAAATAAATATATCACCATATTAAAATTAAATCAAGTAAGATCCTCTCGCCTTTATCCATCATCCCTGTCGCACTAAACAACAAGTTTGTGTTGACATTTAGATTAATTTTGATAGTATATAGATAATTATGGCAAAAAAAGATATTCATCCTAAATATTATTCAAAAATAAAAGTCCAATGTTCTTGTGGAAATATTTTTGAAGTTGGCTCAACTAAAGAAAGTATCGAGACGGAAGTCTGTTTCGCTTGCCACTCTTTCTATACTGGTAAAGAAAAATTAATTGACAGCATGGGGCAGGTTCAAAAATTTAAGGAGCGAATGGCAAAGAAAAAATCAATCAAAAAAAAATAATCTTAGAACAATAAAAACAGCTAACTTCGGCTGTTTTTATGTTAGAATAAAAAAGTGGTTATTCCTATAAAAATTCAATCTGAATATCAAGAGATTATAAAAAAGCTCAAACAAGCTGAGATTTCTTCAAATTGGGAAAAAATAGGTAAGCTTAAAAAACAAAAAGAAACTTATGAGTTAATCGTTAAAAAGCAAAAAGACTTGGAAAGCATAAATCAACAAATAGATGAGGTTGAAAAAATTCTTATCACTACGAAAGATATAGATCTTATTTCTCTAGCTCAAGAAGAAAAACTAAAACTTTTAAAAGAAAAACAAACCATTGAAAGAAAAATAAAAAAAATCTTGGAAGAACCCAATGGGAACGAAGAGGGGCCAAGGTCAATAATAGTCGAGATCAGAGCTGGCGCCGGAGGCGATGAGGCTGCTATCTTCGCCAATGATTTGTACAATATGTATTCTAAGTATGCCGAAATCCAAAACTGGCAAACAAAGATATTAAATGTTCATCGAACTGAATTGGGCGGATGTAAGGAAATAGCCTTCCAGGTTTCTGGGTCAAGCGTTTTCTCAAAGATGAAACAGGAAGCTGGTGTTCATCGAGTCCAGAGGATCCCGTCTACAGACAAACAAGGGAGAATTCACACCTCAACAGCTTCAGTCGCTATTTTAATAAAGCCAACCAAGACTCAGCTTCAAGTCAAGCTAGAAGATTTACAGATTGACACTTACAGGTCATCTGGTCCAGGGGGACAGAATGTCAACAAAAGAGAAACCGCCATAAGAATTACTCATATTCCAACAGGTCTTGTCGTTAATTCTCAAAACGAAAGGAACCAACTTCAAAATAAAGAAAATGCCCTCTCTCTGTTACAAGCAAAGATTCTTGACCAACAGACAGAAGAAGAAATGAAAAAAATGGGCACAAAGAGAAAAAATCAAATTGGTCAAGCCAAGAGAGCAGAGAAAATCAGAACCTATAACTTCCCTCAAAATCGAGTGACTGATCATCGAATTAAAAAAACCTGGCATAATTTAGAAATAATAATGTCAGGAGAATTAAATCAGATTATTGATGAATTAAACAAGTTTTATCATTAAAGAGGGATCCGATCCCCTGCTTCCTCTCCCGAACTAATCTTAAACTGCTCCTCTAGCCATTTAAGATTTATTTGGGGATAAAAATTAAGCCATCACATCTTCTTGTCATTGTCCCGTGGTCAATGAATACTTGAAGGCAATTAGCTCTTTCAATCACTGGTCTCCCATAAAAACGCTCCTCCCATGCCGTCCATCGATTGCCAGAAAAATATCTCATAGCTGAACGGAGTTCGTTCTTAGTCCCTCCAAGCCTTCTTAAATATAGAGCAGAAGCCAAGAAAGAGTGCTGAATACTCCAAGGATTAGGAGGGACATTAACAATGGCCTCAACTTCGTCTCTAATTGACATCCATGTTGTGGGAATAAATTGAGCTGGACCCATTGCTCCGCCAAAACCAAAAGCCATTGGGCAGGAAATTGGGGTTTTATATGGGTCCTTACCTAGGTCTCTGGTAATATTTCTGAAATGAGAGACGTCGTCTCTTCGTGAAAGAGGAGGAACAGCCATTACTCGTCTCCTTTTGTTTTCGGCTGGATTACGAGGAAGGTAGCACTGTCCAACATTCCTCCCTAGGGCTGACTCTTGTGTAATAATAGATAACAAAAAAGCGGGCCTTATTTCTGTTTGAACCTGAGCCCATTTAGCTATATCCAAGAGCTGTCCAAAAGGAAGCTGTTCTCCTACTGGTACTCCAACTAATTCGAGAATTCTTGTTCTAATCTTAGCAGCATCTTCCCTGGTCTCTCTGAGATGTTTCTGATAGAGAGCCTCTTCTCCCTTAGTTTCTCTCAACAACCATTCCTGCTCGCCTTTTAATCTCCGGTTTTCCTGTCTCTGTAAAGTACGCACTACTACCAGTTGCTCTAAATCCTCTTTTTCACCCCCCAGCAACATTTGTTTATTTTCTAAATTCTCTTTAAGGGCTTTGATACGATTAAGAAGCTCTTGATTACTTAAATTCAAAGATTCCAAAGCAACCAACTCGTCAAAAAAATCAGACAACCTATCTTCGGTCAAAATTACTTCTAGTACTGAACGTCTATCCTGTTTATAAATTTGTCTTAGCAACTCAGCTAATTTTTCTTTTAACTCCTCCATCTTCTGAGAACTCATCGTTATTGAAGACCGAGTGTCGCTAATCTGAAAATTAAGACCTTTAATCATCAGGTTATTACTATGGATCTCATTATTCATCTGCCTTACCCTCCTGCTTAAGACATATATTTGGTTTTGAAAGGTTTTCTTCTCTCTTTGGGTTTGCGTAACCCTCCCCTCGTAGTGGTCACTCCTATCCTGATGGAATTGGAGACATCTCTTTAAAAGCGACCGACATTCTTCTTGAGACATCTCCCCACAGACGTCATCAATGCCTTCTATTGATAATGGTTTGCAAATTTTTTCTAATTTCTGTTCCGCAAAAACAAAATTAAAAAATAAAAAAAGCCCAGAAAATATCGTTAGAAATATCAAGATAACTAATTTTTGATAAGCCTTAATCATTTTTTCTTGTGCCTATTTAATAACTGTCTTTTCTCCTTCCCCTTCATTCTCCTCTTTCTCCCCTTCTTTAACCACCCCCTTTATCTCTTCTACCTTTTCTTCAATCGGTTTTTCTAATTCCTCTTCAACTCTTGTTGGAGAAACAATCAAAAGCACGACTTCTCCTGGATCTCTTAAGACATCCACTCCTTCGGGAATACTTAAATCTTTAACAAAGATCTCGCTTCCGATAGTTTCTAAAGAATCAATATTAACTATTATCTCATGAGGAATCTTTGTAGGCAATACACTAACTTCTAGTTCGGTGATATTTTTAATTAAAGTTCCCTCTGAATTCTTTATTGCTGGAGAGACTCCCACTACCTTTATAGGAACCGATGTCTTAATCTTCTTTCCTAAATCAGGATAATAGAAATCAACATGAATTATCTCGCCCGACAATGGGTCTTTTTGAAAATCATGAATTAAGACAGTTAGTGATTCTTTTTCTCCCTTAATTTTTAGATTAATTAAAGAAGACTCGCCCGCTTTCTTAAAAACGCTTTTGAATTCCTCTAGGTCCAAAATTAGATTAAAATTTTTAATTTTACAGCCATAAAGCACGGCTGGTAGCATTTTTTTTTGGCGTAAAGCCGCCACCCCTTTGCCGAGCTCCTTCCTTGGTTCCGCTGATAATGAAATATCAATTTTAAAAACCATAAATACTTGTGCTAAAAATCCTAATTATCGCTGCATAGGCAGGAATAGATTCTACAAGAAAAACTACAAGAATAGCAAGTGCCGCAACAACAGTTAAAATATTAATTATCTTTACAAGCATAAGCTTATTATGTAATTTTTAACATAAATTAAAAAATAATTCAAGTAAAGAGCATCCATTAGCGAATGCTCTTTCTTACTAAAATGACTTTTAACGATTAAGCAACTCCTTCAGACGAAGAATCCTGAGATGGAGAATCCTGAGATGGAGAATCCTGAGATGGAGAATCCTGAGATGGAGAATCCTGAGACACTTCTTCTTTGTCAGCCTTTTCCCCTTTTTTCTTATTGTTAATAATCAAAAATCCAATTATTAAGAGAGCTAAAATTCCCAAAACCCAATAAAGAATATTCATATTTTTAAAAGGTAAAATTAAATTATGTGCGACCTTTTCCCCATCTAGCCTAACCTATCTTCTATCCTGATTTCAAAAAATCAAAAAAGAACAAGTAAGGACAAATGAGAACTTCTTCTTTCTACTTTTCCCTGTTTTTACTTTATCATTCTAAAACTATTGACGTCAAGTGGAAAACATTTTTGTTAATTCGTAAACATTTCCTGCCCCCATAATTATCACTATTTCCCCGCCTTGAAGATTTTTTTCTAAAAAAAATTTTGTCTTTTTAATTGTTGAAATGTATAAAATGTCACCCTTTTTATCTCTCTTCTCTTTCTTAATTGCCTGAACCAGCTTCAACGCATTTACTTTTTCCCTAAATTCTATCTCTTCTCTACCAGCCACATCATAGATAGGGACAAGGATAAGCTTCTCTATCTTGGCAGCAGAAAAAACATTAACTAATTTTTCAAAAAAGTAAAAAGTCCGTTGATGCTGATGGGGTTGAAAAACAACCCAAATTTTTTTATCAAGCCATTTTTCGCGAGCCGCTATCAATGTTGCCTTAATCTCCGTCGGGTGATGAGCATAATCGGAAAGAATCGTAAATTGGTTATCTTTTTCTCTAATCTCCTTAATCTCAAACCTTCGCCAAGCGCCATGATATTCTGAAAGAGCTTTAAAAGACGTCTCCTCTGGAATATTTAAAGCTCTAGCCACAGTCAGAGCGGCAAGAGCATTAGAAACATTATGTTCTCCTGGAATTTTTAAAATCTTCTTTAATCTCTTCGCTTCTTCTTGTCTAATAGAATAATTTTGAATTTTAAATCTTGAACCTAATATCCTCTGAATATTCTTATCATCTTTATTCACTATCAAAGTCCCATGCTTTGACAAATGTCCAATAAATTTTTTAAAAGCCTCTAAAAGACTTCTTAAATTTTTATAATAATCAAGATGCTCTTCTTCAATATTAGTCAAGGCAATAATGTCTGGCCAATAGTTCAAAAAAGACGCCTGATACTCGTCAGCTTCAATTATTAAATAATTAGATTTTCCTAATCGAAAATTACTGTCTCCGAATTCCCTTAACTTAGTGCCAAATATTACTGTCGGGTCTAAACCCGCCTTGATAAGAATTAAAGAAACCATCGCCACGGTCGTGCTTTTACCGTGACTGCCGGAAACGGCAATCGTGAAATAATCTTTGCTTAGCTTGCCTAAAAGCTGTGGACAACTTTTAATCATCAACTCAGGGTTTGAAGATTGAAATTTTCGAGCTTGCCCTAACTCTATATTGTCTTCTGGCACCGCCGGACTATAAACTACTAAATCTAGATCCTTAGATATATTTTCTGCTTTATGCTCGCCTATCAAAAGCTTTGCTCCCTTACTAATAAGTAGCTCTGTTATTTCTGAAGAAGTTAAATCTGAGCCAGAGACCTCGACCCCTTTTGCCAAATAATATTGAGCCAGAGCAGAGACTCCTATCCCACCGATTCCAATAAAGTGTATTTTCATATTTTAATACAATAAACAACGCAAAGATAATTTAGACAAAGTAGACAGACAATATGTCGGGCGTCTACGGATACAGCACCCAGGAATTACTCTACGGATATTAGAGCTAAGAGCCCAATTCTATTGACTCTAAAATCGCATACTCAACACCTGTTTTTTTAGATTGACTTTCTATCACTTCTATTGAATTAACTTCAAAGCTTGATTCTAAAGCCTCGTCTATCTCTATTCCCTCTCCTAGTCGCCGAAATTCAAAACTCTTAATCCGGGCTAAAGTAATATGAGGAAAAAAACGCCGACTTTCTTTTATCTTATACTGATAGCTTGGCAAATCAAAAAAAACATTCTCTAAATCGTTTTGTAGTCCTAAGATTTCTTGACCCTTTTCTCCTAGCACCCAAACCATTCTTGGCGGAAACTTATTTAGCGGACCATAGCAAACCTGTTCGATTCTTAGTAAAAAAGAGTTATGTTTTAAAGCAACTTCTTTTGCTGTTTTAATCGTTTCTAAAAGCTGGTTCTCATCGAGATTACCTAAAAAATTTAAAGTTATATGAATATTTTCTCTTTCTGTCCAACGAGCTGGAAGACGCGAATATTTCTCTGAGAAGATAAGAAGCTTATCTTTAATATCCTCTGGAAGATTAATAGCAATAAAAATTCGACGCAACATATTACTAAACTATCATAGATTTTCCGAAAAAAAAAGAGTCCCAATTTTTTAAGCTAAAATTGTTCAATAAAAAAATTAAATTTTCCCCTACAAAAGATGAGATATATTGGTAACACTCCACGTTTACCTGAATTAAAGGAATCAGGCAGTGTAAAATAAATAAAAGCTAATCTATTGCATCATAAAGAATGATTACTTGTACAATTACCATAACCTGCCCTCCAAACATGCTGCTGATTTCCCCCAGAGGGTGTATTGCCTCTTAGACGGCAAGACAGATAATCTCTTAACAGATAACGCTCTGAGTTTGAAAAGGACTTCAAGGACGTAATAGAGCAATTAAGAGTAACTCGCTATCACAACCACGCCAATCCCTGGGCTACAAATGCCCTATTGACTTTCATAATCAGTATCATAAAGTGTTCTCAATGTGCCTATCCAGGACATGGGCTTGACAAGGTTTTTGAAATCCTATATACTAATAATAGTACATTGACACAGATGAAATTATGAGAAAAGGAGGAGTGCAGTTAGCCTCCGAAAGTACGCCTGTACCTTCAGCCTCCTCCTTTTCCATCAGCAGAAGCCCTCTTTCTGCTGTCCAACGCCAGGGTGATCCTTTTTCATTCTTCATTAAAGAACGGATACCCTGGCACCTTAATTTTAAGACCCAACTTAGGGGTTTTTTATTTTCGAAATTGACCCACACCAAACTAAAGTCTATAATCAAACTACCTTAAGAAATATATATGGAAATTTGATTTCAAGGTTCTGACAAAGTCAGGTTCTTATAATCAAACTACCTTAAGAAATATATGGGGGAGGGGTTAGTTTCAAGGTTTTTAAGCGAAGCGAAAAATTTTTGTACTAAAATTAGTATCAATTTTTATTTAAGCTTGAAAAATTAAATGGATAAAAAAATCAAAACAAAAAAGAAGGAAGAAGAAACAGCGATTCAAGAAATTGTTAATCATTATTTTTACAGCAAAGGCTTAAATTTAAAACAGATAAAAGATAACGCTAAAAAGAAAAAAATAATATATTCCCGATTCACCCGACCGGCTAAACAACTTTTGGATTTAGCTGGCTCTGTTAAAAAAGCAAAAAAAGCCATTGATATCGTAGCCAAGTGGGCGAGCTCAAGAGGATTAGACTATGCGATTGAAACAGTATTTAAAAAGTGGCTAGAGTTGGATAGACTAAAACCCAAGGAGGTAGTAAAAAAACCTTATTTCCAGGGCGACCCTATGGTTTGGTCAGAAACCAAAAAAAAATGGTATGTTATTGATAAGGAAGGACAGTGGTTAGAATTCGCTGGAGACGAAAAAGATATTAAGTGGAAAATTATAAAATAACCCTATATTCTAATTTTCTCAGCGAAAAAATTAATTACTTAATTTTTTAAAAATTATTCTTGGGTTTTTGTTTTCAAGAATAATTTCTTGCAATGCTTTAAGAAAATGAAAATCATCTATTTTTTTTCTTTTTCTAGAAAGTAGCCTAAGAAAAGAAGGCAAAGAAACAAGTCCTTCGCTTTTTAAATTAATTTCACCAGAATTTACCAAAAGAACTCCTAACTCGCGATTAGAAGAATACGGACTAAACCCTGTTGCCACCAGATCACCAAGTCCAGCAAGGCCAAACACTGTCTCTTGACACCCACCTAATATCCTAATAATTTCTGCCATCTCTTTTAATGCCTTCTGCGTCAACCATCCCTTAGTGTTTCCTCCAAGATTAAGCGCCTCGGCAATACCCAGTCCAATAGCATAGATGTTTTTCAAAACACTTACTAAAGCAGAGCCATAAACATCAGCAGAATATTCAAGCCGAAGATTTGTCTTCGCAAAAAGCTTTGTTAGCGCGTGGAATATCTGAATCTGTGACGAGCTGACAAGTCCTATCCCCGCTTCTCTATCACTTATTTCCTCAGCAAGCATTGGTCCTGTTAATAAAGCAAACGGCCAATTATCTGGTAATAATTCTTCCAAGAGGCCATCCATCGTTTTTAAGGTTTTTTCTTCAATCCCTTTCGCCAAAGAAATAACTATTGTTCTTTTGTTAAACTGCGCTCTTGCCTTTGTTAATGCGGAACCAATCGCCCAAGAAGGCACACATAAAAATAAAAAATCTGCGTCCTTTCCGGGAAAATTTGTTGAAGAAATAATTTTAGCTGTAAATTTTTGACCAGAAACTTTAATTGGCTTTTTGTCCCAAAACTCAATTATAATCCCCTTTTTATTCTGAAGAATCTTCCCAATCGCCTGACCAATTTCGCCAGCACCAATAATAACAATTTTTTTAAGCATTATTTTTATAATATTTATTCATATCTTAGGGCGTCAACTGGCTTTAGTTTAGCAGCCGTGCGAGCTGGAAGATAACCAGAGAGACAACCGATGAGGAATGAAAAAAATAAAGTTAAGATTATTAATTCAAAGCTAATTTCGGCCCTCATATACATAACTGGATGAGCATAATGAAGGAAAATTTCAACTGATTTTGCCGTAATTACTCCCAATAATGTCCCAATTATTCCCCCAATCATACCAATAATTCCAGATTCAACTAAAAAGATATTACTAATCATAGAATTTTTAGCGCCCAAGGCCTTCATAATGCCAATCTCTTTAATTCTTTCTTGAACCGAAGTATACA
>CAZYBZ010000012.1:0-15379 GCA_964646075.1 uncultured Candidatus Saccharibacteria bacterium | reverse complement strand
CAGGATAAAGGCCTCGGATATCGTATGCCTTAAATATAGATATATCCATACAATTACTATTTTACTTGATAATCCTTTAAAATACAAAATTTAATTTGACTATGGTAGAGTTTTTTGCTAAAATAATTTTATGAGTATAAGCAAAAACTATGAACTATCCTGTCTCGTTTCAGCAAAGATAGACGCAACAGACAAAGAGACTGTTATAGAAAATATCAACAAATTAATTAAAGAAAAAGGCGGTAAAATTACGAAAACTAATCCAGTCTCCGAGATTTCTTTGGGTTATCCTATTAAAAAAGAGGAAAAAGCCCACCTTGCTGTCCTTAATTTTCAATATGAGAATCAGGATTTGTCAGGGTTGAGAAAAGAGATAGAGAGCGAACCAAAAATAATTCGCTGTTTTTTAAGACAAACTCCTGTCAAAAAAATAATCCCTTTCTCTAAAAGAAAGAGTCGAGACAAAGAGAAGATTGAACTAAAAGATATTGATAAAAAAATAGAAGAAATTTTTAATTCAAAAAAGAATGAATCTTAATAAAGTTTTTCTCTTAGGTAATTTAACTAATGACCCCGAGCTTCGCAACCTCCCTTCTGGCCAGCCTGTTTGTAGCTTTGGTATGGCAACAAATAAAACCTGGACTGACCGAGAGACAGGCGAAAAAAAACAAAAAGCCGAATTTCATAATATAGTTGCTTGGAGAAATTTAGCGACGATTGCTTCTCAATATCTTCAAAAAGGAGGCTTGGTTTTTGTAGAAGGACATCTTACTACTAGAAACTGGGAAGACTCCTCTGGTGTTAGAAAATATAAGACAGAAGTTGTGGCTGACAATATTCAGCTTGGCCCAAGAAGAAATATCAATCAAGAAGGATCGTCAATGGCCACGGAGATATCATCTGAATCAAAAATAAAAAAAACAAACGAGAATAATGAGAAAAAATCAAAAACCGACGCGAATAACAATATCCCGACCATTGAAGAAGGAGACGATATAGACATAGAAGAGGTGCCATTTTAATTGATATAACAACTAAGCATATTTAATCACTTAATTATCGAATTGAACCATGAATTGTTTTTTTTGCAAACAACGAACAAAAGAGATTGATTTCAAAGATACAAGACAGTTAAAAATGTTTCTTACTGGGTTGGGAAAAATAAGATCTGGAAAAAGGACGGGTCTTTGTCGTTATCATCAGAGAAAGATAGCTCAAGCTGTTAAGCAGGCTCGACATTTAGGTCTTCTCTCTGCTGTTAGAAAATAAGAAAATTCATTTCTTTAAAATCAAAAAACTGCCAAAAGCAGTTTTTTTTGATTCTTAACGATTAACTACTGATCAATAATTAGTGACTAATAGCTATTCTTTCATCTCCTCTATCAACTGTTTTTTGATTTCTTTAGCAATTTTAGAATTCTTTTTCAGAAAATCTTTTGCGCCAGGCATCCCTTGCCCCAATTTCACATCTTTATAATTAAACCAAGTTCCACTTTTTTTTATAACTTCATATTTAAGCCCAGCGTTAATCAAGTCAGCTAAATAAGAAATTCCCTCATTATAATAAATATCAAATTCAGCAATCTTAAAGGGCGCAGCCACCTTGTTCTTGACTATCTTCGCCTTAATGCGAGAGCCAACGATATCATCTCCTTGTTTTATCTGAGCTCTCATCTGTAACCGAATTCTCACCGAAGCATAAAATTTAAGAGCTAAACCACCAGGAGTAGTCTCAGGGTTGCCAAAAGGAATGCCAATTTTCATTCTTGTTTGATTCAAAAAGAGAACAATCGTTTTTGACTTAAAAGTAATGCCAGATAATTTTCTTAAGCCATGACTCATTAAGCGTGCTTGTAGTCCAACGTGTTGAGCGCCCATTTCACCGGCAATCTCTCTCTTGGGGGTTAGAGCCGCCACCGAATCAATAATAATAATATCTACCTGATTAGACCTAACTAAACTCTCAACAATGTGAAGCCCCTGCTCTCCAGAGTCAGGTTGAGAAATTAAAAGATCTTCCACATTGACTCCAAGACGTTTGGCATATTCTGGATCCAAAGCGTGCTCCGCGTCTATAAAAGCGGCGACGCCGCCTTTCTTCTGGCTCTCAGCGACACAATGAAGGGCCAAAGTGCTTTTCCCTGAACTCTCTGGGCCATAAATTTCAATTACCCGACCGCGAGGCAAACCGCCGATACCCAAAGCCATATCTAAAAACATTGAACCAGTAGGAATGGCATCAACATGCACGGCCTCAACGTCTTTAAGTCGCATAATCGCCCCCTCGCCAAACTCTTTTTTAATATCTTCAATAGCCTCTTTTAAATTAGAATTTTCTATTTTTTTATTTTCACTTGGCATACCTATTAATATAAAGGATTATCGATTAATAATCAATGATAAATAATCAATGATAAATAATAAATGATTTAACCTGTCTACTCGTCAATCTCTTTCTCCTCATCCCCTATCCCCTGTTCTTCCATCAACGCCTCTGTGTCAAAAAATACCTCTCTCGGTTTCGCTCCGTCAGCTGGACCAACTATTCCCTTTTCTTCCAGCATATCTAAAAGGCGAGCAGCCCGAGCATAACCAATCCTCAATTTTCTCTGCAAAAAAGAAGCTGACGCTTTTCTTGTTTCTAAAACTACCTCTTTCGCTTCCTGATAAACTGGGTCAAGCTCCGCCATAACCCCAATTGTGTTTGTTCCAATCCGCTCTACTCTTTCTAATTCAAGAGCGATGCTTGTCGCGAGATCATCCTCTCCTTCTTTAGCAATATGATTCTGCTTAATAACAAAATCAACCACTTTCTGAACTTCTTCTCCAGAAACATAAGCCCCTTGAATCCTTTTAGGTTTAGAAATTTCAGCAGAGATAAAAAGTAAGTCGCCTAGACCTAAAAGCTTTTCCGCGCCCGCAGTATCCAAGATAGTTCTAGAATCAACTTGAGAGGCTACTTGAAAAGCAATGCGAGAAGTAATGTTTACCTTAATAAGTCCAGTAATCACTTCAACTGAAGGCCTTTGGGTCGCTAAGATTAGATGAATCCCGACTGCCCTAGATTTCTGAGCTAGCTTAACAATGCCAGCCTCCATCTCTCTGCTCTTGCTCGCCATTAAATCAGCTAACTCGTCAACAATAAGAACAATATAGGGCATAATATCTTCCTCACTTTCTCCATCCATAGAAGATGACTTCTTTTTGAAATTTTTTCGAACCTTCTTATTATATTCATCAATATTACGAACTCCTGATTCCGAAAGGGCTTCAAATCTTCTTTCCATTTCTTCAATAAGCCATTTCAAAACACTCAAAGTCTTCTGAACATCGTAAACCACTGGCGTCAATAAGTTAGGCAACCCATTATAATTAATAAACTCTACTCTTTTTGGGTCAATCAAAATAAGTCTCAAGGAAGAGGGGGAATTACGATAAAGTAAGCTCAGAATAATGCTGCTTAAACATATCGTCTTACCAGAGCCCGTAGAACCAGCAACCAAAAGATGGGGCATTTTAGACAAGTCCGCACAAAACGAATTGCCAACAACATCTCGACCAATGGCAAAATTAAGAGTAGATGTTAAGTTTTGAAATTCTAGACTATTAAAAAGATTCCTTAAGCGAACCAAAGTTCTTGCCTTATTAGGCACCTCTACTCCGACTAACGATTTACCTGGAATCGGTGCTTCAATCCTTAGGGGATGAGCTGCCAAACCTAAAGATAGGTTGTTATTGAGAGCCGTAATCTTAGAAAGCTTCACCCCTTCAGCTGGCTTAAGAGTATATTGGGTTACCGTAGGCCCAATATTAATTTCTGACATTTTCACTGATATCCCAAAATTCTCTAAAGTTTTTTCAATAATCTCAGCATTAGTCTTTATATCTCCGGCTTGCGGAGTTCCTTTGTCAGTCGCTAAAAGCTCTACTAACGGAAGCTTCCACCGCCCTATCCTTTCCTCCATTCCTCCAGCAAGTTTTACCTCCTCTTCAAAGACAGGAACGATTTTTACTTTTTCGGGCTTTTCTTTACCTTTCCTTTTTTCTGTCCTCTCTTCAACTTTTGTCAGACAAAACTTAGGAGCGAAAACTTTTTTAATAAACGGTCTTTGAACCCTCTTCTCTTCTTTTAATGAATCTTTTTCAAGAACAACCGTTTCTTCCTCTTTTTTACGTGGTGAATAAAGAAAATGCCAAAAAATTAATCCCGAAATGATCAGCATTCCCCAAAAAATAATCTGAGTTACCCAAAAACCAAAAATCCTGAACAATGGCCATGCGACAAGATTTCCTAGCCAACCACCAGCACCTGAATAAAAAAACTGAAAATCCATATTTTCAATTTGCGATAGAGCTAAGGTCGCCAAAAAACCAGAGACACTAATTGAAAAAAGAATAACTGCCAGGAAGATAGCTCTCTTGCTTTTTTCTTTAGGGCTAAAATACGAAAAAGCTATCAGTAGAAAGATTAGAGGACTTAAAAAAATTGCTCGTGGACCTATTAAAAATTGAAAAAAACTAAGAAAGCCCTCCCCGGCAATGCCTGCTAGATCAAAAAAAGATAAAAGAATAAAAGCCGTTAATAATAGCATCAAAATCCCAAAAACCCAGGGGCTAATTGCTTCTGGCAAAATCGGCTTGCGCTTTTCCCGCCCCCGAAACCAAAATCGGCGCACCTTGGGAGCGAGCTTAGTTTCTCGCCTTTTTCTACGATTAACCATGTTTAAAATTAATTTCGAATTTTAAATTCTTATTCTATTATACTACCCTCATTCCCTTCTGTCTCCTTAGGTTTTTTTGTACCCGGTGCCAATCGGAATTAGTTTCCCAATAATAACATTCTCTTTTAATCCCATTAGACAATCTTCTTGGCCGGTTATCGCTGCTTTAATTAAAATTCGTGAAGTCTCTTCAAAGGAAGCGGCCGAAAGAAAGCTATCAGTCGTCAAAGCTACTTTTGAAATTCCGAGAATTAAATTTTGAAAAACGATTAGCTCTTTACCTTGTTCTTTAAGCTTTTTGTTTTCTCTAATCACTGACCCCTTCTCAACAATCTGACCTTCTGAAAATTGGCTACCCCCTTTGCTCTTAATCTTTATACGAGAAAACATCTGTCTAACAATGGTCTCGATGTGCTTATCATGGATAGCCACCCCCTGAGAAGCATAAATCTTCTGAACCTCTTTAATAATATAAGCAGCAACAACCTGAGAGCCAGCTGCTTTAAATAATTTCTTTAAATCAATGCTACCTTCGCACAACTGTTGTCCTGCCTTAATCTCTTCTCCCTCTTTAACCAAAACTGTTCTCTTGTGAGGAATCCCGTACTCCATCATCTCTCCTTTCTTCTTAGCGGTTTTCCGTTTTTTAATTTCTGATTTTGAATCTTGGATTTCAGATTCAGAATTCTTGATCTTCACAATTTCCTTTTCCACCCTCATGACTCTCCCGTCATTTAAGGCAACTACTGCTTCTCCTTTTGGGACTCTCGTCTCAAAGACCTCCTCTACTCTCGGCAAACCATGAGTAATGTCTTCAACAGAAGCAACCCCACCGCTATGAAAAGTTCTTAGTGTTAACTGAGTACCGGGCTCTCCAATCGCCTGAGCAGCAACAATCCCAACCGCTTCTCCTATCTCTGCTAACCTATTATGCCCCAAATCCCAGCCGTAACATTTCTGGCAAACCCCTCTGTCTGATTTACAACTTAGAGGAGAACGAACTCTCATTCTCTTAATTGGGCTATCAACTATTACCCTAGCTTTTTCCCAATTAATAAGCTCATTCTTTTTAACAATTAACTTCTCTTTGGACTGACCTGAAGTGGGAATATTTTCTAAAGATATCCTTCCAACAATTTTAAAAATAAAGTCTTGCCCCACTTCATCGCTATCGCCCCTAGTCACTGTAATGCCTTCTTTCTCTTGACAATCAACCTCACTCACAAAAATATCATGAGCCACGTCAATTAAACGCCGAGTCAGATAGCCAGCACTTGATGTTCTTAAAGCGGTATCAGCCGTCCCTTTTCTTGCCCCATGGGTGGATATAAAATACTCTAAAACGCCAAAACCCTCTTTAAAAGAACTTTTAGCTGGAAATTCCATAATCTGACCGGCCGGGTTGATCACTAAACCTTTCATCCCTGCCATCTGAACCGGCTGTGACCAACTCCCTCTAGCGCCGGCATCAATTGCTGTAAAAACAATACCGTCTTTCTTGAGCGACATTGGCACTAATCTCTGAATTTCAGCTTTTACTTTATGCCAAACCTCAATCACCTGAGACTTCCTCTCTTCATCGGTTAATAAGCCTTTGTCAAAATAATCTTCTATCTTTTTGATCTCCGCCTCCGCCTTCTTCATTAATTTTGGCTTTTCAGGGGGAACTTTTAAATCATCCATTCCCCAACTTAAACCAGAGACAGTCGCATATTCAAAGCCAATCTTTTTAATCTTGTCTAAAACCTCAGTAGCTGTCTGGCTATCATAATCTTCTATGATTTGTCGAGTAAAATCCTTTAATTTTTTTAAGGGTATCAACTCGTTTTGAAAAGGAAAATCGCTAGGCAAGGCTTCATTAAAAATCATTCTCCCTAAACTCGTCTCTAATAATTCATCTTTAATCCTAACTTTTATCTTAGCTCTTAAATCAATCACCTTAGATTGACAAGCCAAAAGAGCTTCTTTTTTAGAAGAAAAAATCTTGCCCTCTCCCTTCGCCCCATCCTTTATCCTGGTAAGCCAATAGCAACCTAAGACCATATCCTGACGAGGACTGACCACTGAGAGGCCGGTTGCTGGTTTTAATAAATTAGAGCCAGAGAGCATTCTTTCTCTCGATTCTTTCTGGGCTTTCTCTGACAAAGGGACAAAAACAGCCATCTGGTCGCCGTCAAAGTCAGCGTTAAAAGCTTCACAAACTAAAGAATGAATTCTAATCGCCTCGCCTTCAACTAGTTTGGGTGAAAAAGCCTGAACCCCCAAACGATGAAGAGTCGGTGCCCTATTTAATAAAACTAGCTTATCTTTAATGACTGCTTCTAAGGCTTCCCAGACCTCTTCAACCCCTCTTTCTATTAAAGAAGAAGCTTGACGAACATTATAAGCAAGTTCTTTTTCTAAAAGATAAGCACTGACAAACGGTTTAAAAAGTTCTAAAGCCATTTTTTTCGGCAAACCACACTGGCTGAAATTAAGGTCAGGGTCACCGACAATCACTGATCGCCCAGAATAATCAACTCTTTTACCTAAAAGATTTTGACGAAACCTTCCTTGTTTTCCCTTGAGAGCATCTGCCAACGATTTTAGCAATCGGGATTGGCCAGTAGAAGCAATCGTGGTGTGACCACTCCTCATCCCATTATCAATTAAAGCATCTACTGCTTCCTGGAGCATTCTTTTCTCGTTTCGTAAAATAACCTCTGGCGCATTAATTTCTAATAGATATTTAAGTCGATTATTACGATTGATTACTCTCCGATAAAGATCGTTCAAATCCGAAGAAGCATATCTCCCTCCGTCCAGCTGAACCATTGGTCGTAAAGCAGACGGCAAAACAGGTAAAACCGTTAGAAACATCCATTCAGGTCGAACCTTAGCCTTATACATATCTTTTAACAAAGTATTTCTTCTTAAAAATTTCTTGCGCTCTACCTCGGTAATCTTCTTTTTATTTTCCTCTGATTCATCAATAAGCTTTTTAAAATTAAAATTAATAAAAATTTTTCTTAAAACCTCCGCGCCGGTACCAGCTTCAAAAATCTCTCCATATTTAGATGAAAGTTCCATATACTCCAACTCTGAGAGAACTTTTAAGGGCTTAATCGTCTCCATATCTTTTCTCGCCCTCTCTTTCGCCTTTTTAAATTCGCTTTTAATCTTTGGATCTTGATTTTTAATTTTTTCTCGATATTCTCTCTCAATCTCTTCCCAAACTCCTTTTTTCGCCCCCTTCTCTACTTTCGTAATAATATAAGAAGCAAAATAAACAATTTTTTCTAATTGTTGCGAAGAAAGATTCAAAAGACCCCCCATAACCGAGGGCACTCCTCTTAAAAACCAAATATGAGAAATCGGGCAGGCAAGAACAATATGTCCCATCCTCTCCCTCCTGGCTGACGCCTTAATAAGTTCAACTCCACACCGATCACAAACCATCCCCTTATAGCGAATCCCTTTGTATTTACCACAATAACACTGGTAGTCTTTTTCTGGACCAAAGATTCGTTCACAGAATAGACCATCTTTCTCCGCTTTTTGAGTCCGATAATTTATGGTTTCTGACTTCAGCACCTCACCCCTACTCCAAGACAAAATCTCTTCTGGCGAAGCTAATTTTATTTTAATAGAGTTAATTTCTTCTACTTTCATAAAATTAATCAACAAAACAAAAAAGTAAAATTGCTTAATTACTTGATTGCTTAATTACTTTTCATCTCTACGCTTAACCCCAACGCCTTCAGCTCATTAATTAGTAATGAAAAAGATGCTGGAATATGCGGAGCTTCAATTCCTTTACCCTTTAATATCGCCTGATAAGCCGCCGCTCGCCCAATAACATCGTCTGATTTGATTGTGAGCATCTCTTGCAAAGAGTGGGCTGCGCCATAGCCTTGTAGAGCCCAAACCTCCATTTCTCCAAATCTTTGTCCCCCAAATTGAGCCCTGCCTCCTAAGGGCTGTTGAGTAATTAAAGAATAGGGCCCAATCGATCGCATATGAATCTTGTCTTCAACCATATGAATCAGTCGCATCATATATGTATAACCAACTGTTACCTTCTGCTCAAATGACTCCCCTGTTTTCCCATCATAAAGTCTAATTTTTCCATCTTCGGGGAGCCCAGCTCTTTTAAGCTCTCCTTTAATATCTTCTTCGTTAGCGCCTGAGAAAGAAGGTGAAATCGCCCTATAACCCAAAGTTTTAGCTGCCCAACCAAGATGAGTCTCTAAGATTTGCCCAATATTCATCCGAGAAATAACGCTCAAAGGATTTAAAATAATATCTATTGGCGTGCCGTCTTTCATAAAAGGCATCTCTTCTTTAGGAAAAATTTTTGCCACTATTCCCTTGTTCCCATGCCTGCCAGCCATCTTGTCTCCCACTGTAATCCCTCTTAATTGAGCAACCTCTACTTGATACCTCTTAATTACTCCGGGATGGAGTTTATGCCCCGCCTCTCTAGAAAATTCTTTTACTCTAACGACTCTTCCTTTTTTACCATGCTCCATTAAAAGAGAAGTGTCTTTTATATTTTTAGCTTTTTCTCCAAAAATAGCCCAAAGCAGCCTCTCTTCTGCCGTCAAACCTGTTTCTCCTTTAGGAGAAATTTTACCAATTAAAATATCACCAGGCCCAACCTCTGCCCCAGTTTGAATAATACCCTCTGCGTCTAAATTTTTAAGTTTTTCTTCAGAAACATTAGGGATATCACAAGTTGTTATCTCAGGACCCAATTTTGTTTCCCGAATATCACAAGAAAAAATTTCAATATGAACACTTGAAAGAAGTTCTTCTTCTAAAACGCGACTAGAGAGAATAATAGCATCCTCATAATTGTGCCCTCTCATTGATAAAAAAGCAACTAAAAGATTTTGACCTAGTGCTAAGCAACCATTATCTGAGCCAGTCGGGCCAGCAAGAATCTCTCCTTTCTTAACTTTATCTCCCTTCCGAATCACTGGCTTATGATGAAAATAAGTAAATTGATTAGTGGCGTCAAAATTCCGTAAAAAATAATTTTTATAAACCTTATCTCCCCCATTTTTTGTTTTTTTGTTTGACCCTTTAACTCTCTCTTTAACTTTAATGTGCTGACCATCAACCTCTTCTATGGTTCCATCTTCCTCAGCTGTTATGGTCTTACCTGAATCTTGGACTATTCGCTCTTCTATGCCAGAGGAAACTAAGGGAGCTTCTGCTTTAATCAAGGGGACTGACTGCCTTTGCATATTAGAACCCATTAAAGCTCTGTTAGCATCATCATTTTGCAAAAAGGGAACTAACGCTGTTGCTGCGGAAATAAATTGTTCTGGCGCAACATCAACAAAATCAATCTTCTCTCGCTCAATCATTTTTGGCTTACCCATAGACCTTGCCTCAACTTCTCTCGCCATCATCTTCCCTTTTTTATCAAGCTTAAGGCAAGAATGAGCAATGTTGTATTTTTCCTCTTGAAAAGCGTTAAGATATCGAACTCTGTTCGTTACTCTTCCTTTTTCCACCTTAAAATAGGGGGTTTCAATAAATCCATAAGGGTTGATTCTGGCATAAGATGCTAAATGCCCTACTAATCCGACATTAGGTCCTTCGGGTGTTTCTATTGGACAAATCCTCCCATAATGTGAGGGCTGAACATCTCTTACTTGCAAGCCGGCTCTTTTGCGAGTTAGCCCTCCTGGTCCACCAGCTGTTAGTCGTCTCTTGTGTTCCAATTCAGCTAAAATATTTTCATTATCCATGAACTGAGAAAGCTGTGAAGAGGCAAAAAATTGCTTTAAAACAGAAATAAAGGGCTTTGGATTAAGAATTTTATTAGGAGACATATCTTCGGCATCTAAACTAGCCATTCTGTCTCTACTAATTCTTTCCACTCTCGCTAAGCCGACTCTTAAGCGATCTTTTAAAAGCTCTGAAATCGTCCTTGCTCTTCTATTGCCCAAGTGGTCAATCTCATCTGGCTTACTCCCTGGCGTGTTGTTAAGTCTAATAATTTCTCTAACAACCGCTATCACATCCTCAATTCTCAAAACCCTATCGTCTAAATTAATCTCTTCTCTTTCTTTTATTCTCCCTGATTCTTTATTTTTAACCTGCGATTTTAAATTTTGGATTTTAAATCTTGAGCTTAGCTTCAATTCTGGCAATCTTTGTAGCGTCTTCCATCTTCCAACCTTTGATAAGTCATATCTTTCAAAATTAAAAAACATATTCTCAATCAATTCCTTGGCTGTATCAGGCGAAGCTAGGTCTCCAGGCCTTAGTCTTCTATAAATCTCTACTAGGGCCTCACCTTGATTCTTAGACCCATCCCTTCTCATCGTTTCTTCAATATACTTAATTTCCCCTTTATCAATATCCGAAAATAATTCTTTAATTTTTGAATCCGTGTCAACACCGAATGCTCTCAAGATGGTGGTTGCTGGAACTCTTTTTCGGCGGTCAATTTTTACTCCAATAAAACCAGAAGCGTCTGTCTCAAATTCTAGCCAACTCCCTCGATTAGGGATTATTCTAGCTCCGAAATATTCTCTACCTTTAATTTTTCGACAAGTAAAAAAAGCTCCTGGGGAACGAATCAGCTGTGAAATAACGACTCTCTCAACCCCATTAATAATAAAAGTTCCTCTTTCGGTCATTAGAGGAAAATCACAGAAAAAAACTTCCTGAATCGTTTCTTCTTTTGTTTTGCGATTAACCAACTTAACCAAAAGTTTAAGTGGAGCAGAAAAAGAATCCTCGCATTTTTTCGCCTCAAATTCATTCTCATAATAAGGCTTTCCAAGGGTATAGTCTAAGAACCAAATTTCGAGCCACCGACCAGTGTAGTCACGCATTGGCGAAACTTCTTCAAATAACTCCTTGAGCTCTCTCTGCCAAAACTCTTTCCAGCTTGCCTTTTGAACCTCTAAGAGATAAGGCAATGATAAACGGATATTAGATTTAGAAAAATCTTTTGTTATCATCCTTAATAAATAATTAATGATAAGTGATAAATAACCAGTAATCAGTAACTGTTATTACGACAAAAAATTCCCCCCTTCTTTTCAAAGGGTAAAGCCTCTCTTATGCTTCTTTAACGAAAATTAGATTTCAAAATTAAACAAAATATCTTAAATACTATATTACAGTCCCCACAGAAAAAGTCAATAGCAAAATAAAATTATTCTATCTTTTCTAAAATTCTCTCCTCCTCTGTCAACGCCTCAATCTTCTCCTCTGGCTCGCTTGTCCCGGCTTTTAACCTCTCAATCCTTTCTTTAACTTCCTCATTTCCAGGATTAACTGCCAAAACAATTTCCAGCTGTTCCAAGGCCTCATCGGTCCTTCCTTGCCTCTCATAAGCAATAGCCAAAGAATATCTAGCGTCAGAATATTCTGGATTTAAATTAAGGGCACTTAAAAATTGAGCTATCGCTTTATCTATTTTACCATCATTGTAATACAAGCGTCCCAAATGAAATAATACCACAGCATTATTAGGATTTCTTAATAAAAGTTTTTCTAATCTATCAATCGCCTCGCCCTTTTTCCCCTCATTTTCCAAAAGCAGAGCCAAACTGATATGAGCCGGGGCATAATCTTCTACCTTCTCCACCGCTTTTTTAAACTCTACTCTTGCCTCATCTTCTTTTTCTAAAAATAGATACAATCTTCCTATTATTGTCCTGACTTCTGGATTCATCGGCGCTATAACCGACGCTCTTCTTAGAAAATTAATAGCCATATCAAAAAACTGTTCTCCTTCTTCAGACATAACCCCCATAAATTGATACAATTCAGCCAAATTGTGCCAAGAGTTAAACTGGGCCGGAGCAATAACGGTGGCGTTCTCGGCAAAAAGACGAGCTACCATAAGATTATGAATTACTCCTTCCTGATTCCCGCCTTCTGGTAAGTTAGCCAGCTCTTGTTGAGCTTTAACTAAAAATACTCTAGAAAGAACTATTTGATACCTTGCTTGATGAGGATTTCTATTCACCGCCTCTTGAAAAAGCTCAACTTTTCTGTCAAGGTTTGGTTCGTTTAGTCCCTCAACATGCCTTATGCTAGCTAAGTAAAAATTAAATCCAAAAAAACAAACGATAATAAAACTAAGAGATAAAACTATTAAAGTCGTCTGGGTGACTAAAACTATCTCTGTTCTATCTTTTAATAAGATTTCTCTCTTCTTGATAAAAAATTGATCATCCTCTTTTCTTTTTAAAGAGAGCGAACCTAAAATTAAACCCAGGAAAAGCCAGAATAAAAATGATAGTACTAGCGTCTGATAATAGAAAAAATGAATCAACAGCAAAGAGACAAAAATAATCATTAATAAATAGATTTCATCATCTATTTTCCCACTCTTTTTTTTCTTAAAATTAAATCCTAACCCTCTGCTTGAAACAAAAATTTTCCAAAAGAAAAGACCCGGTATCGCTAAAAATCCTATTAATCCTAAAAATCCCATTGTGGTCAAAATCTCAGAAAAGACATTACCCGACCGTTCGAAAGCGACGACCCAAAGCCCTCCTCTTGTCAAACTCTCAGGCCTGAATTTAGAAAAATTATAATGAAAAGTGCCTGGCCCGCTTCCAATCAAAGCCTGTTTAAAGCCGCTCACCGACGCTCGACCAGCCACGCCCCACGATTCGGACTGAGTCATTACTCTTTCCGGCACAAACCCTTGAGCTCGATTCAGGACAAAGCCGGGAAAATTTACCATCACTGCCCTAAAATTCAAAATTAAAAATAAGACTGAAATAATGGCTAGAGATATCGGCAACATTAAACGATGCTCTTCTTTCCCAGCAGTTTTTTGCTTTATGGTAAAAATCACCACCGCCAATAAGCCAAAAACCAAAATAACCAAAGCCGGGGTAAAGTCAGCAATCAGTACAAGGATAAAAGCGAAAAACACAAAACTTCCAAGTAAAATATTTCGTAAAATTCTTTTTTTGGAAACCAAATTTGAATTAAAAAGCATTGAAGTCTTTAAAATCATCATCACTGCCAAAATTAGTAAGACCACTAAAAACATTGCTAATGCCTCTAATGTCCCTCCGACCGGACTAACTCTCAAAGCAAAATTTCTAATAATTAATAATGCCTGATTGTTTATCCCAGCTAACCTATTCCAAACCCCAAACAAAGCAAAATAAGCGAAAAACATTGCTACTCCTCCAGAGTAAAGCAATGCTTTAATAATCCCGCGGACTGCCACCACTCCTTCTTCTGTTTTTTTTGCCCCCATGAGTTCAATCTTCTCCTTTCCGTGCCCGAGATTATTAACAATTAAAAAATAAAATGCTCCAAAAGTCAGCAACCCTACCAATCCGGTGCTAAACCTCCCATAATATCCAAGTAAGCTGGAAATCCTTTCCACTGAAAAAACTGAAGAAATAATGGCTACTGCCATAAAAGCCAAAACAGCAAAATCTATAATTGAATATCTGATGCTCACCTTTTTGTCGCTCACTATCATCTTCAACAGCCAGACCAAAACCGAAAGCCAGACCAAGAAAAACAAAAGATAGAGCTTGTTAAACTCCAACCATTCAAAGGTAAGAGGCAGATAAAAGATTGGCGTTAAAAAGACCGTTGCATATATAAGCCCCTTCAAGATTTTGTTTAACATTTTTTTGACTTTAATTATTTAACTTCTTTTTACCACAAATCTCTTGAAAACTCAACCTATCAATGATCTGATTAATGATCAGTAATCAATAATTAATGATCATCTTGGCTTACCTTTCCATTTTTGAGCTTCGCCTTTGACTATTTTAATTACTTTATTGATTTCAATCGGCAACTTGTCTATTCTTGACTTAAGCCATTTATACTGCTCTTCGTTGATTAAGTTCCTTTTTCTCGCTTTTTCCACCCAATAGCGTGTTTCATAAAGCGAACCGCGGGCATAATATAAAAATACAATATATTCTCTAAAAAAATAACGGCCATAACCCTCTGCTATATTAGCTCCAACAGAATCAGCAGAACGAGCTATTTGGTCTCCTATGGTCTTTTTTGAAAACCAATCCCATTTTATAACTATTTTCCAAACATAATCAGAAAGCTCGTCAGCCAGTTTGAAAACTGGCAAATCCTCAAGCGATTTGGTCTTCTTCTTCAATAATGAATTGTCATTAATTGATAGCTGCGCTGTAGCAAACTTCCCCCAGTCAATTGTTCCATCAGATTTTTTATATTTCTCCGGATCTTCCATAATAAATCAATGATCAATAATCAATGATCAATAATCAATGATTAATGGTTAATTTGGCTGACACCTATAACCAAAATGCATAACAAACCATTTCGCACTCATCTTGTATTGGATAAGACTTGCCCTTGACAACCTTTTCTGATTTGCTATGATAATTACAGAAGACAGGAGAATCCACTACGGGTTCTACTCTGTGTGTCATAAAAGAAGTTACCTCACAAGGTGGCTTCTTTTATTTTTTGTCTTGTGATATAGTGGCACTGGACCCGGGCCCGTAGTTTTATGGATGTAAAATTCTGTCTTTGACACACAGAGTAGCGGGTGCAAAGCCCGCCGGGTCCATCCAGAAAGTCTCTTATTTTAAGGGGCTTTTTGGTTTATGAATGTAGATGTTAAACATTTACAACATCTAAGCCACAAATCAATGATAAATGATAAATGATTATTCGGC
>CAZYBZ010000011.1:0-16036 GCA_964646075.1 uncultured Candidatus Saccharibacteria bacterium | reverse complement strand
AATCTTCAAGCTGTTCAATCGGATTATTGCGCTTCCGGACCAGCCGCTATCTTGTCTTGGGCCTTTAATACTCCAGCTCCAGGCGATTCTCAGTCCGCTTATCAAATTCAGATAGATGATAGCAACGATTTTACCTCTTTGATTTATGATTCAAGAGAGATAATCTCTGGTTCCAATGCCTTTGGCCTTTCTTTAGGAGTATTAGACTACAACACCACTTATTTTTGGCGAGTTAGGGTTTGGAATCAGGGAAATCTTGCTTCTGAATGGACTACAGGACCTGTCATTACCACTCCCCGACATTCTTATCCTCGGATCAATTTTACTTGGACTCCTGAAGTTCCAAGTGTTGGCGCTCTTGTTGAGTTTACTGACCAGACCGTTTTTAGCGATCAGGAAGTGACTGGCGCTCGCAGCTGGGAATGGGATTTTAATTTTGATGGAGAAGTATTTGATATTGACAGTACTCTTCATAATCCAACAACCACTATTGCAATCCATACAGACCATACGGTCAAATTAAGAGTTAGAGACAGAAGTGGCTTTACTTGTTATCAAACAAAAGTTCTCAGAGTTAAATTGCCTGCGCCTGGTTGGAAAGAGATATAACTATTCTAATGCTATTGTGGAACAATATGTCTTCTATGGAATTATTAAAAACAAAATAGTGGCTCACAAAATTTGTCAAGATGAGAAAGTTATAGTTTTTTTAGAGCAATTGCTATTAATATTTTTCAAAACGATAGAATAGAGAGGCGGGGTTTTGTCTTTCACCCATTAATGCAATATAAAAAACGGAGAATATTTCTCCGTTTTTTACTGCTAAAGGTTTCGAGGTACTGGGATTCAAACTTAAAAACCACGCGCACCTCATGCGCGAATGTTACCAGTTACACTATGCCCTGTTTCGAGCGAGTGTTTATTATTATCCTTTTTTTAAGAGTGTTTTTTTGCAACGAGTGCAAATTTTAGCTCTTTCTCCAGAAGGTAAAAGACCCCATTGGAGATTTGGTTTTTTTCTTTTCTTGGGAGTAGGATTGTATTTAGACATCAACTTATTGTACTTCCTACCCATTATTGATTTTTTTCCGCAAAGCGCACAAATTCTTGGCATAAATTAATTTAACAACCAAACAATAAAACAATCAAACATAAATTTTGTTAAGTTGTTATTTTACTAAATTATTAAATTAAGTTAAGTTTAGTCTAATCCATTTTTTTTGATTTGGCAAGAGATTGTGTTATTATCATTGATTATTAACCATTAATCGTTTATTATTACCGTATGGAGATAGTAATCTTAATAATTATTCTTATATTTTCAATAATTTTTCACGAAGTGGCTCACGGTTGGGCTGCCTATTCTTTAGGTGACCCAACAGCAAAATACGCGGGTAGGCTTTCCCTGAATCCAATAAAACACATAGATCCAATTGGTTCCATTCTTGTTCCAGGAATTCTTATTTTAACCGGGGCAACATTTATTCTTGGTTGGGCTAAGCCGGTGCCTATAAACCCTTATAATTTTAAAGACCAAAAGTATGGCTCGCTAAAAGTTGCTTTAGCTGGACCGCTAGCAAATATCTCCTTGGCTTTAATTTTTGGCTTAGCTCTGAGATTTTTGCCCGAGCTTCAGGCCATACATGGTTTATCCTTAATGTTCTCATATATTGTTTTTATTAATCTTATCTTAGCCATCTTTAATATGATGCCTATTCCACCCCTTGATGGGTCACATATCCTTTTTGCTTTTCTTCCTCAGAGTGCCCAGAAGATTAAAGTCTTCTTAGCTCGATATGGATTGTTTATTTTGATTTTTGTCTTCTTTTTTCTTTTTCAATATGTTATTTTGACAGTTGTTTGGCTAATGCGATTGATTATTGGGGTCTGATCCAATCATTGGTTTAAGATTTTTGTTTGACAGTTTTGTTTTGTTTTGTTAAGCTATAAATCTATAAATCACTTTTATCTTTATTTTTTCTCATTCATTAAAGGAAGCTTCTATTTTAGCTTTTTGTCTAGAGAGGAGAGGGGGGAGAGAAAAAAAGAAAAGAGAAATATTTTATGTCACCAACAATTCAGCAATTAATTAAAAAAGGAAGGAAGAAGCAGACAAAAAAGAGCAAGGCCGCTGCGACAGGCTTTAGTTTTAATACTTTAAAAAATAGACCAAAGAAGCACGCCTCTCCTTTTAAAAGAGGGGTTTGTCTTAAAGTTTTTACCGTTACCCCTAAAAAGCCAAATTCTGCATTAAGAAAAGTCGCTCGGATTCGTTTGAGTAATGGGATGGAAGTCACTGCCTATATTCCAGGAGAAGGGCATCAGCTCCAGGAGCACTCTGTAGTCTTAATAAGGGGCGGGAGGGTTAAGGATTTACCTGGAGTAAGGTATCATATTGTGAGAGGGGTATTAGATACTGGTGGAGTGGAAGGCAGGAAGCAAGGGAGAAGCAAATATGGGACTAAACGGCAAGGTTAATTTTATGGCTAAAAATAAAACAACAGAATTAAAACCAGACCTTCTTTATAACAACATTATCGTTGCTAAGTTTATTAATTATGTGATGGAAAGAGGAAAAAAAAGCGTAGCTCGGAGAATTGTTTATGGAACGTTTGAGATTTTAAAAAAAGAAAATAAAGAGGATCCAATTACTATTTTTGAGAAAGCTATTCAAAATGCTTCACCGGTTTTAGAGGTAAAGTCACGGAGAATTGGGGGAGCTAAATATCAAGTGCCAGTGGAGGTCTCAAGAGCAAGGAGGGTCGCTTTGGCAATGCGTTGGATAATCGGAGCGGCCAAAGAAGGTAAAGGCTCAATGAAAGAACGACTTGCCAAAGAGCTAAAAGAGGCGGCTGATAACACGGGAAAGGCGATTAGAAAAAAAGAGAATGTTCATAGAATGGCCGAAGCTAACAAAGCTTTTGCCCATTTTAGATTTTAGTATGCCGAGACAATTTCCTATAGAAAAATATCGTAACATAGGTATTATTGCTCATATTGACGCTGGTAAAACAACAATGACCGAGCGGATTTTATTTTACACCGGTATTTCTCATAAGATTGGTGAAGTCCACGAAGGGGAGACGATTATGGACTGGATGGAACAAGAAAGAGCCAGAGGAATTACTATCACTTCAGCGGCCACTACTTGTTTCTGGAGTCCGATAGAAGACGGAGAAAGCAAAGAGAGAGAACATAAAATAAATATTATTGACACTCCTGGGCATATTGATTTTACTGCTGAAGTTCAACGATCTTTACGAGTGTTAGATGGGGCAGTTGTTGTTTTTGATGGTGTCGCTGGAGTAGAGGCTCAGTCAGAAACAGTTTGGCGCCAGGCTGATAAATTTAAAGTTCCTCGAATATGTTTTATTAATAAATTAGATAGAATGGGGGCTAATTTTGAATACAGCTTGCAAACAATTTGGGATCGTCTTACGGCAAGCGCTGTTGCGATTCAGATTCCGATTGGAGAAGAGGGTGATTTTTCTGGAGTGATAGACTTGATCACGATGAAGGTTTTAAAATTTGAGGGCACTCATGGAGAGAAAGTACTAATTGAAGAAATTCCGGAAAACCTAAAAGAGAAAGCCAAAAAATGGCGGAACAAGATGTTAGAGAGGGTGGCAGCCGAAGAGCATAGTCTCTTAGAGAAATATTTAGAAGGAGAGGAGGTGACTCCTCAAGAAATTAGAAAAGCAATTAGAAAGGGAGTTATTGGTTGTGAGATTATCCCAGTATTGTGTGGCTCTACCTTAAAAAACAAAGGGGTTCAGCCTCTTCTAGACGCAGTAATCTATTATTTTCCTAGTCCCTCTGATCTTCCGCCTGTTTGGGGCAAAGAGCCAAAGACAGGAAAAGAAATTCAAAGAAACTTAAGTGACAATGAATCATTTTCCTCTTTAGCCTTTAAAATTGCTACTGATCCGTTTGTTGGTTCTTTGACATATTTTCGTATTTATTCTGGGAAACTGGTTCCAGGAACTACTCTTTTAAATTCTGCTACCGGTGATAAGATTAGGCTTGGTAGGATGGTTAGGATGCATTCTAATCACAGAGAGGAAGTCCAAGAGCTTTTCGCCGGAGATATTGCCGCGGCGATTGGGTTAAAAGATGTGGGGACCGGGCACACTTTGTGTGCCTTAGAGCAACCGATTATCCTAGAGAACATTACCTTCCCAGAACCAGTAATCTCTATTAGGATTGAGCCTAAGACTAGGGCGGACCAAGAAAAGTTGGGCTTATCTTTAAAAAAATTATCCGAAGAAGATCCGACTTTTAAAGTTAAAACTGAGAAAGAGACTGGAGAAACTATTATCTCAGGAATGGGAGAGTTGCATTTAGAGATATTGGTAGATAGGATGAAAAAAGAATTTAAAATGGAAGCCGATATTGGTCGACCACAGGTTGCTTTCAAAGAGACGATTCTTACCGAGGCTGAAGCAGAAGGAAAATACATTAGGCAGAGCGGGGGACGAGGTCAATATGGCCATGTTTGGTTAAAGGTTAGAGCCAAAGAAAGGGGTGAGGGTTTTGAGTTTATTGACGAAATTAAGGGTGGAGCCATCCCTAAAGAATTTATTCCCGCAGTTCGTAAGGGAGTGGTGGGGGCGATGGCAAAAGGTGTCTTAGCTGGCTACCCTTTAGTAGATGTAGAAGTAACCCTTTATGACGGCTCTTTCCACGATGTTGATTCTTCAGAGTCGGCTTTCAAGATAGCTGGTTCACAAGCCTTTCAAGCGGCGATTAAAAAAGCAAAACCAATTTTGCTTGAGCCGATGATGGGATTAGAGGTGGTTATTCCGGTAGATTTTTTTGGAGAAATTATTGGTAATTTAAATTCTCGTAGAGGCAGGATCAAAGAGAGCTTTGACCGCGCAGCGATGAAGGTTGTGGAGGCGACCGTTCCTTTAGCAGAGATGTTTGGTTATGCTACTTCTCTTCGCTCGACAACTCATGGCAGGGGTGGATTCACAATGGAATTTAGCCATTACGACCAAGTGCCAGTCAAGATTACGGAGCAAATTATGGAAGGGAAAGCACAGTAGTCAGCAATCAATAATTAACAATTATTAATTAATAATCAATAATCATTATGGACTTTAAACAGCTTAAAAAAATAATGGAGGAAGAGGGAGGCAAGATTATTATCGTAGAAAATGGTGAGCCAATTTTAATCGTCTCTCTTTTAAAAAAGGAACAACAACGGTTATCTTTTTGTCCTTCATCTTTCTCTGATGAAGCCAAGATTGTTCCTTCGCTTTTGCCTAAAGATGAAAGGCTTGATACTTCTTCTTTCGTTAACAGCGAAGTGAGTGATAAAAAAGAAAAAAAGATGGAAAGGGCGACAGAAGAGAAGATAAAAGTTATTCAAGGGACAGAATCGCTTACTAAAGAGGAGATGCCTTTAGATGAATTAACTATTGAAGATTTGCCGTTTTAAGATCAGGATAAAAATAGAATTAGTCTTTAATGCTTGACTTTCTTGGAAATTAGGTTAAACTGGTTAGACAAAGGTTAATCATTCGTCTATAATAAGTGAGCTTTTAATTATTTTATTATTAATATACAAATAAAATTATGCCAGAGAAAGAAAAATTTGAGAGAACAAAACCTCATGTTAATGTAGGAACTATTGGTCACGTTGACCATGGAAAGACTACTTTAACAGCGGCGCTTTTGAAGGTTTTAGCCTTAAAGGGTTTTAGGGCCTCAGATAAAGAGATTGACCAGATTGATGCCGCCCCTGAAGAGAAGAGCAGAGGACTGACTATTAATATTGCTCATGTTGAATATGAGACCGAGAAAAGACATTATGCCCACATTGATTGTCCTGGTCATAGTGATTATATTAAAAATATGATTACTGGAGCCGCCCAAATGGATGGGGCTATTCTAGTGGTTTCGGCAGTAGATGGACCGATGCCTCAAACTAGAGAACATATCCTTTTAGCAAGACAGGTGGGAGTTCCATCGATTGTCGTTTTTATAAATAAATGTGATGCAGTAGATGACCCGGAAATGATTGATTTAGTTGAGGAGGAGATAAGAGAACTTTTGAAGAAATACGAATTTGATGGAGACAAGGTTCCAATTGTTCGTGGTTCTGCGGTGAAAGCACTAGAAGCGACTTCTGCCGACGATGAGGCTGCTAAGCCAATATTAGAATTAGCCG
This sequence comes from uncultured Candidatus Saccharibacteria bacterium, assembly GCA_964646075.1. Classification (GTDB taxonomy): domain Bacteria; phylum Patescibacteriota; class Minisyncoccia; order Minisyncoccales; family PEYH01; genus JAYENY01. Next base: position 9,861 of record CAZYBZ010000011.1, on the reverse strand, counting down.
AGGTTTTGGATACTCATATCCTAGAGCCAGAAAGGCCTGTTGACCTGCCATTTTTAATGGCAATAGAAGATGTTTTTTCAATTGAGGGTCGAGGGACTGTTGCCACTGGACGAATAGAGAGGGGAATAGTTAATGCAGGAGAGGAGGTGGAGCTAGTGGGCGTTAAAGAAACCATAAAGACCATTGCTGTAAGCATTGAGATGTTTAATAGAATTTTAGATGAAGGAAGAGCGGGAGATAATGTTGGGATTCTTTTAAGAGGGATTAAGAAAGAAGATGTGGAGAGGGGCCAAGTTTTAGCAAAGAAAGCCTCTATTACTCCTCACACAGAGTTTGAGGCAGAGGTTTATGCCCTAACTAAAGAAGAAGGAGGTCGTCATACCCCGTTTTTTAAAGGTTATAAGCCACAATTCTATATTAGAACAACTGATATTACTGGCGACGTGATTTTGCCTGAAGGGACAGAGATGGTTATGCCTGGTGATACGGCTAACCTTGTTATTAATTTAATCGCTCCGATTGCAATGGAAGAAAAACAGAGATTTGCTATTAGAGAAGGTGGTAGAACAGTTGGCGCGGGAGTTGTAACAAAAATTATCAAATAAAAGGTTTTTTTGAAAATGACCACTAAGACGAAGGTGAAGACAGAAATATCAGTGCCTAAAATCAGAATTAAACTTAAGGCATACGATAATAAGGTTTTGGACAAAAGTGCTCGACAGATAGTCGAGACAGTTTTGCGGTACGGAGCGAATGTCACTGGTCCAGTGCCTTTGCCAACAGAGATTCATAAATATACAGTAAATCGGTCTAGTTTTGTCCATAAAGACGCTAGAGAGCAATTTGAAGTGAGGGTTCATAAACGCTTAATCGACATCTTGACCTCTGACCAAAGAGTAGTGGAATCGTTAACTAACTTGAATTTACCCACTGGAGTGGATATTCAGATAAAAATTTAAATAAGATTAAAAGAGTTGAATCTAAGATTATGCAAACTCTAATTTTTCTTTCTAAGATTTAATAGTAAAAGCAAATTAACTTGCCTTTAAAACTGGGCATTGCCCAGTTTTTCATTAGGAGATGGGCGAGAGATAATTAAAAATATGAGAAAATTTATGTTAGGTAAGAAAATAGAGATGAGTCAAGTTTGGCAGGAAGGCAAAGTGGTGCCGGTAACTTTGATTCAGGCAGGTCCTTGTTTTCTTACTGATGTTAGGAAAGAAGAGAAGGATGGATATTCAGGAATTCAAGTTGGTTTTGAAAAACTAAAAGAGAAAAAAATTAGAAAAACAAATAAGAAGAAACCATACAGATATTTAAGAGAATTTCGAACAGAAAATTCTAATTTAGAGATTGGAGATTCTATTGATGTAGGCATTTTTGAAGAAGGGGATATCCTGAAAATAGCCGGTATCTCTAAAGGGAAAGGATTCCAGGGTGGGGTGAAGAGATGGGGTTTTCATGGATTTGGAAAGGGGCACGGAGTAAAGCATGGAGAAAGAAAGATTGGTTCTATTGGCTCAGCATTTCCCCAGAGAGTAATTAAAGGAAAGAAAATGCCTGGTCGGATGGGAAATAAACGGATTACTGTTAAAAATTTACGGGTAGTTAAGATAGATAAAGAAAAAAATCAGATTGTCATAAAGGGAGCAATCCCTGGCAGGAGAGGAACATTGTTAGAAATTCGGGGATAAAAGAAAAAGCGTTTATTATTCTTATGGTTTTAAGTCTTGAGTTTTGAGCTTTTATTATGTTAGTTAATACCTACAATCAAAAAGGAGAGAAGACAGGTCAGGCAAAATTGCCAAAAGAGATTTTTGGAAAGGAATTTAAACCGGAATTAGTACGTCAGGTGGCTCTTTGTATGCGGTCAAATCAGAGGCAAGGAACAGCTCACACAAAAAATAGGGGCGAAGTACGGGGTGGCGGTAAAAAGCCTTGGCGACAGAAGGGAACAGGTAGGGCTAGGCATGGTTCTATTCGTTCTCCTATATGGATTGGTGGAGGAGTGACATTTGGTCCAAGGAAAGAGAAGAATTATAAAAAAATTCTTCCTAAAAAGATAAGGAGAGCAGCACTTTTTTCAGTTCTTTCAGTCAAACTTAAAGATAGAGAGATTCTAATTACTGACGTTTTTAAAATTGAAGAGCCAAAGACAAAGATTATTATCAAAATTCTAAATAATTTGTCTAAAAATTTTCACAAAGAGACCCCTAAAAGCCTTCTCTTTGTTTCAGCCAAAAAAGACGAAGACCTTTTAAGAGCAACTAAGAATATTCGATGGGTTAAGCTTATTGAAGCTCGTAATCTAAATGTTTTAGACCTGCTTTCTTTCAAAAATTTGATTTTAACCGAAGATTCTGTTAGAACCATTAAAGATACTTTTATAAAATCCACTAGCACAACTCAGTCAAGTTGATAGATGTTGGTAAAAAATTATGGTATTATCTGATTTTTTTAAAAAGAAATTAACACCCAAAAAAAAGGCTGCTTTGTCGCTAACTAAGGAAGAAGCAGAGAAGTCAAAGTCAGCAGGGCTTAAGAAAAAGAAAGCAACTAAAAGGAAAGAGACGGTTAAGGAGTCTAAGCTGTCGAAGAAAGCTAAATCACCTAAGTTAAAGAAGGCAGTTAAGTCTGATGTGGCCTGGAAGGTTTTGGAAAAGCCTCATATTACCGAAAAAGCGACTTTGTTGGCTAAGAATAATGAATATGTTTTCAGAGTTTTTAAACGTTCAAACAAGATAGAGATCAGGCAAGCAGTAAAAGATGTTTACGGTGTGGATGTTGAGGGAGTGAAGATAATTACTGTTCCTCCAAAAAGAAGACGCTTAGGGAAAACGCGTGGTTGGAGAAAAGCTTATAAAAAGGCAATTGTTAAAATTAGGAAAGGACAGAAGATAGAAATTTTACCACATTAAATATTTATGAAAAGATATAAGCCAACAACTCCGTCAAGACGGCATATGACAAGAGAAGATTTTTCTTCTTTAGATAAAAAAAGACCAGAAAAATCTTTAGTTATTCCATTAAAGAAAAAATCGGGAAGAGGAAGTGGTGGAAGAATTACTGTCCGCCATCGGGGTGGTGGTGCAAAGAGGCTCTATCGTTTAGTTGATTTTGCGCGAAAGAAAACTGATATTTTAGCAAAAGTGATTGCTTTAGAATATGACCCCAATCGGACTGCTTTTATCGCTTTAGTAGAATACGAGGGAGGGGAAAAAGCATATTATCTGGCACCCGATGGCCTCAAGAAAGGAGATGAAGTTATAACCAATGATAAAGCTGAGCTTAAGTTAGGTAACAGGATGAAGCTTAAAAATATTCCAATTGGAACGGAAATTTATAATATTGAGTTAATTCCTCAGGGGGGTGGCAAGATCGTAAGGTCAGCTGGTTCTTTGGCAAAAGTGATGGGCGTTGATGGAAAATATACTCATATCAAACTACCTTCTACGGAATTAAGAAAGATTCATCAAGAATGTTTTGCTTCTATTGGAGCGGTCTCGCGACCGGAGCATAGATACACTAAGCTTGGTAAGGCGGGTAGAAAAAGGCATAAAGGGGTGAGGCCAACTGTTCGAGGTTTAGCGATGACTCCTCATGACCATCCTCACGGGGGCGGAGAAGGCAGAGCAGGGATTGGTTTAAAGCATCCAAAGACTCCCTGGGGTAAAATTGCATTAGGAAAAAAAACGAGGAAGAGAAAAAATACCAATAAATTTATTATTAAAAGAAGAACTAAATAATACCCGTTTTGGGGAGATTAAGTAATAATTTTTTAATATGTCTAGAAGCTTAAAAAAGGGTCCATATATAGACGAGAAACTTCTGAAAAAAATCAAGAAGCTTAGAGCGGGCGATAAAACAGCCATTAGAACGTGGGCTAGAAATTCTGTAGTGACACCAGAAATGGTTGGTTTTGTTCTAGAGGTTCACAATGGGAAGGAGTTTATTCCAGTCTCGGTTAGAGAGGATATGGTTGGTCATAAATTAGGAGAGTTTTCTCCGACCACTAAATTTATCAGGCATGGCGGAAAGATGCAGAAACAACAGGATGTCAAAAAATCTAAGACATAAAGATAGAATATAAATTATGGAAAAAGAAATTGTTGCTAAATTAAGACATTTAAGGATTGCCCCACGCAAAGTTCGCTTGGTAGCTGATTTAGTGAGGGGAAAAGATGCCTCTCGAACTTTAATTATTTTAAATCGTTTGTCTAAAAGAGCGGCTCATCCGATGGCGAAACTTTTACAATCAGCCTTATCTAATGCTAAAAATAATTTTCAGCTTAATGAAAGTAATCTCTATATTTCTAAAATTACAGTTGATGAGGGGGTAAAGCTAAAGAGATGGAGGGCAAGAGCGATGGGGAGATCTTCTCCTATTCAGAAGAAGACAAGTCATATTACTTTATTTCTGAAGGAACGAGAGGATAAAAAATCTAAAGATGAAAATTTAAAAATAAAGACAAAGACAAAGACAAAGACAGGAACAAGGACAGAGATAAAACCAAAAGCAAAAGCAAAAGAAAAAGAAAAGGTAAAAGTTAAAAAAGAAAAAAACAATGTCTCATAAAGTTCACCCAAAATCATTTCGCTTAAGAGAGCTTTCTGATTGGGATTCTCGTTGGTTTAGCGAAAAATTGGTTCTTCAATATTTGGAGGAGGATTTTAGGATTAGAGATTTTTTAACGAAAAATTTTAAAGAGGCGGCGATTGCAAGAATTGAAATTGAAAGATCGCCTAATAGAGTTGATGTTATTATTCATTCTTCTCGGCCAGGATTAATCATTGGACGGGGTGGAGAGAAGATTGAAGAATTGAAAAATCATTTCCAAAAGAAGATTTTAAAGAAAGGGTTGAAAGAGAGACAAGCTTTAAAGATTGAGATCAAGTCTATCAAGAACCCATGGTTGAGTGCTCCGCTTGTTGCTCAATGGATCGCTCAAAGGATAGAAAAAAGGCTTCCTTTTAGAAAAGTTTTGAAGCAGGCGTTATCTATGGTAGACGGATATAAAGAAGCAAAAGGAGTCAGGGTTCAGGTAGCAGGTCGACTTAATGGTGTTTCTATATCTAGAACAGAGTGGTTGCAGAAAGGAAGTCTTCCCCGACAGACATTAAGAGCCGATATTGACTACGGGTTTGCTGAAGCATTCTGTAGTTATGGGACAACAGGAGTTAAAGTTTGGATTTATAAGGGAGAAAGATTTTAATAATAATTTGTTTTTAGATTAAGCATGTTAAATCCAAAAAAAGTAAAGCATAGGAAATGGCGGAAATGGAGGAACAAGGGAATCGCCACTCGCGGAACAGAGTTGGCTTTCGGCGACTTTGGATTAAAAGCAATGGAGCCAGAACGATTAACTGCTAGACAGATTGAGGCGGCTCGTAGGGTTATTATCAGATATCTAAGAAAAGGGGGGAAGCTTTGGATAAGGGTTTTCCCTGATAGGCCGATTACGACTAAGGGGGTAGAGGTTCCGATGGGTGGAGGGAAAGGGTCAGTTGATCATTATGTTGCGATGGTTAAGCCAGGAAGAATAATTTTTGAATTATCAGGGATAGAAGAAGAAATGGCGAGGGAGGCTTTCAGAAAAGCAGGTTATAAATTTGGAATAAAAATGAAATTTATTAAACATGAAGATTGAAGAATTAAGACTTAAAAAAGAGGATATGCTCTTGAAAACATTAGCAGAGTCTAGGGAAAAACTGCGAGCTTTGAGATTCGAGCTTTCGGCTGGCAAGGTTAAGGATGTAAGAGCAATACGGCAGACTAGGAAAAATATTGCTAAGATTTTAACTATTTTGAAACAAAAAAAAGATGAGTAAAAAACAATTAAAAGGGATTGTGATCCTTAATAAGATGCAGAAGACAGTAGTGGTTGAGGTTGAGACGATAAAGGAGCATTCTTTATACAGGAAAAAATATAAATCCCACAAGAAATATAAGGCCCATGATGAGAAAGAAGAATACAAAGTGAAAGATAGGGTTGTTATTGAAGAGTGTCGACCGATAAGTAAAGATAAGAAATGGAGAGTGATAAAAAAGTTTTAAATTTAATTAAGTTTTTTAGGTAAAAAATATGATACAAGATCAAACAATGCTTAATATAGCCGACAATACTGGGGCAAAAGTGGTTCAGTGTTTTAAGGTGTTAGGTGGGAGCAAAAGAAGATATGCTCGGCTAGGAGATATTATCGTGGCAGCCGTTAAGAAGGCAGAGCCAAGGAAAACAGTAAAGAAGCATGATAAAGTTAGGGCAGTGGTGGTTAGGCAGAGGAAAGAGTTTCGAAGAAAAGATGGTTCCTATGTTAGGTTTGATGAGAACGCGGCCGTTATTTTAGATGGCAAAACGAAGAATCCGAAGGGGAATAGAATTTTTGGGCCTATTCCAAGAGAACTTAAAGAAAAAGGTTTTGACAAGATAGCTGGATTAGCTAGAGAAATAATATGAAGATAAAACAAGGTGATACAATTTTAATAATTACTGGCGATGATAAAGGAAGAACGGCTACGGTTTCGGGGGTTTCTTCTTCGACAGGAAGGATCCAGGCAGAAGGGATAAATGTCCAGAAAAAGCATCGTGCTCCTCGTAAAGAGGGAGAGAAGGGGCAAATTGTTAAAAAATCAGGCTTTATTTCCATTTCTAACGTTAGGCTAGTCTGTCCTAAATGTAAAAAAGCAACGAGAATTAATCATAAAATAACTAGTGGTAAGAAAATTAGAATTTGCCAGAAATGCAAACAAGGAATTTAAATTTGATTGATCAATTGTTTAATTATAAATATGCCTAGATTAAAAGAAAAATACAAAGAAAAGGTTGTCCCTGCGATGATGAAGGAGTTTGGTTATAAAAATATTTTGGCCATTCCTTCTCTTAAAAAAGTTGTGATTAACACTGGTTTTGGTTCTCTATTGTCAGGTAAAGGTAAATCAGACTCAGAGAAGAAGTATGAAGAAATTTTAGGAGCCTTAGCTTTAATTGCTGGACAGCGACCAGTTTTAACTAAAGCCAAGAAATCAATCTCTGGATTTAAGTTGCGTGAAGGAACAGCAGTTGGGGCCAAAATAACACTTCGTCGTACCAGGATGTATGATTTTCTTGAACGATTAATTTATATTGTTTTACCCAGAACAAGAGATTTTGAAGGACTTAAATTATCTTCTATTGACAAGGGGGGTAATTTAACGATAGGAATAAAGGAGCATATTATTTTTCCAGAGATTAGAATTGAAGATATGAAAAAGATTTTTGGATTAGAGGTGGTAGTTGTGAGTAGCGCAAAAACAAAAGAAGAGGGGACGGCGTTATTTAGATTATTAGGATTTCCAATAAAGAAACCTCTTAGCGAAAGCAAGACAGGGAAAGAGGCCTAAAATTAAAGAAGTTTTTATTCGTCTTTTCTTGAAGAATAAATTTTTAACAATTTTTAACAGATGCCAAAATTATCACAAATAGTTAAATCAAAGAAAAAGCCGAAGTTTAGCACTCGGATAGTAAATCGTTGCTTTCGATGTGGCAGAAAGAGGGCCTATATGAGAAAATTTGGTTTATGTCGAATTTGTTTTAGAGAAATGGCGAACAAAGGTTTAATCCCGGGAGTAAGAAAGTCAAGCTGGTAAGAGAATAGAGAGAGGGCTTGCCTGAGTGAGGTATAAAAAAATTAAAATTCATTTCATTTATTAAATTTTTCTAATATGACAGACCCAATCGCAGACATGTTAATAAGAATTAAGAATGCTCAAGCAGTTTCACATGAAACCGTTGACATTCCTTATTCTAATTTAAAACATAGATTAGCTGATATTTTGTTGAAAAATAATTTTATTAAGAGTATTGAGAAAAAAGAAAGCAAAAAAGGAAAAATTATTAGAATTATCCTAGGGTATGATAACAAGAATCCTGTTATTAAAGAATTAAGAAGAATCTCTAAACCCGGTAGAAGAGTTTATTTGCCAGCTAAAAAAATTCGCTCACCAAGGAGTGGTCGTGGATTAACAATACTTTCTACGCCCAAAGGGCTGATGGTTGACAAAGAAGCAAGAAAACAAAGGTTGGGAGGAGAGATAATTTGTGAGGTTTATTAATTACGATTAATGATTAATGCGAGATTACCTGGCGTTAATCTTACGAAAAACCTTGCGTAATCAATTATATGAGTAGAATCGGAAAACAACCAGTTAAAATACCACAAGGAGTGATGGCAGAGATAAAGGATGGTAAGTTTAAAGTCAAAGGTCCCGAAGGAGAGCTTGATTTTCAGATTCGTCCAGAGATAGGAGCGGTGATTGAGAATAATCAAATTATCGTTAGTATCAAGGAAGAGACCAAGCAATCAAAGGCTTTTTGGGGGTTAACGAGAAGTTTAATTTTTAATGCAGTTAAGGGCGTAAATGAGGGGTATCAAAAGCAGCTAGAGATTCAAGGAGTAGGATATAAGGCGAAGGTTGAAGAGGAATATCTAATTTTAGAGGTAGGGTTTTCTCATTCAGTTAACATCAAAAAACCGGAAGGTATTGAGTTCTCTGTATCCAAAAATATCATTACCATTTCTGGCAGAGACAAGCAATTAGTTGGTGAAATGGCCGCTCAGATAAGAGCGACAAAGCCCCCGGAGCCTTATAAAGGGAAAGGAATTAGATATTTAGGGGAGAATGTCATAAGAAAGGTGGGTAAAAGAGCGGCAGAAGCATCTTTGTAATAGAAATTAATTATGAAAATTGGTCGTGAAAGAAGACATAGACGAATAAGAGCAAAAATTCAAGGCACGGCGAAGCGTCCTCGGCTTTGTGTTTTTAGATCAAATAGATATATTTACGCTCAACTAATTGATGATGAAAAGAATAAAGTCCTTGCCTCGGCAAAAGATTCAGAATTAAAGTCTAAAAAAGTAGAGGGGAAAATAGCTGTTGCTTTTAGAGTAGGGGAATTGATTGCCCAGAAGGCTATTGAAAAAAAGAATGATAAGGTTGTTTTTGACAGAGGCGGCCACAAATACCATGGCAGGGTGAAATCTTTAGCAGAAGGAGCTCGCAAGGGTGGTTTAATATTTTGATTTTTTATCAGTTTCACTTATTAAAATAAATTTAGAAATATGTTTCAAAGACGACAATCAGCTAGAACAGAGAAAGATGAGTTTGAATCAAAACTTTTGTCTTTAGATAGGGTGGTTAGGGTAACTGCTGGGGGAAAACAGATGAGATTCAGGGCGGTAGTAATTGTTGGTGATAATAAAAATAAAGTAGCAATGGGGGTCGCTAAAGGGTTAGATGTGGCTCAAGCGGTTGAAAAAGCGACTAAATCAGCCAAAAAGAATCTAATTACCGTGCCAATAACAGACCAGGGAACTATTCCCTATGAAGTAAAGGCAAAATTTGGAGCAGCGGTTGTTCTTTTAAGACCACAGAGAGTTGGAAGGGGGCTGGTAGCAGGAGGAACAGTGAGGGTGATTTGCAGATTAGCTGGCATTCAAAACATTTCTTCTAAGATATTAGGAGGAACACGAAACAAGTTGAATAACGCAAGGGCAACGATATTAGCCCTACAAGAGCTGAAAGAAAAATCTTAATCTTGATAAAATTTTATTTATGCAATTACATCAGATTCAATCCCAAAATGGTCGTAAGGCGAAAAAACGCATTGGCCGAGGTGGTAAGCGTGGAACTTATTCTGGCAGAGGAATGAAAGGGCAGAAATCAAGATCAGGCAAAAGCAAAGAGCCAATTATTAGAGCGTTAATCAAGAGGTATCCAAAATTAAGGGGCTATAGGTTCAAGGCCAAAAGTCAATTAATGATAAAGATTAATTTATCTTTACTTGAAGAAAAATTTCAAGACGGTGAGATTGTTACTCCCGAAAA
>CAZYBZ010000010.1:0-16956 GCA_964646075.1 uncultured Candidatus Saccharibacteria bacterium | reverse complement strand
TGAAAGCTTTGGCCAAGAATTTAACCGTCGGATTGTTATTAAACTGAGATGACCCATCTTTCTAAATTCCTTTTGTTTTAATGATATAGATGATGCCAGTACGCTCTTTAAATTCGGGTATTCCAAGATTATCGATGGTTCCAGAGATAATAATAGACTTAACATGGGGCCTCGTGTTCGGTATTTTCTTGACACTCTTGCTATGAAGAATTGCTATGTATTGGGCTCCTTCGTCAAACTCGATAGATGATACTCCTGGACCGCAGAACATTCCTAGAGCGAGTTCACAAATTCTGACCCGATGACCGCCTGGCCACCATTCTCTGCCATAAAGGTTTATCGCCCTAGCAACGGCGGTATTTTCTATATAAGGGATTGGCTTCATATTATTATTATCATCATCCCAGTTAAAAAGCATATAAGCGTCATAATATTTTCCTCCGTGTCGTTGTCTTTTACATCCAACATTATAGCAGACTCTTATCTCCTTATTTGGAGCATTCTTGTCTATCCGGAAAACAACGATTGACCTAATATGACGATATCGATTATTAGTGGTAAATAGACGACCCTGATTTTCTGAAGTGTTACTCAGATAAATTTTCGCGCCTGGAGGAGGAATATGCAGATGAGAGGTGGTAATCTTTAATCTATCTCCTGTGGCAAACCGCAGAATAGCTCCGAAGTGAATACCCAATCTTTTGTCAGGAACAATAGCAATAGAGCGAACATTGTCAGTCAAGCGTCTAGGGAGTAATGGGGCGTCTCTTGTAAAATGAGCATAGAAATGTTCTTCATCAAGTTTTGGTTCAGTCGGGTCGCCATCTTCATAATTAAAGAGCCAGACCCCAGGAATATTCCGACTTAGACTAACGCATCGTACATTCTTAAGGAGGAACTCTGGAGAAACGCAAGTATTGGCTGTTCCAACAGGAGTAGGAATGCTACCGTGTCGCATTGGTTCTCCGAGGCAACCCTCGTTATCAAAAAAAGTTACTCTAATTAAATCAGGATAGTCTCCTGTTGTAAAAAAAGAGCCAACATCCATAGCTGGACTAATAGACCGTCCTCCTCTTACCATCTCAAATCTTATTTCCGGCCTTACCACCTTTTTTATTCCTGGCATAGCGTCCATTCCATCTCCGCAACGATTGTCACTATAAAGAACCACCAGAATCCCGATGGGGCGAACATGGGGTGTTCGTAAAGCGACAAGGTCAGGATTCATCTGAACTAAAAAGATATAGGAGCCCAAAATAATAATAAGGCCTAAAAATCCCATTCCTATTCGTTCTATAGCCTCGCTCATTTTACTGGGATTACCAGCAGAAGTTAAGTATTGAAAGCCTCCTACTAAGAAAGCAATTAAAGCGACTAAACCTCCAATCAAAACAGCAAACTTATAGAGCTGTCGAATATAATCAGGTAGAAAAACAGCTTGACCATGTGGTATTTCTATCCTCGGAAAACCGACCTGTTCGTCTGCCACAAGAGGAGCATCAGCAGCGATTACAGTGGCCACAGAAGTATCGGCGTTGAATAACCAAAAAGACAAGACAAATAGGAGTAGAAAGTAAGAGGAAAGAAAAATTATCAATATTTTTTTATTCTTCATATAGTAATAATTTTAAAAAAAAGCTTAATTTCTGACGCTGCAACAGAAGAAATTTGAAGCTGTTTCAGGCTGGAAAATATCGTCATAGCAATGACAGAGCAAACGAGTCTTTTTCTCGGGTACTCGGTCGTCAAAATATTGGCAATTAAGGTCTGGTTCTGGATTACAGGCATCAGCATAGATAAGGTGGTGATTAACGGGTTTAGCTAGAAAACAGTTTACAAAGATTCTTTGAGGAAGACCAGCCTTTGGTTGTGCAAGTGGACTGATATCGCAGCTAGACATAGAAAACCTTATATCATGAATATCTTTTAGATAGTCAAGCTCTTCTTGTTCAGCCATACCGTCTCTTATTAACTCTTCAAGCAAGATTATATGATCCCGTGCGTCTCTTGATCTATTGAGAAGTTTTTGTATTTCAATCAGTTTTTCTTTTAAAGTGTAGTATCGTCTTTCAACATTGACTAAATCAGTCTCAGGCGTTCGGCAGGCACCCCTTTTCTCTTGACAACAGAGTTCGTAAAAGATTGGAGCTCGTTCACCGGCTCTTGGATGAGGACGCATTTTCCCATCTCGGAGATATTTCTCTGGATAACCTCTAATTAAATCATTTTTTGCTGGATAATTAGAATGAAGCTTAAAAAATAATTCATAGATGCCTTCTTTCAACTCTACGGCTTCAGCGTAAACAGCTCTTACTCTATCTTCTGCTGTTTGCACCGGTCCTTTGTATTGCCTGTCAACCCGGTCTTGAGCTGGACATAAGGCGCCGCAGCCGCAACAACACCCACGAGGGCAGCATGGATTAACACAGCCTCCTGGACACGCAGGAATTGCTCGAGTCAAATCAACAAATATCTGGACCTGGGCAAACAATTGGTCAGCCAATGCGCCTTCCAAGACGACTCTATTTAAGAGGGGTAAGACCTTATGTCCTTCATGCCAAAGTCCTTGTTCACTCAAGCCATCAGGGTCCCATGGTCTCTCAGGATGACCTGGTGGCATTCCAAGGACTCTTAATATATCATGAACTAATTGAACAGTCTGGTCAATGCTTGTGCCAATTGGAATTTCAACCATTTGTGCGCAAACAATGTCCTCCGGCTTATCTCCCAATAAGACACCTACTGATAAAGCATCTCTTAATTGAAAAGGCATTAAAGGGCGAATAATGGGGTCTATTGGACAATAAAAGGTAGCGATATCATCTATCACTAAAACATTTCCAAAAGCATCTTCAAATGGAACGATTTTCATATTTGCTGGGCTAAAATCAAGGATTTCCATCTTTTGATAAAACTGGGTCAAACTGTATGGTTGAGGAAAGCAGCCGTTCAGATGTTCAGGATTCAATTTATTTTCAATTTTTTCAAAGAGAGGTAAAAAGTGCTCTAATTGCCTAATCATTGTTTGAATATCTCTCTCTGCTGGTTTTAGTCTGGGCGTGTGAGTTCCTTTGAGCTCTATCTCTGCCATTTCTCGAACGACATCTAAAACTTCACCATCGCCTTGTTTGCCAGGCGCTGTTCGGAATTTTGTTAATGTTGGTGGAGCAAGATAGCCAGCAGCAGCACAGTCCTCAATTCTGCCTATTAGCTCTTGGGCCTTAGGGCTGTGCCAAAAAGAGATTTCTTGTTTTTCATCGTTTTTAACAAAATAATCTTCATTCAAGAATGGCGGGATAGCGCGCGAGGCAAATTCAATTTCATCCATTATGCATTGGAACGGAGAAATAGCGCCAATGTAATAGGCTTCGATAGAGGAAGCTAACTCAAGCATTCTAGCTCTCCACGGGCAGGTCTCTCCAACACAACCACAGGCGCAGGAGCAGAAAGAACAACTGCAAGCCATAGACAAACGATGCAATTCATCGATTTCTTTTCTCATTACATCCAAAATGACTTTAAATTCATAAAAGAGTTGAGCAATGGCATAACCAGTCCCTAATTCACTAATCGGGCCGGCTAAAGTGCTGGCAGCTTCATGAATCCTCTTTAGCCGTCTACCGTGGAGAGCGCCTTGGTATTCTGTTGAAAAGGACCAGGTCTCGGGAAAAGCCTCTGGATATTCTTCACTACTTGTGTCAGGGTCAGGGCCAATAGAATTATGAGCTAAAAAAGAAGAAAGAGAGCGCTCAGAAGTGATAAGAGTTCCGACCGGGATTTCTTGATAAAAATGCGGTTCATGAGCAGGAAGCGGCGGCAGATCAGGGAGCTCCACAATAGGGGCCCTTTTGAGGCCAGGAAGTCGCAAGATAGTTAATTCAGGATTAATAGCATCTATAATAAGATATGAAGACAAGACCAGAGTTAAGCCCAGGAAAGCGCCAATAATTTGTTTCCGAGCCTGTTTTAGCTTAACAGGGCTCGCTCCCGAGGTAAGATATTGAAACCCTCCCCGGATCAGGACAACAAGCATCAATAGTCCGATTCCAGATATCGCAAAATTGTAAAGGTATTTTAGGGCGAGAGAGATTTCTTCTCCTGAGGCTTGGGTAAAGAGGGGTGCAAAACTAAAGACAAGAGACAAAGAAATAATTGACCAGATGATGAAGGTTAATTTTTTCATAATTATAATTAATTTTAATTATAAGTTAATTTTCATTTTATCACACTTTAATCTTTTTTCATATTTCTATTTTTAACTAATTGATTTTTTAAACTATGGGGCTCTTGTTTTTTCTTTTTTTGCGCTAGAGAGAACAAAAATTGTCCAAAAAGGGAAGGCACCAATGAGAGGAAGAAGTTCTCCGAGAAAATAGAGAAAAAATTTTAAGCCACCCTTTTTTTTTGCTTTAGCAATTGCTTTTTTTCTCACTCCTTTCACTTGAGAGAATGCTTGACGGCGTTTTGCAAAAATTTCGTGGCCTCCGATAAAGAAGAGACCAAGAAAATCAGGAATAAAGGAGAAGGTTTCTCCTAGCTCTGGGCTGAAAATGAAACCTAAAGCTAGACAGAGAAGGCCGAATATATCTAGGCAAGCCGCTATTAACAAAATTATTGGAGAGACCCTACTCATCCTCCTTTGCTTTTTTTATTTTTTTAATTTTAGCTAATTCTTCTGGCGAAGTGGTGATAATTTGGTCTTCTGTGTAAGAGGCGACCACTCTAACAGAGACATGTTTTTCACCAGCAAAAAAGATACCTTCTCCAATAGGCGCTCCCAGAAGAAGGTACTTTTCTTGGTCTGTTAAGTTAAAAGTTTCTTTGACAATTTCAATAGTGGAAGGGGATTGTTTCATTAGAAGTTGGAGAGAAGAATTACTGATTATCGGTTGGCCATATTCGGATTTCATAAAATCATTAACATCTTGGGTAATGGTCGTTACCCCTAGCCAGTATTTTCTTCCTCTCTTAACAATGCCGAACAAGAAAGAGGCGCTATCCTCGGTTTGCATTAACCACCAAGCTTCATCAATAATTAAAAGTCGCTTCTTTAGTTCTTTTTTAACAGTGTTCCAGATATATCGCATAACGATAAACATTGCCAATGGCCTTAATTCTGTTTCTAAATTTTTAATACCAAAAACAACAAATTTATTTTCCATTGTGACGTTGGTCGGGTAATTAAAGAAACCAGAGTAAGCGCCCTTAGTGAATTTTCTTAATCGTTGAACCAATGACTCAGCGCCTTCCATTGTTTCTAAGACTGACTCCAAATCAGAGAGCAAAGGGATTCGTTCTTTCCAAAGAGATGGGTCTGTGTCAGGAGTGATATCTCTAGCAGCATATGTTTCGTTTATCGCTTGGTCTACGATAGCGTCTTCCTCGGCCGATATTCCACCAAGCATTATCCTCATTAAGCCGACTAAATTAATAATATTTGAGCGGAGAACATCTTCTGCTGACTCATCCTCGCCTGGCTCTGGCAGATCAAAGGGGTTAATGTGGCTATCTGAAGCCAAGGAGATGTTATAGAATTTACCCCCGACAGCGTCGGAAAGAAATTTGTATTCATTTTCTGGGTCAACGACGATTGACTCTACGCCAATCATTAAGTATCGTAGAATCTCCAATTTAATTGCGTATGATTTGCCACCACCACTTTTTCCAAAGCAAACAGCGTTTGAATTTTCTAAACTGAATCGATCAAAAAGAACGAGAGAGCTGTTGTGCTGATTAATGCCATAAAGGATTCCCTCGTTAGAGCTTAGGTCGAAAGAGACAAAAGGAAAGAGGGTGGACAAAGGAGCGGTATTCATTGAAGTGTGAACATTTATCTGATCTGTCGCTAAGGGATAAGTAGAGATCATTCCTTTCTCTTGTTGGTAGAGGGCCGCCTTAAGATAGACTAATTTTGATTCTAAAATTGAGCGAAGTGTACCTTCAATAGTGTCTAACTCTTTCTTGTCTTTACCATAAATAGTAAGATAAATCCCAACTCGGAACATTCTTTCTTGAGCTGTTTGTAAACGGTCTCTTAAGTGCTCTATGTCTCTGAAGGCTGTTTCTAAAAGAGGGTCCCGAACTAACCCTTTCTCCTCTTTTTCCATAATTTCTGACTGAACTTCGGTAACTTTTTTTCTTAGCTTTTTAAGAATCATCCCGGTATCTATTGGATGCAAAAAGATAGAGATATCCATTGGGACATCTAGATTAATTATTGGCGATAGCCAGCCAGTGCTTAAATAACGGGGATAGGAGAAGATAAAATATGATTTAGCGAATTTTTCTCCTATTTGGAAATAATTAGAATCAATTTTTATGGCTGGCGGGGCAATAAAATCAAGCAGGCTCATTGCTGGAAAAGAATCGTCTTTTTTCTCTTTTCGACCTAACAAAACATCTAGCGAGGGGAGTTTCATCTTAATTATATTTAGAAATTATGAATAGATATAGAGATGTTAATAAATTTTTATTTAATAAGTTCTGGAGGAATTTCCGGGTAATAGCCGATTGAAGCCGCTTTTGGGTGTGATAGGCTCCAGAAAAGTTCAATTAGTTCTTCGCTACTTAGGGCGACACTCCAAACCCCACATCGTCTTAATCCTAATGACAAGAATTCTATCCTTTGATAGAGCTGCGTTTTTGCTTCCTGAAAGAGCGTTTCAGTCAAAGTGGGGACTGTTTTTAATTTGAAAAGACTGCCCTTATTGGCGCTGGTATGTATCTCTGAGAGATAAAAAGGAACGACAAGATAGAATTGTTTACTCATAATTTCTCCATCAGTTACGATTTTCTCAATGAATTTTCGATATTCTTTAGTCTGAATCTTCATTAGCTCATTCTCTTGCTCCTTTTCCATTTTTTCTAGTTTTTCAAGATAACCAGTAATATTAACCTTTCGAGAAACAGCTAAAATTTGGCAAGAGAAGTCTAGAGAATTAAGGAATGACTGGAATTGATAAATTATTGCCTGCTGTTCTTCTCCAGCTTTTAAGGCAAAATTAAGAGAAGAAGCCATTATCACTCCTCTTAAGCTGTGGTCTTTTAGAATGATTATTCCTTCTCTTATCTGTTCAATGGGTAAAAATTGTTGGGTTGAAGGATTCATACTAGTTTTTTATTTTGAATGGACTTCAATTAGTTTACTTATCTCTCGGAGACGACTTTTACTAGAAATTTTTAGGGCTGCTGTTTTGTCTACTTCTGCCTCTTCCTTTTTTTTAATTTGAGGAATTGTTGGAGACAGCCCTTCTGTTTTTTTCCAGAGATATTTTTTGCCGGCAAAGATAAAAGAGAAAGAACGTGTTATCATGGTCGGGATAGGGAAGCCCTTAATCTTTCCAAAAGCTAATATTAAAGAGATGGCTGTAATTGGAATAGCGGCTAATAAAAAATGTATGACCGTTGGTAATATAAAATAAAAGATTATTGAAATAAGAAATCCTCCTATGACAAAAAGGAGCTGTTTAAAATCAAAAGGTCCAGCTATTTTCGACTTGACATGCAAAAATTGCGGCAAAGCGTATTCCATAGGCGACGATTAAACAACTAAACAATTCTATTCTATTGGCTCCCGGTAGCTCTTTAATTTTTGAGGCTGTCTGGTTTCCTCCTCAATTTCCTTTTCCTCAATTTCCTTTTCCTCAACTCCCTCCTCCTTTTTTGCTACAAGCCTTTCTTCGGGTTGACTCTTTTTTTGATACAAACTATTTAATTCCTCCTTTATTGAATTAAAAATAAAATGCTCTATTTCCATCCCCATCTTTTTAGCGGTATTTTGACTTAACCCTAATTGGCTTTGTAGAGTAGCGGCAATTGTTTCTGGCGGCAAGAGTCCCATCAGTGAATGGCCAACAATCTTGGCTGTATCAGAGATTTGCTCGACATTATGTAATTTACAGATATTCCAAATCGCATCAGCCGTGTCTTCTGAAAAAATAGCATCTTTTAACTCGTTAGGCAAAGTTTCATAAATTGCCCAAAGTTTATCTTGGGATATTTCTTTCATATTTTTCTTATTCTGTTTATCTATATTTTAACATAATCAGCAAAAAAAGAAAAACTATGCATTGAATCATCTGCCTGTTTAGAAGGCGAGGAAAGCCTGACTTTCCAGCATAAAATCTAAAAGGGGCGTTTACAACGCCCCTTTTTTACTTCAAGCGCTTATTTTTTTCTTCTGACCTATTCTTCTAATTTCCTCCTGCAATCGGGCCTCCCCCACCCTGCCTCTCGTATTCTGTTATCTTTCCGTCTTTCCTTCCATACTCTTTACTCGTTTTTCTTGGCTTTGCTTTTTTTTCGGGCGTGAGTATCTTAGGTGGCTTATTACCACTTTCTTTACTCTTAGATCCAACTAAACCTGAACTTGCAGCCACGTTGCTTGTAGAAAATTTATGCAAAGCTGGGTATTCTGTCTTTAAGCGCTCTGGTTCAGTCTCGTTTATTTTCTTTTGGATTATTTCTAGTCCCGGGCGGTTTAATTCTCTGCCCATAGCGGAGAATTTCTCACCAGTTCCGTGCTTGAAAAAGGATTCTGCATACTCTTCATTTTCAAAGGACTCTATTCGCAGAGACGAGATATCTTTAGCTTTTATGCCATCTGCTAATTTATCAGACAATCTTTTATAGCCCTTCTCTTTATCTTTATTACTAAGTATTAATCCCATTTGTTCCATTTTTTCTTGGATCTTATTTGCGGCCTTATCGTCCCCTGCTTCCCTTAGCTCTTCCACTTGTTTGGCATATTTCTTTTCATTTTTCAGAGCAATATCCGGAGCCATTCCATTCATTTTATTTAACTGGGATGGATAAGAATTGCTTGCTGCCTCCATTCCTTGCTCTATCTCTGACGAAGTAAGGTCAGAAGTTTCTCCTTTTTCAAATTTTGACAAGATAGCCGAGATTCTTTCGATCTTATTTTTAGCATTTCTTAACGCAAGATTTCGTCCACCCCTAGTAAGTTCTTTGTTTTCCCCAGTTAAGGCTTCAATATCTTTTGTCGTCTTTCCCTGAGCATGTGGCGAAACTTTACCAGCTATTTTCTTGCGTATATGATAACCCACTCTTCCCTTCTCTCCTTTTTCTGGAGGGGCTTTCATTCCCACTCCTTCAGCCCATTTTCCAACCTCCTCTCTTGCAGGCGCTGACACTCTATTCCACATACCAGGAGCCTCTCTTTTGTATAGCGACTTTGCTTTTCCTTCCACAGTCCTTCTTAGCCCCCCGGCCATCTTTCCTAAGTTCATTCCCTGGATAGAGATAGAAGAGAGACTCATTAGCCCAATACATAAAAGAGCCAAAGGAAGAGAAAGAGTTAATATGCCAGCAAGCCCAGCGTCCAATCCAAGAGCTAAAGCGCTCGGATCATCTAATAATATTGGCAATTCAGCTATCATTATATGAGCAAGCCAGAGAAAAAACATAGCTACAACTCCGATAAAAGACCATTTAATAAATTCGTTCCACCATTTATCCCAAAACATTGTTTTGGTAGCAGGCAAAATATAGCTAAAAAAGGCGAGAGGGGACAGGATTACCAAAACCCATAAAACAACATGTCTTATAATAAAAACCAGAGAGAGAGTGATTAAAATAAAGCTAGTCACCAAATTAAATGTTGTTAAAAAAAACATTCTAAAGATCATTCCTCCTCCCAGCTTTCCATCAATATCGGCAAACACAAAGCGGATTGCTTCCCCTAGACCCCCAAACACATCTGTGGCCGGGCGGATGATTCCAACAAATCCCCCGCCTCCACCAGCTTGAAAGAAAAAGTCCATAACGACATTTGAGGCGCCTATCAATAACCCAGAGATTGCTGGCGTAAAATTGATTAACAGGGCGACAAAAATTAAACGCGGCCAGAGCTTTTGAATTTCATATTCTTTTATTCTAAGAGCGGTGGCAATTCCGATAAAAACCACTATTAGAATGAAGAAGAGGTTAACAAAGTCTCTTACCACTTCCCAGCCCATCAGAACAAAGGGATTTTCCAAAATTCCAACTTTAATAAGATTAGGATCACTAGCCCAGGCTAAAAAAGCATTAGCAAAGAATAGAAGGAGTTGGGAGAGTATTAAAAGGAGAAGGACTTTAAATAAAAAATAGGTAACTTTTCCCATTATTCTGGCAAACTCCCCGAATGCTGCTTTTATTGCTGCGCCGATTCCGAAAAGGATGGTAAGGGCGGCGCCATTTGCTGAAGCCTCTGCTAAGGGAAAAGTTATCCCAAGAAAGACAATTAGAGAAATAATGAGAAGTTTTTCGTTTTTTTTAAACATTGAACAAAATTAATTTTTTTTAATTTAAGGAAACAGCTGAGGAAAATTAATTATTAACTCCTAAAACCAAGAGAACTAGCTCAATAGCGCCCCTGGAGAGAGCCATCACAATAAAACCAATAATCGTGTAGAGAATGATTTTTCTTCCTTTACTTACTTGCTCAGGATTGCCACCGGCAGTTATTATATGAAATCCGCCAAACATAATAAAGAGGACAGCTAAGCTACTCATAATATAAAAAATAGCATTTGCGATAAACACTATAATTTCTTGAATAGTTGCGCCACCCAAAGGATTCCATCTTTTCTCGGGATCTGGGGCTGGCAAAGGGGGTTCTGGTTCAAAAACTTGGATTAGGGCGCTTTTTCCAAAGATGCCGGGATCCTGAGCATCGCATCCGTGAATACTGGCTATAATTGTAAATCTACCGGCCTGCTTATAAGTATGTTCAAAAGAATGGGTGCAAATTCTGGGAAAAAATTTTAAGTCAGCAAAAGCAGAACCATCACAAGGAGAAAGAGGCATCGTTTCTCCGTCTCCAAAGATTATACAAGGAGTTTCAATATTTGATCTTGTGCTTATTTGGACTCTTCCTGAGATTGGATCTCCAACAGTAACAGTGCGATCTTCAACATGGAGCCAAGTCTCGGTGAAGAAGCCAGCGCCATTACCTATCCTTAAGGCAAGAGTGTGACAGCATCGACCACCGGCCCAAAGGGTGCTTGGGAACAAGCAAGAACCATCGAAAAGAGGTGCTCGGCAACAGATTGGCCTTCCAGCGATGGTCTCCCCTGCGCCATCATAACCTGCAGGACAGGCAGCAACGCTTTTAGGAGCCAATAAAAAGAAGCTTCCTAAAAATCCGATAAATAAAATTAGAAGAATGATTTTTCTCATTGACTTAATAATATCATAGATCAAAATTGCGTAAAAGGCTTAGCCAGTTTTTCAGAGTTAAATCTTCAGCCCGATTTTTAGGCGAGATATCAGAATTATTAAGCCATTGCCTGGTTTTTTCTTTTTCTAACTTTAAGACAGAATATAAATTATTGAGAATTGTTTTTCTGGGATGGGCAAAACCAGCTTTTAGAATTTTGAAGAATAAATTTTTGTCAATTTCTAGCGCATTTTTTTGGATATCAGTTACCTTTATAACAGCGCCGTTAACCTTTGGCTGGGGCCAAAATAATTCTTTGGGAACATAGAATAAGATTTCTGATTTAGCATAGAGTTCAATCGCGATTTTTGGGAGAGATGATTTTTTAGCGCAGATTTTTTGAGCCACTTCTTTTTGAAGCATCAAAATCATCATTTTGGGCGGATTTTTTTCTTCTACTAGTTTTCTTATCACCGGCAAAGCGATATTGTAGGGCAGATTAGAGACAACCTTGTAATCTTTAACAATTGGACAATCAAACAATTGAGCAATTGATAGCCTCAATATATCTCCTTCTACTATTTCAACATTTTGTTTTTTTAAGAAATTTTGTTTTAAGATGGCTGTAAGTTTTTTATCTTTTTCTACCGCGATAACTTTTCTTGTTTTTTTTGCTAACCCTTGAGTCAAAACGCCAACACCTGGGCCGATTTCTAAAACCGTGTTCTGTTCTGATAGTTGAGCAGCTTGGATAATTTTATCAAGAATTTCTTTGTCGATTAAAAAATTCTGACCTAATTTTTTTAAAGGCCGAATATTGTCTTTTTTAAATAGTGCTTTAACTGCTTGCTCAGAAGATAAATTCATAATTTTGTATTGCCAGGCTGGATGGCCGGGTCGCGCGACCCCTGACGGACTCCTTTGTGGAAAAAAGACTTGACTTTAATCCAAACTTAGGATTAAATAATAAAGCATTCTGAAATAGGGCAATTCATAGAAAGTTGATTTATTATTTGATTTTTTACTTAAAATCTATTCCTAGTATCAAAAACAACTTAAAGTATCTCTGGTGGCTTAAGAAGCATATTAAGCCTCGTTTTTGTTTGTTTCTATTTTTTATTATAATCTTTGGACTAGGCCTTAACAAGGTAAATCCTTCAGAAGTTAGGCTAACCTTTCTAGCCAAGGAGACCTTAGTTCAGGAAGTAGGGTCGGTCTTAGTCCAAAGAAGGGAGGGTTTTAGAAAACCCAATCTCTTTCTTCTCCAAGATAATAGCCTCTTAGCTGTTTCTCCGCCGAGAGCTGTTGGTTTTCAAACTTTAGCGGCCCTTGGTAGAATCACTCTCAGAGGCAGAGAGGACGTTCAAGAGCATTTTGTTAAAGAGGGAGAGAGCTTAGGGAGTATTGCTGAAAAATTTCAGATTAGCTTAGAGACAATTCTTTGGGCAAATAATTTAGAGAATAGAGCGATTATTCAACCGGGACAAAAGCTTATCATTCCTCCGGTGACTGGAGTCTTGCATTTAGTAAGGAGCGGAGACACGGTAAGCCAGATTGCTCAAATCTATGGAGGCGAGGCAAGCGAAATTATTAGTTTCAATAATCTGTCTGGGGAAGCTGATATTTTTATTGGCAGGATGTTAGTTATTCCTGACGGTAGGATGCCGATTGTAAAGACGGTCAGGCAAGGAATTCCTCTGGCGAGCTCTTATTTCATAATGCCTTTGAGTGGCGCTCTAGTTACTCAATGGCTTCACTGGTATAATGCTATTGATTTTGCTACTGGGAGATGTGGCGACCCTGTTTATGCGGCGGCTGGTGGCATTGTTCAGCAGACAAATTATAGAGGAGCTTATGGATACTATGTCCAGATTCTACATCCTAATGGAGTGGCGACTCTTTACGCTCATTTATCTAGGATTATCGTCAGCCCAGGTCAGAGAGTTTCTCAAGGACAAACGATCGGTCATGTTGGTTATACTGGACACACTATTCCTGCTGGCCCGGCAGGCTGTCATCTTCATTTTGAAGTAAGGGGAGCGAGAAATCCATTTCTTCGCTAGTTGTTATTGTTTTAACCGATACATCAACGCTTCATTGATATGCTCGGTAAGAATTTTTGTTGACTCTTTTAAATCAGCGATAGTCCGACCAACCTTCAACACTCGGTGATAACCGCGGGCTGACAAGATGCCAGAATTAACATAATTTCTCAAAATATTTTTTGCTGCCAAATCAATTTGGCAGTATTTTTTTATTTCAGGCACATCCATTTCGCTGTTAGTGATAAGACCTGTTCTATCGTTTTGAAATCTTTGTTTTTGTATCCCGCGGGCGAAAAGGACTTCTTTTCGTTTTTCTTCTGTTTCTTCGCTCTCAGTAGAAGAAGTTAATTTTTCAAATTTTACTTGAGGAAGCTCAATAACCATATCTATTCGGTCAACGATGGGGCTAGATAGTTTCCTCTTATATTTTGCAACTTGAGAAGAAGTGCACTCGCACTCATGTAGGGGGTTATTTAAATGGCCACAAGGACAAGGATTGGCCGCAGCGATGAGAGTGAATTGACAAGGGAAAGTTAAGCGCTGGTTAGCTCTCATCACAGTGATTATTCCATCTTCTAACGGTTGGCGCAATGCTTCAATAACGTCACGATGGAACTCAGGAAATTCGTCCATAAATAAAACGCCTCGGTGAGCCAAGGTTATTTCTCCTGGCCTTAATGGATTACCCCCTCCGATAATTGAGGCCCTAGAAGAAGTGTGATGGGCTACTCTAAAAGGCCGTTGGCTCATAATTGGTTTTTCTTTAGAAAGCAAACCGGCAATACTATATATCTTTGTTGTTTCTAGTATCTCTTTATGGTCAAGCGGAGGAAGAATGGATGGAAGGGCTTTCGCTAGAAGACTTTTACCTCCACCGGGTGGGCCAAGGAGAAGAAGGTTGTGACCTCCAGCAGCAGAAATTATAGCCGCTCTTTTAGCGTATCCTTGTCCCTTAATCCAATCCAGAGAGACTGGATGGATTGTTTTTTCCAAATTCTTCTGGAGATTTATTGAAGGTGATTCAATCTGCCGACGACCTTCTAAGTAGTCTATAACCTCTCGCAAAGACTCGGCGCCAATAATCTTTATCTTTGTTGTTGAGTCTATATTGCTTAGAGCGGCTTCTTGAGCATTGTTTACAGGTAGGATAATTTCAGAAAAACCGGCTTCTTTAGCTTTTAGAGCAAAAGAAAGAGCCCCCTTTATAGGCCGTAGTTTTCCATCCAGAGACAGCTCTCCGGCAAAGATTTTGCCTTGCTCATTAAAGGTTATTTTTTTACCTTTTAGGAGATAAGCTAAGGCGATAGGAAGATCGTATAATGAGCCTTCTTTTTTTAAGTCGGCTGGGGCTAAGTTGATTAAGATTCTTTCTGCCTCTGACAAGGGTGGTCTATAGCCACAGGCTCTTATGGCTGCCCTTACCCTTTCTTTTGATTCTTCTACCGCTTTATCTGGTAGTCCGACAATATCAAACCGCCGTAAGCCGCGAACAGTATCCGCTTCTACCTCAATAATCTGTGAATCAAGTCCAATAATAGCGGTTGAGAAGACTTTTGATGCCATAATGCAATTTTAGCAGGCCAGAAGACATTTGTAAAACTTTCGTTACCATAGAACTTGATCCATTTTTTATTTTATTCTGATTCTAATCGGTTGATTAGATTAATAAGAGGCTTGCAGCAGGTAGCAAAATGTAGTTTATCTCTAATAATCGTATAGCAAACACCATAACAATTAGGAGCTGGGACGAGAGTAAGAAAGCGCAGGGTGTGATCCTTGTAAATATTTTCAGAGAATGAAGCCGGGAGCATAACGTCTTCTATCTCTAATGCTTGAGCCAGCTCTTTTATCTCTGTCATCAGGGTGACCTCCCATTCTCTCATAGTTGTCTTTATCTTTTCTGAGGTTGTCATAAGAGTTTTTTGAGCTGCAAAACCAAAGGCAGCATAATTCTTAGTAGAGAAGATATAAAAAGTAGCATCATTTTCTATTTGAGTAAAAAGAATAGGAGGAGGATTTATTCCAATCGCTGGTAGAAATTCTTGGATGCCGAGATGTCTATTGTCTCTTATGTCTTCAACAGCAACCCTGATAAAAGTATCTTCTTCTAACCTCTCGAGCTGAAAGATCTCAGTTACAAGAGGAAGAACCTGTTCATAATTATCTATTCCAAGAGGGAAAAAGATGTCTGTAACAATTAAGGCAGGTGGCGGCTCCGTAAGAACAGGAGGAGTGGGATCAGGGTCAACAGGAGGAGTGGGATCAGGGTCAACAGGAGGAGTTGGGTCAACAGGAGGAGTCGGCGTTACTCTCACTCTTGTATACCAAAACCAGAAGGTAATTATGCCAAGAATTATTAACAACAAAAGAGCGATAATTAATATCTTGTTTTTGGATTTTTTGGCTGGCGGCTCAGGAGGAGTGGCTATTACTGGGGGTTGTTGTCTTGCGGCGGGAGCATTCTGCCTAATTCTTTGAAGGAGTTGCTCTTCCTTTTCCTTTGCCTCTTCCTCTCTTTTTGATTTAAGGCTTCTTAAAAGAGCTTCTTTTCTCCTTTTTTCTTCAATTTTTTCTAATGCTTTTTTGGCCGCTATTTGCTCTTTTTCTAGCGCTTTTTCTTTTATTTCCTCTTTCTCAGGCTCTGGCTTTTTTTCTATTTTTTTAACGACAGGAATAATTAATCCCAAAAGCCTATCTATATTCTCGACCTCTTTTCTTAAGTCATTCTCCTCTTTCAATATCTTGTCATAATGAAGATTTGTCCGACTTTCTTTTAGGCGAATTATTCTTTTTTCTTCTTCTAAGACCCACCTCTCTTTTTCAATTTTTGAACGAAGTTCTTGTAAATCCCACCTCTCTTTTTCTATCCGCTGTTTATCTGCTTCGGTTGCTAATTTTTCTTCTGATTCAATGTGCCTTATCTCTTTTTCTACCGCCTCTTCCCGATTGAGTGTTTCTGCCAACATATCCTCTATTTCTCGGCGTTTTTTTAAAATTTTATTTTTAGCTTGGCCATATATTATTTTTTCTTCAGCTATTTGTCTTATCCTTTCTTCTATCTCTGCTTTCCTTCTTTTTTTACTTATCTTCTCTAGTTTTTTTTCAACGTCTTCTATTCCTTGTCTAATCTTTGCCTCTTTTTGAGCAAATTGTCTAAAAGTAAAGTCAAACTCCTTTAATTTTTCATCAATCTTGAACTTTCTTTGTTCAAGATCCCATCGCTGCTTTTCAATTATTTGCCTCTCTTGATCAGCCAATTGTCTTTCTTGCTCAGCCTTCTTTTTTTGCCTTGAGATGGCGGCTGTTTTTTCTACATTTTCAATAAACCTTATATTTTCTTCAATCTTTTTTTCACTTGCCAGGATTGGCTCTAAGTCTTTCTCAAGTCTAGTTTTCTCTTTTAGATAATAAGTTCTGTTTTCTTCTATAGGGATTTTTTCTCCTGGAAGACCTTTTAATTCTTGGATTAATTCTTCTTTTCGTTCGTCTAATTCTTTTTCTTCTCTTTTTTCTTTTTCTTCTTCTGTTTCTTCTTTCTGAAAAATCTCCTCTTTGGTCATTATCTTTTCAATCATCTCTTCTCTCTCCTTTGCCCTTAGTCTTATTTTTTTTGCCGCGATTCTTTCTTCTTCTGCTTTTTTCTCGGCTTCCTCCTCCTGCTTCTTTTTCTCGGCTGCGATTCTCTCTTGCTTTTTGAGAGCCTCTCTTTTCAATCTTATCTCCTCGGCTGCGATTCTTTCTTCTTCTGCT
>CAZYBZ010000009.1:4428-18251 GCA_964646075.1 uncultured Candidatus Saccharibacteria bacterium | reverse complement strand
GCGTCAGTCGGGGTTCTGTTCAAAAAAAGTTAGAATTTCAACCAAAAGGTACCGCAAGTTGAAGAAAGAAAGGTTTGGCTCACTGCCTATGAGGGCTTACCAATTGATTTTAGGTGCAAAATTGAATTTTTTGTTTTTGTCTCGCGAAGCGGAGCATCAGAAAGATAGATTATAAACTTTACTCTAAGGCGAAAAATTGTTATAAAGAAAAAGAAGAGAAAATACAGCTTTGGCTGTAGAGATTTAATTTTTAAAAAATATGCTTCAAGGCAAAAATATCGTTAGTGTTATAGATATTGGCTCTAATTCCATAAAAGGGATTGTTGTCCAAAAAAAGAAAGATAATCAAGAGATAGCCGTTCTTTCTTGCGCCAAGGTTTCTTCTGAAGGAGTAAAGAGGGGAGTGGTTACAGACGTAGAACTTGTTTCGAAAAAGATTACCGAGCTTCTTTCTAAATTAAAGAGAGAGATTAAGCCATATCAGATTAAAGAAGTTTTTGTTAATATTGGAGGGCCTCATCTTATTGCTAAATTGTGCCACGGGGCGGTGGCGATTTCTCGGGCTGACCAGAAAGTCTCGCTTGATGATTTGGATAGAGTGATGGAAGAAGCCAAGTCTTCCATTAGTTTAACTCAAAATCAAGAAATCCTAGATGTTTTTTCTCAGGAATATATAGTAGACAATGAGCCGGAATTAAAAGATGTTGTTGGAATGAAGGGCATAAAATTAGAAGCGCGAGCCTTGGCGGTCTGCGTTTTTTCTTTTCATTTAAAAAGATTAGTTGAGTCTGTTCTCGGAGCTGATATTGAAATAACGGAGATTATCCCTTCTCCTCTGGCTTCTGCGAGAGCCCTTCTTACTTCTCAACAAAAGGAGTTAGGTTCAGCAGTGGTGGATATCGGAGCGGAGACAACAGGGATAGCCATTTACGAAGATAAAAATTTGATTCATCTTGCTGTTTTACCTATTGGTTCAGCTCATATAACGAGAGATATCGCTGTTGCCCTACAGGCGGAGATTGATGTGGCAGAAGAGATTAAGAAGAAATTTGGTTCGTATATTTTTCAAAATAAAAACAAGAAAGAGAAGATTAATATTGGCAAAGGAGAACCATTTATTTTTGATACTAAAAAATTAATTAAAGCTGGCAAGGCTAGGATAGTAGAGATTTTTAATTTAATTAACAAAGAGCTTAAAAAAGTTGATTGTCAAGGATCTTTGCCAGCAGGAGTAACCTTAACTGGCGGTGGTTCAAAATTATCAGGAATAGTTGATTTCGCAAAGCAAGAATTAAAATTACCGGTTCGCAGAGGAGCGATGAAGACATTTATTGGGATAGAAGAAGACCCTGTTTTTAGTCTGGCTTGTGGCTTAGTTCTATATGGAGACGAAGAAGGGGGGGCTGGAGATTCTTCTCTATTTTCTCGAGCCTGGCTTAAAGTGAAAGGGTTTTTCAGAGCCATTATGCCCTAACCATAGTCTTTGTTCTATCTTTCTTTGTTTTTTCGCTAGGAAGATAAGACGGGAAACAGAGGAGTGATGGAATAAAATAATCTAATGAGAAAGCCAGCGAAAATAAAAGTTTTAGGAGTAGGCGGCTCTGGAGGGAACGCTGTTTCTAGAATGTTAAAATGCAAAATTCAGGGGATCGAACTGATTGTTCTTAATTGTGACATTCAAGACCTAAAAAAGAATAAAGCTAATAAAAAAATTCAACTTGGGAGGAATATTGCTAAGGGCTTGGGAGCCGGAATGAATCCAAAGATAGGACAAGAAGCTGCTAAGGAGAGTCGTTCTCTTATAGAAGAAGCTTTACAAGATACTGATATTGCTTTTATTGTTTGTGGGCTTGGCGGGGGCACTGGTTCAGGTGCGGCGCCCATTATAGCAGAAGTCGCGAAAGATTTCGGCATTTTAACCATTGGAGTAGTAACCCTACCCTTTTCTTTTGAAGGAGCTCAAAGAAAAAGAATTGCTCAGAGTAGCCAAAGAAGATTAAAGGAAAAGGTAGACACTCTTTTTGTTATTCCTAATGACAAGCTTTTGGGGCAGATAGATGAGCAAACGACATGCCTCTCTGCTTTTTGGCTTTGTGACGAGATTTTAAGGCAAGCAGTTCAAGGGATTTCTGATTTGATAGTTAAGCCTGGAATTATTAATGTTGACTTTGCTGACGTTAAGGCAATAATGAGCGATTCAGGTTTTGCTCTTTTTGGGGTAGGCGTGGCCGAAGGTGAAAATAAAACTAAGAGAGCAGCGAACATGGCTATTAATTCTCCTTTCTTGAATTTTAGCATTAAAGGAGCTCAAAGAATTTTATTTAACATTACTGGCGGCAAAAATTTATCATTGGTTGAGATTCAAGAAGCAGCTAAGATTATTACCAAGAATTCTTCCGCAACTCGTGTTATTTTCGGAGCAATCCAAGACAAGAAACTTAAACCAGATGAAGTAAAAATCATTCTGATTGCCGCGGGAGTAAATGACGACAGGTAGATGAATTGCCCCCAGTCTTTCGAGCAGATAATTTAATAAGGTTTACCCTCTGGGCTTTAACCTTATTTTTAGTAAGTGAAAATTTTATATTTATTTTTTAAAAAGATCAGTTTATAAGAAAGGCGTCGCGTGGAGTTGCGACGCCTTCGTCTATTCTTCGTAAGCTGAAGGCTTCCAGCTTTCTATCTCTCTATTCATATTGAGGAAGCCCATCGACCCGAGCTGCTGGAGATGGTCTCCCATTCCAATGTTACTGAATTTAAGATTTTCTTTTTTTACCAACATAATGTAGGCCGAGAGTGGCATGGGTGCCGAAGGTATCGTAACTTTAAAGAGAGTCTCCCTGTTTATTACGACGGTCCCTGTCAGCCATCCGTAGAATTCGTTTCCTCCCCATTGAACCAATACGATATTTTTAACATATTTTTCGCCGTTGCCGTTATAGGCTATTGCGAGAAAAGGAAATTTATTAATTATCTTTTTCATGGGGTGCCATAACATCACCCCATAACCGATTAAGATAATGCCCGTAATACTGAGAGCGATGCTCAGTAGCCATTGATAGGCAAGCGGCACTAGGGGCATTCGTTTGATAACGGGGGACCACATTTCAAAATTGGCGCTTACAAGCCAATATATTAGTGAGCCCATTACTACGACGGGGACGCCCCATAGAAGCGCTTTTCTGATTTTCATGCTTCTGCCTCCTTTCCTTTGTTAACGAGCATTAGTAAGACTTAACAAATCAACCCTAATCTTAAATTGGGGTTTTGTCAATATTTCCCCATTAGACTAACTAAAAAACAATTCTTAATTGAAGATTATTTTAGAAATATAGCATTGATGAATGTTATTTTTTTGCAATTTTTCCGAAAATCTGTTTTTAAAAGGAGACTGGAAAGGAGGGCCTGCCCTCTAAAAAAAGAGGTGAATAATGGGACCAAGAGATGGGAATATGCCGGAGGAGTTAAGATATTTGACCCATTAGTTGGTGGATTGCCCACTCTTGTCGGAAAATTTTAAAGAGTATATCGGTCTTGACCGCTTACCCTTGTTCTGTTAACATAAAATTAATGAGTAAGGTGATCTCTATTCCAAGAGCATTGTCAAAAGAGGGAGAGTTGGTAATAATACCTCGAAACGAATACGAGCGACTTTTGAATGTTTCAAAAGACCGAATAAGATTAGATCAGGGAATCACTCGAGCCTTGAAAGAGATTCAAAAAGGGAAAATCATGGGACCTTTTGAAAACCCAAAAGCTCTAATGAAATCTCTTTTAACTTAGGTCTTAGATGGAGATTTATTATACCCCTCATTTTAAAAGGAGTCTGAGAAAGTTTTCAAGAGAGATTCAAAATAAATTTAAAAAACAAATTAATTTTTTTCTAACGGAGAGGTTTTGAGTTTGTTCGCCTCGCGGAAGAGGGAGACCGAGAAAGGGGAAAAATAGACTTGACACCATTTTATACCATTTTACATTTTACCATTTTATACCATTTTACAGTTATCAGGGCGTATAATAAGGGATATACGGCTCAGGGCTTGCTCGGGGTTTGCCCAAATTGCTGATTTTCCTTTTCTTTGATATTATTTAAGCATGACTACTCAAAGCATTAAGAGAAAAATAATGCCTATTCTAAAACGTCAAGGAGTGACAAAGGCGGCTCTTTTTGGTTCATTAGCGCGCGGCGAGATGCAGAGGGAAAGCGACATTGATATGCTGGTGGAATTTGAGAAAAGAAAAAGCCTCTTAGATTTAGTACGAATGCAGTTTATGTTGGAAGAAAAATTAGGAAGAAAAGTTGACCTTTTAACTTACAAATCCATTCACCCTCTTTTGAGAGATATTATTTTGAATGAGCAAAAAATAATCTATGAGAAAAAATCCTAAAATTTTTCTAGAGCATATTTTAGAAAGCATTGGAGAAATAGAAAGCCATATAAAAAATTTTTCTGAAGACAGCTTCTTTAACGATACTAAGACTCAAGACGCGGTAATGCGGAGAATTGAAATTATCGGCGAAGCAGTAAAAAATCTCCCGAAAAATTTTAAAGAAAAACATCCGGAAATTGAGTGGCGAGAAATAGCCGGAATGCGCGATAAATTAATTCATGAATATTTTGGGATTGACCCGGATACTGTTTGGGATACAGCCAAAAACGATATTCCCAAGCTCAAAAAACAAATCTCCAAACTCATATAACAGGGACAGTCCCCTGAAAAAATGGAGTTATGCAAGGTTGGTTTAATTTCAACAAATTAAATGGGGATAAAAAAGCTTGACAAGAGTTTTAGTTTTGCTAACTATCATAATAGTTAATCCCACTGCTTTCCCTCGCTTTTGCGAGCGACAGCAGTTTTTATTTATATGAAAAGAACTTTTGTTTTTATTGATGGCAACAATTTTTATTTTAAGTTAAAGGAGTTAACCTCTAAACTTGGCAGGGAACATAGTTTAATTAATTTTAATTTTAAGAAATTTGCAGAATAGCTAGTTAGTCCCAATGAATTGTTAGAAACGAGATATTACTTCAAGATGGGGACAGTTTCTGCACAAAATCATTTGACAAATTTTTTAAAAGTGTTAATGTTTGAAGATAGATAAAGAAGTAGTTAGAGATTGAACTTCGTATTGTTTCGCAAAACAGTTCTTTAACAAAATTATTGGCTTTGAGACTTTAGAATGAAGAGAAAAGAGAAAATCACGAGATAGCTGATTTATTTATCAATCTTTTAATAAAGAGCTTGAGATTGGCAGATAAATCAGTTGTCTTGTGATAGGCACAGGATGGCGAAAAAAAAGGAGGAGAGATAATGTCGGAGGAAAAGCAGAAAGGATTAAGGGAAGAGATCCAGAAATTAATGGATCTTCTTGAAACGCTAAAGTCCTCCCGTAATAGCTCGCTATCGCGGGAGATATGTTGCTTGCTATCCGAGCGCAGGCATGAATTAGACGAGTTAGTAAAATCTAATTGTTGGAAGAAATGATCAGTAGGAGGATGAACGAATGAGGGATGAGATTATCGTAGTCAGGGAGAAGCTCGAAGAATTCGGAGCGTTGTTATGCTCCCCCAGATACGATAAGGTGAGAACCGTGAGAGAGAGTGCTCGACTCTTGGATCTTGCTCGCGTGCGATTGCGCGGATATTGGAAGCTTGGAAGAAGCCCCCGGGAAATCAAAACAAACAGAAAGGTGGCGGAGGCCATGAAGCGTGACTCCGACAACGGGGGGGGGACCGGCGCTGGTAGGCTAGTTTGTACCATCCGGTATTTAAAAAATTGGTGGACTGGAAAGTAGCGGGAGTAAAACCATAAGGGCGGCGAGGGAGCAGTTGAGGATTAACTGCCCCCTCTTTTATTTTTCTTCAAGGAGGTTATCCACAGAAATTGGGTTTTTGACTCAATTTTTTTATTGGAGTAAGATATATATATTATCCTACAACTTGCTCAATTTTATTAGAGCAAGTATTAATTTTCAAGGAGATGAAAAATAAAATAACTAAAGTAAAAAAGCGAACTGGCGAAATTGTTGATTTTGAGCAGGACAAGATTGCCAAGGTTATTTATAAAGCGATTACCGCCACTGGTCAGGCAGACGGTGCTCTGTCTAAAAAACTTTCCAAACGGGTGACAGATATTTTAAGTCGTAGATTTAAAGAAGATGAGATTCCGACCGTAGAACAGATCCAGGACATAGTGGAGGAGACATTAATTTTAGAAAACTTAATTGAGACGGCTAAGGTTTATATTTTATACCGAGAGCAAAGAAGAAGAATCAGGGAGGCGATTGTAGTTTCAGAAGAAGCGATAGAGAGAGTTGATCAGTATTTAGGAAAATTAGATTGGGAGATTAAAGAAAACGCTAATATGGCTTTTTCTTTACAAGGACTGAATCATTATAGTATCTCTGGTATTGTAAAAAAATATTGGCTTCGCAAAGTTTATCCAAAAGAAATTAGAGAAGCGAACGAATCAGGCGACTTGCACCTTCACAATTTAGATACTCTAGCTGTTTATTGCAGTGGTTGGGATTTATATGATTTATTATTAAGGGGTTTTGGCGGAGTGCCAGGCAAGATGTCTTCCAAGCCGGCAAAACATTTTAGGAGCGCTTTGGGCCAGGTTGTAAATTTTCTATTCACTATTACCGGCGAAGTAGCCGGCGCTGTAAGTTTTTCAAACTTTGATACGCTTTTAGCTCCCTTTATTCGCCGTGATAATTTGAGTTATAAACAAACAAAACAGGCTTTACAGGAATTTTTATTCAATATGGCGACACCGACTAGGGTGGGATTTCAAAATCCTTTTAGCAATCTGACATTAGACCTTCGGCCATCTCCGACTTTTGCCAAACAGCCGGTAATTATTGGTGGCAAAGCCCAAAAAGAAGTTTATGGCGAATTTGAAGAAGAGATGAAAATGTTTAATAAGGCCTTTTATGAAGCAATGTTGGAAGGCGATAAGGACAAACGGCCATTTTCTTTTCCGATTCCAACTATTAATATTACTAAAGACTTCCCTTGGGATGAGCCGGCTTTTGATGGAGTTTTTGAGGCCTCGGCAAAATATGGAATAAACTATTTTTCAAATTATATTAACTCAGATATGAATCCGGAAGATTCGCGTTCAATGTGTTGTAGATTAAAATTGGATTTGCGGGAACTTCGTAATCGGGGGGGTGGAGGACTGTTTGGAAGTGGTAGCAATACGGGCAGCATTGGTGTTGTCACTTGTAATTTGCCGCGAATCGGTTATTCATCAAAAACAAAAAAAGAATTTTTTGAAAGACTAGGAAAAATAATGGATTTGGCAAAAGAGAGCCTGGAAATCAAGAGAAAAACTATTGAAAATTTTATTGGAAAAGGTTTGTATCCTTATTCCAGATTTTACCTTGAAGGAATAAAGAAGATGAGAGGAGAGTATTACGCTAATCATTTTGCTACTATTGGTTTAGTAGGAATGAACGAAGCGCTTTTAAATTTCATTGGTGATAATATCGCTTCAAAGAGAGGTCGAAGATTTGGGCTTGAAATTCTGGATTTTATGAGAGAAAAGCTAGTAAAATACCAAAAAGAAACTGGAAATATCTATAATCTTGAGCAGACACCGGCTGAAAGCACGGCCTTCAGATTAGCCCAAAAAGATAGAGAAAAATATCCGGATATTATTACCGCTGGCACGAATAAAGTGCCGTTTTATACTAATAGTTCGCAATTACCGGCTAATTATACTGATGACGCCTTTGAGGCCTTAAAACTTCAAGATGAAATCCAATGCAAATATACGGGGGGTAGTGTTCTTCATCTTTTCTTAGGTGAAAAAATTTCTGATACCCAAACCGTTAAAAATTTAATTAAAAAGATTTTTGAAAAATTTCATTTGCCCTATCTTACTATTACGCCCACTTTTTCTATCTGTCCAAATCACGGCTATTTATCAGGCGAGCATTTTGAATGCCCGAAGTGTACCATTAAACAGCCCTGCGAGGTTTACTCAAGGATAGTTGGTTATTATCGACCGATCAAACAATGGAATACAGGGAAGCAAAAAGAATTTCAAGAGCGGAAAGAATTTAAACTTAAGACATGATTATCGGTGGACTTCAAAAGATTACTTTAATAGATTATCCTGGAAAAATAGCCGCTACCATATTTGTTAGCGGTTGTAATTTTCGTTGTCCTTGGTGTTATAATAGGGAGTTAGTTTTGCCTGATGAGATTATTAAGCATCCTTCAATACCGCTAAAAAAGATTTACGAATTTTTGGAAGAAAGAAAAGGGTTTTTAGAAGCCCTTGTAATTTGTGGAGGGGAGCCGACTATCCATCAAGAATTGCCAGACCTTATTAAAAAGATTAAAAAATTTGGCTATTTGGTTAAGCTTGATACTAATGGCTCAGGCCCTAAAATGTTAAAAAAATTAATTGAGGAAAAGTTGATTGATTATGTGGCGATGGATATTAAAGCACTTTTTAGAAAAGCGGGGTCAGACCCCGCTTTGCCATACGAAAAGGCAACAGGGGTGAAAATTGACTTAAACAATATTAAAAAAAGTATTGAAATAATTAAAAGTTCTGGGCTTGATTATGAATTTCGGACAACCGTGGTACCTACTATTCACACCAAAGAAGATATTATTAAAATCGCTAAATGGCTTAGTCCAGCAAAGAAATATTTTTTACAAAATTTTCAACCAAGAGGTAAAATGATTAATCCTAGTTTTTCTAAGCTAAGGCCTTATCCAGAAGAAGAACTTAAAGAGATTCAAAAAGAAATTGCTCCTTATTTTGATATTTGCAAAATTAGATAACGAAAGAGTTCTCTGACTATTCCTTATTGACTATCGACCGCCATTTGACCAGAGTGACTATTATGGATTTTGTTACTGCGGCTTTTACTCTTGCTGTTAGTAAATATGTTTGCCAAAAAGTTAAAAATCTATTAAAATACTATGTTATAATGGTATGGAAATAATTAATTTTAAAAAAGTGTTAAAAAGTCTTAGAATTGGCTTTCTTGGTTTATGGACTGCCTTTAAGAAAGAACATAGTTTTAGGGTTGGTATTTTTATTGCCATAGTTGTTTCTTTTTTTGTTTTTTATTTCCCCCTTTCTGCCATTGAAAGAGCGATTATTTTTTTAACTATATTCAATGTCTTAAGTATTGAATTATTAAATACTCAAATTGAGAGGACTATTAATCTTATTAATTCAAATCATAGCCCGACGATTAAGATTGTTAAGGATATCGTCGCAGGAGCTGCCTTACTAATAGTCATTGGGGCTGGGGTGGTTGCTTATTTTATTTTTTTACCTCACATCATGGGCCACTAATTGATTATCAATAATCGCTAATAAATAATCGTTAATTACTTATTATTGATTACTATGAACAAAAATAATTTCAAAAAAATAAAAAACTTTTTGGACAAAAAGATTAATTTTAAAAAGATTTTCCCAAAAAAGAGGAAAAAGAGGAAAAAGGGAATTCAACTGCAGCCAGGAGTCTTAGTCTCTCTTTTTATTCTTTTAGCTATCATCGCTGGCGCGGCTGGCGCGGCTCTTGCTAGTCTTTATTGGCAAAAAAATATTTCCGAATTTCTTAAAGCTAATCATCAACTCTTAATCCCCAGGGACGAGGAGATTGTTGTTCAGTTAAAGGATCTTCCTCAATTGACTGGAGAGGAACAGATTATCTATGTAGTAGAGAGCATTTCACCATCAGTGGTCAGCATTGTTATTACAAGAGACCTCCCTGTCTTAGAAAGATATTATGTCGATCCCTTCGGGAGAGATTGGTCTTTTTGGGGATTCCAATTTCCTCAATATCGTGAGCAGGGAAGAGAGAGGAGAGAGGTTGGTAGTGGAACTGGTTTTATTATATCTGAAGATGGAATGATTTTAACTAATAGACATGTGCTTCTAGAGGAAGGCGCTGGCTACACCATCTTATTAAATGATGGGCAAAAATATCCAGCTAAAGTTTTAGCTAAAGACCCTCTTCACGATTTGGCGATTATTCAGATTGATCAATCTGATATTAGAGAGGATGAGCGTAGAACATTTCCCGCTGTAAGACTGGGCGATTCCGCGAATTTACGAATCGGACAGACTGTTATTGCCATTGGTAACGCTCTGGGAGAGTTTCAGAATACTGTTTCAACCGGAGTAATTTCTGGTTTAGACAGAGATATCGTGGCTAGGGGTGCGGGCGTAGTAGAGGTGTTAAGAGGGGTTATTCAGACTGATGCTGCTATCAATCAAGGAAATTCTGGTGGTCCTTTACTTAACTCAGCAGGTGAAGTGATTGGTGTCAATGTTGCTCGTTCTGTAGATGGAGAAAACATCGGTTTCAGTTTGCCAATTAATTTGGCAAAAAGAGGGATTAAGCAAGTTAAAGCGACAGGGACAATCGTTTATCCCTTTTTGGGCATCTATTACACAATGATTACCAAAGAGCTAAGTGAGCGGCTAGACTTACCTGTTGACTATGGAGCTTGGGTTGGTAGAGACAGGATAGGAAGAAAAACAGAAACAGCGATTTTCCCTAATAGTCCGGCGCAAATAATCGGCCTTAGAAGGGATGATATTATTTTAAAATTTGATGAACAGAAGCTGGATCAGGGAAATCCTTTGCCAGAAGTTATTATTCAATATTTTCCCGGAGACAAAGTTTCACTTAAGATTCTGAGAGACAATAAGGAAATTTTCAAAGAAGTCATTTTAGGAAAGCGCTAATATTGACTTTTTACCATTTTTTTGTTTTAATAAAAATATGTTAGTTAACCCTGGAGGAGAATTTACCCAAAGAGCCCAACAAGCAATTTTTATGGCTCAAGAACTGGCGCGAAAGCAGAACCAGCAGCAGATTGACGCCCTGCATCTTTTGTATTCTTTGGTTAGCCAAGAAGAAACAATCGTCGCCACAATCTTAAGAAAGGTAAAGATAGATGTTTTAGGTTTGAAAAACAAAGTAATCAAGGTAGTTAATTCTAAAAAAAGTTTGAACGGCCGCAATAATTCTCAAGAGCCTCAGATGAGCGGACAGTTTTATCTAACTCAGGATATGGCTAGAGTTTTAGACAGGGCAAGGAGAGAGGCCATGAGAATGAAAGACCAGTTTATCTCAGTTGAGCATCTTTTTTTAGCCCTTTTTGAGGTTCCGTCTGAAGCTAGAAAAATTTTAGAAAGTTATACTTCTCAAGGATTTGATTATAATAGAGTCTTTGAATACTTGACAGAGATTAGAGGGGGGGAAACTATTACCGACCCAAACCCAGAATCTAAATATCAGGTCATTGAAAAATACTGTAAAAATCTTACTAAATTGGCCCAACAAGGGAAGCTTGACCCAGTAATTGGCAGAGAAGATGAGATTAGGAGAGTGGTTCAAATTCTTTCTCGCAGAACTAAAAATAATCCTGTTTTAATTGGCGAAGCTGGTGTTGGCAAAACAGCTATTGTTGAAGGCTTGGCCAAAAGAATTATTGAGGGCGATGCGCCAGAGAGTTTGAAGACAAAGGAGATTATCTCTTTAGACCTCGGGCTCTTAATCGCTGGCACTAAATATCGCGGTGAGTTTGAGCAACGGCTAAAGGCCTTGCTAAAAGAGATAGAGAAAGCAGATGGCCATTACATCTTATTTATTGACGAACTTCATACAGTAATGGGTGCCGGGGC
The DNA here is from genome assembly GCA_964646075.1 of uncultured Candidatus Saccharibacteria bacterium. Classification (GTDB taxonomy): domain Bacteria; phylum Patescibacteriota; class Minisyncoccia; order Minisyncoccales; family PEYH01; genus JAYENY01. The sequence goes on along the minus strand of CAZYBZ010000009.1, from coordinate 6,575 downwards.
AGCCGAAGGGTCAGTTGATGCTTCTAACTTATTAAAACCAGCTTTAGGCAGAGGTGAATTAAGGGCAGTTGGAGCAACAACTCTGAAAGAATATCAAAGGTATATTGAAAAAGACGCCGCCCTAGAAAGAAGATTTATGCCAGTCTATGTTTCAGAGCCGAATATTGAAAATACGATTGCTATCTTACGGGGTATTAAAGAGAAATATGAACTTCATCATGGAGTCAAGATTAAAGATCCGGCTTTAATCGCAGCGGCTGAACTTTCGGCTCGCTATATCTCTGATAGATTTTTACCGGACAAGGCTATTGACTTAATGGATGAGGCAGCTTCGGGTCTTCGCTTAGAAATAGAATCTGAGCCAGCTGAATTTGGAGAGATTAAAAAAGAGATTCAGCGACTTATTATAGAAAGAGAGGCTTTGAAAAATGAAGAAGATGTCCGTTCAAAGAAGCGGTTTGCTGTTTGTCTTCGGACATTAGGCAATTTAGAGGAAAAGGCGAAAAATATGGAAATGAAATGGCGGACTGAAAAAGATTTAATCCAAGGCTTGCGAAAATTTAAAAAAGATGTTGATAAATTAAATTTTGAAGCCGAAGTTGCCCAAAGAGATGGAGATTTAGAAAAAGTGGCTCGGATTAAATATGGCTCAGTGCCAGATATCTTAAAAGAGATTCAGAAGAAAGAGAAAGAGCTTGCTAATTTTCGCAAAGAACATCAAGTTTTAAAAGAAGAAGTGGGAGAAGAGGAGATTGCCAGAGTGGTTGCCAGGTGGACAGGAATTCCAGCTACTAATCTATTAGAAGAAGAAGCTAAAAAATTAGTTAGGATGGAGAAAGTTATTGGTCGGCGAGTAGTCGGGCAAGAGCAAGCGATTAAGGCAATTTCTAATGCAATCAGACGAAGCCGAGCCGGTATTAGTGAAGAAGATAAGCCTCTTGGCTCTTTTATGTTCTTAGGCCCGACTGGCGTAGGTAAAACAGAGACTGCTAAAGCTTTGGCAGAATTTCTTTTTAATGACGAGAATGCTTTGGTTCGTTTAGATATGTCAGAGTATATGGAAAGTTATGCCGTTTCTAAAATGATTGGCTCTCCGCCTGGCTATGTTGGTTATGAGGAAGCAGGCCAGTTGACAGAGAAAATTCGGCGGCGGCCTTACAGCGTAGTTCTTTTAGATGAAATAGAAAAAGCCCATCCAGAAATTTTTAATATCTTGCTTCAAATCCTAGACGATGGTCGCCTTACTGACGCCAAAGGTAGACAGGTCTCTTTCAAAAATACGATTATTATAATGACCTCTAATCTTGGTTCCAAGTTTATCTCTGAGACCGGGACACTGGGGTTTGTCCAGAACAGAGAGGAGAGTTTCAGAACCCTTAAAGATAAGGTGAAAGAAGCTCTGAAAGAAAGGTTTAGTCCGGAATTTTTGAATCGAATTGACGAGACGATTATTTTTAATTATCTTGGCTTAAAAGAAATAGGGGAGATTGTCGGTTTAGAAATAGCTAAAATTGAAAAACGGCTTGCCAAAAAAGGCATTAGAATTCAGGCTAGCAAAGAAATTAAAGATTTCTTAGTAGAAAAAGGTTTTGATTCTAATTTTGGCGCTAGGCCTTTGAAAAGGGTTATCCAAAGATTTATTCTTGACCCCCTATCTTTAAGTATTGTAATCGGTGAAATTAAATACGGCCAAAAAGTAGTCTTAGAATTAAAAGATGATAAAATAGTTTTTCCGACTCCTAAAAGATTGACTCAAGCCAAGCAAGGCGCGGGAGTATAATTTTAGCAACATATCCCTTAGCAACACGCCCGCGTGGCGTGGCTTTTTTATTTTCATTAACAACTCATTCATAAATTATTTGACAAAACTAGATTAAAGGCATAGTTTAAAAGTAGGAAATTCCAACCTATTTCAATTTCAACTAAGGAGGTTGAAATGAAAAAGAAGTTGTTCGTTTTATTGGCGATTCTGGTTTTCTCTACTGTCTTTGTTTTTCTGACAGCAGGAGATCTTATGCTTCTACTTCCACCTCCACCTCCACCCTTTGCGCCCGAGCCCGCGCCTGAGCCCGTGCCTGTGCCTGAGCCAGTGGCTGAGCTTGACAGTGATCAGAAGGTATCTCTAGATCAAAATATGGCTGGTGAAA
>CAZYBZ010000009.1:0-4418 GCA_964646075.1 uncultured Candidatus Saccharibacteria bacterium | reverse complement strand
CCTGAGCCTGAGCCTGAGCCTGAGATTGACTATCTAGAGAGGCTAAGAATTTTTCACAATTTCTCTCTAGAAGAAACGAGGGGATGGGAAAAAAGGTTTGGGATCACCCGTATTTACTGGGCTATATCCCGAGCTGGTAGTGACAGAGAAGAATTTTTTAGACTTCTCTATGGCTATAGAATAGAAGGCTGGAATCTTTTGTCTACTTATGAAGTGGGAGAAACCATTTTTTTAAAATTCCGGTTAAGAAATAATTATACCGGAAAATTAGTGGACAAAAGCGGGGCTGGTAGAATGCCAGCCAACATTACCGCGGCCTTGATCGCCGCTGACGGTAGAAGAGACCTGGTCATTATTAACCAGGTTAAGAGAGACATCTCTCTCTTAGCTATCTTCTGTTCAGAAACCAAACAGTTCATTATTGTCTGGGACACAAGTGGTCTCAAGCCGGGGGACTATGAGGTCTATTTGGGAAGGATAGGATTGTGGCCAAAAACACCTTCATTCTTTGTCACCTTTGTTGACCAAGAATGAAGAACAGGGGGTGCTGGTTTTTTACAGCACCCTTTATTATTATCTTACAATGCGCTCCGGCCGCGTTGCTTGCATCGCTTGTGACCGCGTTGCTTATTGAACATCTTTGATAGCGGGACGGTTTGTCCGTCATATTGACAAACTATGCCATTGTGGATAAAGGGGCTTTACAAATATTTTAGAATTAGTTAAAGTTAAAGAGTATAAGTAACCTAATATTATGAGATCTTTTAAACTGCGAACCAAGGGAGGAAGTTTCACTATTTTTTTAGTTATTTTATTTGCCTTGGCCGCTATAGCGACCTTTGGCTATTTGCGAAGGACAGAGCGACTGCCAGGATACAAGGGAGAATTGGCCCAAGAAGAGTTGGCCCAAGAAGAGTTGCTCGAAGAGAGAGTGTTCCCCGAGGAAAAGGATTTGTCCATAGGAGTTGTTGAGGAAAAAGAGGCTCCAGAAGTCAAGATAACGCCGATAGAGGAACCAGTGATAGAAGAAATAGCGCCAGTGGTAAAGAGAGAGATTGTCCTTATTGAGTCAAAGGGAAGAAGCTATGAAGAGACCGCTAAGAGGGGAGAAGGCATTACCCATCTTGCTCGTCGAGCCGTTAGAAGGTATTTGGAAGAGAATCCGATAAACTTTGATTTAACGCCTGGACAAAGAATTTTTATTGAAGATTATGTTCAGAATTACATTGGAGATAGAGGGCTATATCTTGGCGAGAAAATCAGTATTTCTGAGGATTTAATTGTTCAAGGCATCAATAGTGCTCAAGAGTTATGCGAAGTAGGCCTTAGAAACCTTGAAAACTTTAGTAACCTTGTTTGGGAGGCAGGATTTAGGTTATGAAAATATCCAACAAGGATGATATTATAAAATTAACTCTTGTTGTTTACCAGATAACTGATTTTTTCCCCAAAAATGAACCGTTACGGGGCCAAATCAGGCAAAAGGCTAATGCTTTGTTAGCTGATTTTATCTGCCTTAATCCTCAAGAAAAGGAAAAATTAAGAATAGAAAGAGAGATTGAGGCGCTTTTAGCATATTTTTCAGTAGCTGAAGAACAAAACTGGCTTAATCGCAAGAATTTTGCGATTTTAATAAGAGAATATAAGAAAATGAGGGATGATATTAAAAATATTCCAAGCAAAACAGGATTAAGAACATCAAAAACATCAAGTGAGATTGAGAAGTTAAAAAGTTCGATGGAAAAACCTCTAAAAATAACAAGAGCCTCTTTAACGCCGGCTGCTCGCCAGAAAAAGATTGTTCAGCTATCAAAAAACAAAGGAGAAGTCTCTTTGTCAGAGCTAAGACAACTTTTTTCGCAAGTTTGTCCAAGGACATTGAGGAGAGACCTAAGAACTTTAGTTGGTAGAGGCATTCTTGAGAAGGAAAGACAGGGGAAAGAAAATATCCTTTTTAGTTTGAAAAGATAGATTGGTAAAAAGTAGATAGCGGACAATATTTTGATTGTCCACATTTTGTCCACTCTTTATCCACAATGTCCAGATTGTTGTCCGGACGTTATTTTTTACCTATATTAATATTCTTAATAAAAAAATAGAGATAAAAGTCTATCTTTAATAACTTTAATTGAAATGAACAGAAAGCAGAAAAAATTTACTAAAATTTACGATAAGCATATAGATAGTATCTATCGCTTTATCTTTATTAAGGTTAGCTCTAAAATAATAGCTGAAGACTTGACTTCAGAGGTTTTTTTGAAAACTTGGCAAGTCTTCCAAAAGGGAGAGAGAAAAAAAATCAAGAATCCAAGAGCTTATCTTTATATAACTGCCAGACACCTGGTTATTGATTTTTATCGGACAAAGAAACAGAATCAGACATTTCCGATAGAGGACACTAAAGAGATTGAGGACTCTGGACAGCAGTTAGAAGAATCTGAAAAAATTTGTTCTGATATGGCGATTGTCCAGAAGGCGATTAACAATCTTAAACAGGATTATCAAAATATTGTTATTTGGCGTTATGTTGATAATCTTTCTATTAAAGAGATTACTCAGATATTAAATAAGTCTGATGGCGCAGTCAGAGTTTTACTCCATCGAGCGATGGAGAGACTAAAGGAAGAATTAAACAGCCAACTGTAACACTCTCCCCATTTCCTCGTCTACTTAAGTAGTGGGGGATAATTTCTGCCCTTATCATCAAAAATTAGAAAAATCGTAGAGATATTATGGAAAAAGAGCAAATAATTACGCGATTAAAAGGATTAAAACAGGTTAAGCCAACTCAAGAATGGAAAGAGACCACTAAAAATCATCTTTTAGGTCACTTAGAATCCTCTGAAAAAGTTTTTTTAGAGGGCTTTTTATTGTCTTTTAATAAAATTTTTGGTCAGATTAAGCTGGTGCCAATCGCTATTCCAGCTCTGATTATTGTTTTGGTGGGCGCTGGCATCTTTACTCATTTCTACCTTGCTCCTTCTGGGGAAGAGATAGTCGAAGTCTCTGGCGAGGATTTCGCCCAGCATCAAGTTCCGTCAATGACTGATTATCTGATTTTGGCTGAGACAAAATTAGCTGAATTAACAGGACCATCAGAGATTAATCCAAAAGAGGTCAGGGAGGTGGTTAAAATATTAGAAAAAGCGACTGACGCTGTCTCTCTAGTGCCCAGGGATCCAGTAGAAACCGCTAAAGTCGTTGATCGTCTTACTAGCATTAATAGGAAGGTGGCAGAGTTGGGACAAGGAGAAATTAAAGGGACGGGGATAGAAGAGCTTAAAGAGAAGACAGATGTTTTGGCTGTAAAAACAACAGAGGTAATAGAGGAAAACATTAAAAATACAACTGCTGAGCTGGTAGGGACTTTGATAAAGAGCTGGAGAAGGGTGAGCTTAACCGAAGAGCAGGAAGAGATATTGGAAGAGATTAAATTAGACTATAACAATGGAAACTACGAGCAGGCACTGGAAAGAATTTTAACCGACTTATGAGATTAAGTGGAAAATGAGTAAATTAATGGAGACAGTTTATATAATCAATTTTACCATCTGACGCCGTTGCAAAATGCAAAATGTAAAATAGCAAGGTCGACAGCGGCATATAATATAAAATTAAAAAATAAAATAAAAAAAATGAACAAATTAATAAAACGAAAATTTGTCGGAATTACTACGGCGGTCTGCGCCATAGCAATGCTGGCAAGCTCTTTTGTCCCGGCTTTTGCCTTGACATTAGATGAACTGCAGGCGGCAATTGGCCTTTTGCAAGCACAACTTCTTGAATATCAATCCCAATTGAACGAGCTGCGAGGCGATGCTGATCCTGTCCTTCCTACTCCTGCTCCTACTCCTACTCCTGTTGTTTTTGAGGGTATTTCCGAAGGATTTACCTTTGAGAACACTCTTAAGATTGGAATGAGGGGCGTTGAGGTGGAATACCTGCAGATAGTCTTAAACGAGGATACTGGAACACGATTAGCTGAAACAGGCGTCGGTTCTCCTGGAAACGAAACCGAGTTTTTTGGTCCTTTGACCAAAGATGCGGTCATTAGATTTCAGGAATTATACGCTGAAGACATTTTGGCTTTTTGGGGCTTGACCAAAGGAACTGGCTTTGTTGGTTCAACCACCAGAGTTAGATTAAATGAAATCCTAGCAAAGGTTGTAACTCCGCCTCCTGCTGAGCCTAAGTTACCTGTCCCTCCAACACCAGATCCAGGCGATTTTGATAATCAAGCGGATTGCGAAGAGGTTGGCTTTTTCTGGTACAATGATGTCTGCAACGAAGACGCGGAACAGGTAGTAGCTCCGGCCGAACCAACTGCTGTATTAGCCGATGACACTCCAGTTTCCGCTGCTTTGCCTAGAGGCGCAGTGATGGTTCCTGTTTTAACAGTTGACATTGCCGCTGGAACC
>CAZYBZ010000008.1:593-18284 GCA_964646075.1 uncultured Candidatus Saccharibacteria bacterium | reverse complement strand
TTTTTCTCTTCAGATATTTTAGGAAAAACAAAAAAAATGCCCATAATTTTAGAGCCATTAATTTTGATATTTATCGGTCTTTTTGTCGGCTTGATTGTTAGTGGTGTAATGATGCCTATTTATCAAATCACCCGAGGCTTTCACCCTTAATTTTAACGAATAACCTCTACTTCCTTAGCTTCAGGGGCACTAGAGAAAACTCTAACATTTTCTCTTCTTTTATTAAAATATTCAACAAAGTAATTCTCGTCAACAAGAGGATCTCTTGGAAAAGAAGTTAAAAAAGACCCAACCTCTTGACATTTTTCAACCTCTACTGACTCTCCCGAAACAGGAATGCATTCAGGGAAATTATTGTTAACAATATAATAAGTATGGATAGCATTGATAATCATCTCCATGTGCCTCCCTCTAACAAGATTTCTTGTTTCCCTAAGAGTACCTCGTAGATTAACTGAAATAATAATTGAAAAAATAAAGGTAAAAATAATAAAGATTTGAACAATAAGAATAATTTTTTGTCTTTCTATTTTTTTCATACTTATTTTAAAAAGATATAGAATAAGAAAACAAGAAGAAGTATTATCACTATACTGACACTTATTTTAATCAAAAATATTTTTTTTCTAATAGAGGCCAAATAAACTTCTCTCTCTCTTCTTATTGTCTGCTCAGGCAAAAGATTAATGCCTCCCTCAATAAAATCTTTAGAAATTGCTCTTTTAGCTAAACCCAGAGCATTAGCAAAGAAAAGGCTCTCTTTTAAAGGTAAAGGTTTCTTTGACTTAGTCTTTGTAAAAGGATTTAAAATTTCTATCTTTGTATCCGGAAAGCTCTTCTTGAGGATTTCTGTAATACCAGGAAAAGAAACTCCTCCTCCGGTTAAAATTACTCTTTTTACTTTCTCTTTAAATATTTCTTGATAATATCCAAGAGCTCCTTTCATCTCACCAACTATCCTTTCCATCTCTTTCCCTAGAATCTCTTTAATCGGATCTTTTTGAAATCCCTTCTCAATTATTAACTCTTTTGCCCTTTCTTTTGAAATGCTTAAAAGATCTGCTACCTTGGTTTGAAAATTATCTCCGCCACAAGAGAGGCTAGCTGAAAATTCAACAAAACCTTTCTCGTCAAGAATGTTAAAAGAAGTTATATGGGCGCCAATATCAAGAATGCCAACCCTTTCTTTCAAAGGTAGTTGCGGCAAAAGGGCTCTTCTAGTTGAAAAAACGCTAACCTCAAAAACTAAAGGCTCAATGCCGTTTACTCTAAAAGAAGTAACCAAAGCATTAATTATCTTTTTTTCAACAACGACACAGACTACCTTGATTTTACCAAACCTATCTTTGCCACAGACGACATAGTCAAAATAAATCTTGTTTAAAGGTAGGGGAAAAGTCATTTCAATTTTCTCTCTGACTTGTTGATAGAGTTTTTCTGGACTCTTAAGTCTAAAAACAATAGTATAGGCGCTTGATTCCGGCAAAGAGACGACTGCTCTTATTAAAGCTTGTTTTTCTGACCTAAATGGAGGAAAGAGAGCACCCTTTAAAAGTAGCGCTAAGGTTTTAGAAAATGCTTTTAAGTCTACTACTCTTCCGTCAATAATAATTCCAGAAGTTAAGACTTGGCGGGCAAAAATAAGAACCTCTCCTTTTTTATCTAAACGCAGCAATTCAATAGAGTGATCGCTCAAGTCAAGTCCAATAGATGGTAAAGAAAAAAGACTTTGTTGAAAAAATTTTGAAATCTTATTTGTTGATAAAAAAAGGTTTAGAAATTCTTTCCACATTGGCATCTTTCTAATTTTTTCCTCTACTCCCTCTTCAATTTTCTCTTTTAGGATTTTATCTGTTTCTTTTTTTATTCTTTTAATACCCTCTTCTGCTTTTTCCGAGAAATAAACAGTTTTAGTATAAATTGACATATTCTTCACATTTAGAAAAAGCCCCAATTTCTCTCCTTGGATTAACTGCTCCTTAACAATAGAAAATGTTTTCTTTGCCTTTTCAAATTCTTTCTCGTTGTAAAGAGTTAAGGCTTGTTCAAAAGTATCTTCCAATATTTTTAGTTTTTTGCTCCTCATTACATCTTTCCCCTTTTCCCCAACAACTTCTTCGCCACCAATTTTTCTTTGCCCCTCTCCAACCTTCTCTCTCAAAAATTTAATAGTCTCTTCTCTCGCCCCTCTTTCTTCTTCGGTTAAGTCTTCTAAAGATGAGGTTTTTTCTAGCTCTTCTCGTTTTTCTTGTAATTTTTTCTTTAAACTATCTGTTTTATTTTCCTGTAAACCCAATTCCCTCCCCTCAATCATCGCTTTTAGGGTCTCTTTCTGCCTCTCTTCTAATTCTTCCCTTATTCTTCTTAGCTTTTCTCCTTCCTTTTGAATTGATATTTCTCGCTCTTTTTTCAATTTTTCCTTAAACTCTGATAGTAGTTCTTCTTTCGGGGCCTCTTTAATAACCACCAAAGGAGTAATTTCTTTTCTTTCTTGAATTGGAACTTCTTTATTAGAGGTTTTTTTAACAACTACCAAGGGCGCTCTCTCTTCCTCTTGTGAAATTGCTAACTCTTCTTCTATGGCTTCCTTAATAACCATCAAGGAAGCGGTTTTTTCTTTCTTTTCCACTGGAAATTCTTCCTCTTCTTTAATTAATAATTCTTTTTTTGGCAAAGGTTTTTCCTCTACTTTTTTTAAAACTTCTCCCAGAGATTCAAGAGCTGGTGCAGTATTATCTTTTTGATGATGTTCAAAAGATTCAAAAAATTCTCTTTTTTTCTGGTCTATCTTTTTTCCTGGCCCTTCTTTTGCCTCCTCTCTTGGTTCCTCTTCTATCTTTTCAGATAATTTCTCTTGAATCTTCTTTAGCTTTTCTAAAGCCAAAGAGATGTCACCTCCCAAATAACTCTCCCAAGCCTCTTTAAACCCTTCTTCTAATTGCTCTTGTTCTTCAACTTTTTCTTTGAGTAGCCTAATCCCCCTTCTTAGCTTTTTAATCTCTTCGTCATTCTTTTCTAATTTACCCTTTAAGAGATTTCCTTGCTCTAACTTCTCCTTAGCCTCTCTTATCTCTCTCTCTTGTTCTTTTAATTTATCTTCCAATTTCCATTTTTTCCTTTCTAAAGTTCTCTCTTTCAATTCTTTCGCCCACCTCAACTTCTCAATCTCTCTTTTTTTAAGCCAATTTTTTTCTCTCTTCTCTTGCTCTTCAATCTTGATTCTTCCTAGCTTAATCTCTTTCTCTTCCTTTTCAATCTTAGCTATCTCTTTAATAATCTGATTCTTTTCTTTTAGAAATTTTACTTCTTTTAATTTAGATTTTACCTTAGAAAATCCTAAAATGGCCTCTTCAATCTTCTCTCTTTCTATCAAGAATTTTTTAATCTTTTTCTCTTTCTCTCCTAGTTCTTTTTGAAGAATCAGGATTTCTTGAATAATTTTTTGATTTTTAATCATTCAATTCTTATGGGTTATTTATGGATTAATAGTGATTATTGGTGCTGGAGTAGTAACGGTTCGGACAAAAAAGTGATCAGCCCGGACTGTTGTTGGAAAGACTGAATGATTACACCGAGAACAATACCGTGACCTTCTTGGCACTAAGTCTTCTGTCATGCAACACCAACATCCTCCATCCCTCCAACACCTATCCCAATCAGCACAATAGATATCCCCTGCCCCACCCCGAATCTTCAAACTAAGGCGAGAATTATGCGTTGCTGGTGCTCGATGACAGGTGGAAACAGTAGTTAAGATCCGTCTTTTCCACCCTACTTCAAAATCGCCTCTTCCTCCTCTATTTCCATGAAGCTCAGTTAAGCGACCGCAAAAAATAGCTTCATATGAAGTACCTAGTCCCACCGCTGGCAAAGCAAGAGTCTGGAAAAGCATAGCAGACCATCGAGAAGTCTGCCGACCTTGAACAAAAAATCCTCCAGTGACTGGTTTAGTGGTCCATATTCCGCCCGTTCTGCCCCAGCCGTCAAAATTATTATCTGAAAAATTATCAAAAAAGTTAAAAGTGGCTACGCCATTACTTTCAGTTCCTAAAAGAGAATTACCATAATAGATATAGATTATCTTGTCTCTATTCCTGAGAATTGAAGGCACTTCTACCCAAATTTTGGTGGCGGTTGTGTTACAGCCAGACTCCAGCCAATGACTGATTTTCGTCATTCCATCTGAATCAGTCAATCTAATATCATCACAGTCGGCTTGCATTCTGTTAGCTAAAATTAAACTTCTTGTATTTAAAATAACCAAAATTTGATAATTTGTCAAATTGTTAGCATTTGCCCTATTATTAATAGTAATTGTTTGGTGATACCGAGTACCATCAATACCCAAAGTGGTAAATTCTAGAATACTTCCTTGAGCTGTTCTCCCTCCATAATAAGCGACCATCGCCTTAAATTGATAAGTAGTATTAATATTAAGATTAGGAATAGTCGCATTAAAGATACCTCTGGCGGTTACTGCTCTTCTTGGGGAAGTCTCTTGCCAGGCACCAGCTCCACTTTTTCTGAATCTAAAGAAAACATGGACTGGAGAAAAATCACCAAGACTAGTTAAATTACCCCGCAGAGTGGCGCCAGTTAAGGTGATATTTGTCGCTGCTAAAGTTGAGACTGTCGCTGGCGCTAGGGTGGTGAATTGGAAAGTAGTTCCCCTCCAAGTCCTTCCATTGTAAACTGCTGTTGCTCTAAATTGATATTTAGTCTCTGGATAAAGATTACCTGCATTAATACTAAAAGTTCTTTTTTCTGAAAGAAGACCGACAAAAAGACGAGACCAAACGGGATCAACTTCTCTCTTATATTCAAAATAGACCCGAGCCTGATGATAAATACCCAAAGAAGTTACTTCTCCCCCTAAGGTGGCAGAAATTATTTTGATATTAGTGACTGACCTTGTTTCCACTCTAAATTCTACTGGGTCAGTTCTAAAGGTTAAAATAGCCCCTTTGACAATCTTGTTATTAAATTCTGTCAAAACCTGGTATTCGGTCTCAGTCCCCGGCGAAAGTCCGGAAATTTGAGCCGAAAATGCTGCTGGGCTAACAATGGTCGCTGCCAAAGTCTGACTCCAAGGGCGACCAGGTTGTCTGAACCTAAAGAAAACCTGGGTTGAAGTGTAGTCCCCCAAAGAGACGATTCTTCCTCTTAGGGTGGCAGTATTACCAGTAAAATCATTTATACCTAAAGGTAGGGTCTCAACCTCAACAGGTACTTTAGGGGTAGTAAAAAGCAAAATATTCCCTTCGGTTTGGTAATTTCTACCAGTTATCTTGTTTTGATAATCGGCTATCATCCGAAATTCATAAGTAGTATCCGAAGAAAGATTTGCTACCGTAAAGGAGAAAGAACCAACCAAGGTTTTTGTTGTCGCTGGAATCGGTGCTGTCAGCCAAGGAGCTGGAGGAGTACCTTTCTTTCGATACTGGAAATAAACTTCTGCCTGAGGGAAACTGCCCAGAGAGATAATTTCTCCTTTTAAACTAGCATTAAAATGACTAATATTGGTTGCTGGTTTAGTTCTGATTTTTACTGAATCCAAGGTTTTAAAGGTTAAAAGCTCTCCATAAACTCTCTTGGCATTATAAGAGGCCACTGCCTGAAACTGATATTGAATATTTTCTTTTAAGCCAGCAAGCGGATGATTAAAAACCTCTCTGCCGAATAGAGTCTGAGGGCTTGTCTCTAACCATTTTTCAACTCCTAATTCTCGATATCTAAAATGGACTTCAACCCTTGGATAACCATGTAAATAAGTGATTTTACCGTGTAAGAGAGCGGCATCAGTCTCAATGGCAGTCGCTGGTTTAGTCGCTACCTTAGCTCCATCTACAGAAGTAGTAAAAGTTCTGATGCCACCCTCGGCTAGTTTTCCATTATAATCGGCCAAAGATTGGAATTCATAGGTTGTATTTATCTCAAGGCCAGGAATAATCGCTCTAAAATTATCAGGAGCTGTCATTTTCCTTCTCTCCGTTCTCTTCCATGTGGGTATTCCTAATTTTCTAAACTCAAAATAAACATTAGTTGAAAGATAATCGCCAAGACTAGTTAACTGAGCATTCAAAGTAGCTGTCTCAACGGTGATATAGGTCGCCCCTAAAGTTGAGATTATTACTGGATCTTTCTCGGTTGTAAAGTGTAAGATGTGGCCTCGAACAGTCTTGGCATTATAATTTATTAAAGCCAAAAATTGATAAGTTGCATCACTATCAAAGCCTGGTACTGTTGCCTTAAAAATTCCTGTTGCTGTCATTGACCCTTTCTGAGTTTGTTGCCAAAGATTGTCACCAAGTCTTCTAAACTGAAAGTATGCTTGAACTTCAGGATAGACTCCAAGAGAGGCTAAGCTTCCTCTTAGAGTCGCTGTTCGACCGATTACTTCGGCCGCTATTGTTTCAATTCTTGGTTCACCTGTTGGGGTAGTAAAATCTGAAACTCCTCCCCCTGTTGTTTCGCCATTAAAGTCGGCTACCGCCTCAAATTGATAAATTGTATTTAACTTAAGGCCAGTCACTATTTGAGTAAAGTGACCAGTTTCGCTTAAAGTAATCTTGGGGGCAATTATTTGCCAATCAATAGCCCCTTTTTCTCGGTAACGAAAATAACCAGCCACCGAACGATATCCGCCAAGTGTAATTAGATTCCCTTTAAGAGTGACTTCAAAGAAACCTGGCTGAACATTTGAGCGCGCGTATAAAGTTTCTATGCTTGGTGGAGGAATTGGTAAGGTAAAAAATGGTACAATTGCCCCTTCGACTGTCTTTCCATTATGGCTGGCAACTATCTTAAATTCATATTCTGTCTCTGTTCTTAATCTAGAAATCTCGGCTGAAAAATCACCAGGCCCTGTTCTTCTAACAGAAGCTGTCTTCAGCCAAGTTGGTTCACCAGTTTGTCTGTAAAGAAAATAAAGATTAACCTCAGAATGGATACCTAAAGAGATTAGTTTTCCTTTTAATGTCGCTGAGTGCCAAGTAATATCTCTCTCTCGTAAAGTTTCAACTACTGGGTCAGTAGAAAGAGTCGTGAACTCTAAAGACTTACCTTCGGCTGTGCCAACGGGATAGTCAACTAAAAACCTAAACTGATAAGTTGTCTCCTCGTTTAAGCCGCCTACTCGCTGAGAAAAAACACCTGTTCGGGCAATTCTAATTTTTAGAGTCTCCCTTGGCCAACCACTTTCTCCCTTTCTCCGATATTGAAAAAAAGCTGAAACGAAAGTGTATTGACCTAAAGATAAAATTTTTCCCTCTAAAACAGAAGAGTGAACTCTAGTCTCTGTCGCTTCTAAAGTTCTGACTCTAGGATAAACTGGTATTTGGGTTCGAAAAGAATATTCTGGACCATAGGCAATTCCACTGCCGTTGATGGCAAAAGCTCGCACATAATAGGTCGTTTCAGATTCAAGGTCAAATAAATTTACTTCAAATACGCCTAAGCCAGCTCCAGCGACAATCTTGCGGTCTTCAATTGTCGGCCGAGGCATTGTATCAAAGACAACTCCTCTTTTAGTAATCTCTGAATCACCCTGATGGTGAACCTTTCCTCCCGTCTTGGCCGACATATCAGTGATACTACTCGGTCTCATAGTCGTTACAATCGGTAATGTTGGCAAGGCGCCGACAATAATATAGCCAGCTGGTCTTTCTCTTCGCGCCCTAAGCCCAATTCTTCCAAGGCCGGTTCGCCAAATCTCATAGCGAGAATTTTCACCATCACCATCTTTTGGGTCATGAAGTTCCTCTGAAAGATATCTGGGGATAAGACAATCATATAAATTAAAATTTCCTTGAGCCCTACCAATATATGTCGGCTCAAAAGGAATATCTGGACAATCCCGCCACGCCCCCTCTCCCATCAACAGCTTCTGCTGGGTGGCTGAATAGATTCTTTCCAAATTCTCCTTTCTCTCCATATCTCTCATTTGAGCAAAACGAGTAACAGGGTCCATTGCCACAATAACTCCAGTCGCTAAAATAGCGATAATGGCCATAACAATAAAAAGTTCAACTAAAGTAAAGCCATTTTTAGATATCGTGTTTTTCATAATCTATTTTTTTACCATCTCTAATTGAACGAAAATTTTTCGGAAAAAATCCGAGAAAGAACTCTCTATTTTGATTGTCTTTTGTCCGTCCTTGTCTTCAATAAAATAACGACAAAAAATATCACCTTTCCGAAGCTCTCGCCAATTTCCCTGAGTATTGTAAGCTGGACTAACGCTTAATTTAGAAGTTAATATTGCTAAACAACTTTCAGCATTAGCAAAAGATTGACTTGCTCTCGGTAAAGCAAAAGCCTGCCACCTAATTGCATTAATCGAAAAATATGTACTAATCAATAGGACTAAAATAATGCCAGCTAAAACAATAACTGCTGTTAAAAGAATCAATCCTCGCTCACCTTCTTTGGGTGACCGTTGTTTGGTAAGTGGTAAAAAATTCATATTCTCTTATCGCCAAAGGATTCCGATATTTAACATCTAATTCTATTTTAACAGAACTAGGGGAATCTGGCGACTGTTTTAAATGGAAAAATCTTAGAGTTTTTATCTCTAGAGCTTTTGGTGTTAACGGGAGACTTCTCCCTTCAACTTCCTTAATGATAATACCATCTTCTAATCTAAATGATAAAATTTTGTGTTCTCTTTTAAAAGAAATTCTAGAAGAATAACTTCTGGCTTTTGGATAAATAATCTGATCCGCCTGACGAATTTCTCTAGTCGCGTCTTCCAGGAAATGAGCAATACTTCTTGTTACCTCTTCTCTCGTTAAAAATATTCCTTGAACAAAAAAGAAATTCGTCATAGTACCAATCATTAGAGTAATCGCTAAAGTCAATAAAAAAGAATAAATTAAAATTTCAATTAGGGTAACTCCTTTTTGATTCATAAATTATATTATAAGGTTTAGTGATTAGAAATAAATTTAAAAATCAGCTACTTTCTCCCAGGAAAAAAGATTTAGAATCTCTCGCCAGACAGGCTGACCAGTGATATTGCCAAAAACATTAAAGGGCCCAAAATCTTTGACTAAGCTCCCTTCTCCTTTTTCCATTCTCCAATAAAGCTTCAAGCCCTCTAGGGATGGTCTTCGCCCAGAAAATAAGTCCGAGACCTCTTTGCTGCTTAAAGCTCTTTCAAAAATCATTAAATTTTTGTAAACCCCTTTAAAGCTTTTTCTTCTGTCTCCCGAAATTCCTAAAAGATAATTTTTGAAGGCTATATTCCCCTTTTCTGGGGATAATATTTGAGAAGTCGTCTTCTGACCATTATAAAAAGTTTTCAGATTAAGGCCGTTCCAAGTAACTGCTAACTGAGACCATCTATTAGAAACAGGACCAATTAAAAAAGTATTTTCTCCAATTCTAATTTGATAATTTGCGGCTCCATCAATCTCAATTTGAAGAAACTGAGTAAACTCCACTACTTGAGAAATATCTTGACTACCAAAAAGAGTTGCTCCCTCTTCTTGAATTATCTCTCCTGGCTTTACGGAAAGTAAAATTGTATAAGAAAGAGCTTGCCAAGGAATTGGCTGTCCCATTAAATAGCTGTTTAGATTAAGTTCTATGGCAAAAATTTCAGGATTAACAAAATATTGATAAAGAATAGAAAAGTTTTGATTTTTAAATAGAGCCTCTTCCCATTCAATCCTAACGCTAGCTCTCTTTAGTTCCTCAAAGGCTTTCTGGTCTTTAATATTGATTTGACGAATAAAGTCACTTTCTCGGTCGCTTTTTCCTAAAAATTCCCAACTCCAATTTGAAATATTTAAACCATGATTTCCTTCTCTTAATTTACTAAAATCAGCCTCAGCTATCGCTCTAACCGCTTCAAGGCCTTCTCTTCCCAAATAGACTGCTCTTTGTCTTTTGATATCACCTACTAAAACATTAGTGATATCTCTTAAAGCCGGAGCAACCGAGAAAGCCAAAAAAGTAAATAAAGCAACTGAAATTAAAATTTCTAATAATATTTGGCCTGAAGATTTTTTAAATTTCATCTTAAAGTTTCAATGTTTCCTACAAAATTTATGCTTACTTCTCTTCTATGAAGGACAATTCCTCCTTTTGCTGTTTCTGATATCCTGATCACTCCCTCCCAAGAAGGCTTACCAGTAACTTTTTCAAAAATAATCTCTTCTGGTCCACTTATTATAAAGCCTTCTGGCAGAAGATGAATCCTAAAAATTTCATTTTTCCGAGCAAAAGAAGGTCCTTCAAAAAGAAGATATCTATCTTCAGAAAACTTTATGCCAAAAGCAGAATCATTTTTCTGATGAAGAGCCAAAAACTGTAGTCCCCTTAAATTGCCCTCTAGGTGACCTGCTTCTTGAGAAATTTGGAAATCTCTCAAAACAGCTACATCGAGAAAGGGACCAAGAGAAAAGATTATAGTTAAAAGAGCAACAGTGATTATAAGCTCAATGAGAGTAAATCCTTCTCCTCTTTTTAAAACTCTGGCAAATTTGTGATTAAATACCATTTTCCTTCCTTGAAATATCTAAAGATAAAAAGATCCCCAACTAGCCTTAAGGAATCAACTCTCTCAAAAGGACCATATCTTTGCTCATCTATCCTTACAAACCAACTCCCTTCTCTTTTGTAAGTATATGCTAAGGTATCGCCAGAAATAGTAATAACACCAATCTTTTCAAATGGTCCCACTACCTCTTCTCCAATTCTTAAATACCAAAGATCATTAATCTTATAGGAAATAATCAACTTATCTCTAAATCCTCTTACCCTGCCAATCTCCTGATAAGGGCCTCTAGTTATGTCTTCTATCGATAAATACCAGCTCCTTGCTTCTTTGTAGATTATTCCAAAACGAGCAAAGCCAACGGGATGGAAACTTCTGATGTCTTGATAAGGACCAAAAACTTCTTCGCCAACCTTTAAATATTTTTGACCAGCTTTTTGATATCTAAAAGAGAAAACCCCACCAACTGATCTTAATGAATCAATCGCCTCATAGGGCCCAAAAACCTCCCGGTTTATATAAGCGTAATAACTTCCCCCTTCTCTGTAAACAAAGCCCACTCCCTCGTGAGAGAAAAAATAGAGGTCGATAACTTCATGGGGGCCAAAATTTTTAAGTCCTTGTTTTAGAGAAAAATCAGGCCTCGGAATCTCAATCTTATTTTGTGCTTCAATTTCTTGTCGATTTTCTCTTAAAAAGAAATCTCTCAATTGGGGAAAAAGAAGAAAAGCTAAAAACAAAATTGTTCCCAGACAACCAAAAATCCAGCCTAATTTTTTAAATGATATCTTCACAATCCTATTATTTTAACCTATCTTTATTCTTGCTCTCCCTCTATTATTATTGGAATTGGTACTATAATTATATCTCCCTCACCAGGTACCGGGTGAGCTTCAAGAAGATCAGGAGCTACTTGATCCTCAGGAATTTCAGGAGTTACTATCTCTTGATTTTCTTGATTATTCTCTTGAACAGGCACTTCTGTCCTTCTAATATGTACCAAGATAGCAATCAATAAAACTAACAAAGAAGCTATTAAAAAACCAAAAAGAATTTTTTTATTCATAGTTTATTTTTTAATTTTTAAAGAAACGACCTTTTCAATTTCCTTCTTTTATTATCTTAACAAATTAAAAAATTTTTGACAACAAAAGATTTACAACTTTAGAAAAAAATTTATTAAAATAATGTTTGTGTTTTTTTGTTTTGGGGATAATTCACTATCTCCTTTAAATAATTTCTATTGCACCATTCCCAAAGTTTTTTGGCACTCAAAAATCCTTGCAAATCTTCTTTAAAACCACTCAATTCCTTAAATTCAAAAACTCCCTTAGTCTGAGAGAATTGATGACCGCAATCTTTCTTTCCTCCGGTAACTTTTGGTTTACCACTTTTCACTCTCTTTTTCGCTCCGCAAATTACGCATTGTTCAAATTGGTCTAATCGCAATATCCAACGAGTCTTAGCCTGTTTTTTAACAGGAGTATTCTTATTATAGGCATTCATATATGCGGCTAGCTGCAATCCATATTCATCCCAGATTCCAGCTCCTGTTTTAATATCTAGAATTCCTAAAACCCCATTGACTTCAGCTAAAATATCCAGGGTGCCAGCATAAAAATTATCTAAATCAAAAATCGTCTTCTCAATATCATCTTTTGGATTAAAGATTCTAACCATATTCTGGTTTTGCCAATCTCGAAATGCCCCTACTGAATGCAAGATCTTTTCTTCTGGTCGATGCTTCACGTCTTTTAAAAACATTTCTACAGCCTTATGGACAGCAGTGCCCCATTCGGCAGAATGATTTAAAGCGTTCTGAGCAGAGATAAAATTATTATGCTGGGCATAATATCTAAAGAGACCTGGTTTGGAAACGACGCTTGTGATAGTAGTCACTCTTGGTAACCAAAAACCCTCTTTTTCATAGCCGTACCGTACTTTAAACTTCTCTATATTTTCTGCTTTCATAGCTTCTTGATAATGAATGATCAATGATTAAATTATCTTATCATTTTTTCCTTAAAAAGACAAAAACGCGACCCCTCTAATTGAAGAGCCGCGGTTGAATTTTTTTAAACCCTCTCTTTTTTTATCGCTTCTATGGCTCGTCGCCGAGCCATAGCTCTCACTTCTTCCGAAATAGAGCAATATTGACCAGGACGCTCTGCCCTTAACACATCTTTTATGTGTTGGACATTTGCTCCCAATCTTTTCTCAAAGATCAGGGTAACAGGGGGTAAAAAGTCCCTATAAACGATTATCCCAACTCTTAACCCCTCTTCTGTTGCGAATATTGTTTCGACCTCTGAGAACATTATACCTCCTTTTCCCGATTTAGTTTTTAATGTACGATAAGTTTATTATGCACTGAATGGTTTACTCTATCAGATTATTTTAACATTTTGATGCCTAAAAAAGCGATTTTACCACCGCCGAAAATGAGAATCCAAGCAAAGATAGACCAACTGATAAGGTTAAGCAATTTCAAAAAAATGGCAGGTGGAAAGATTTTTGCCAACTGGCTTTGAAGCATTACTCCTATATTCTCTTGAATCTGTTCTGGGCTAAAATTTTTAAGGTCAATCGCTTCTTCCGAGAAAGCCTCTGGAGTCAACTCATCAGAGCGAAAAACCTGGGGTAAAGTCGCTTCGGCTTTAAAGATATTATAAGATGCATAAAGTCCCCATAAGATAATAGATAAGCCCAATGTTAATAAAATAATACCAAAAATTTTCTTACCAGTCATAGAACTTATCAGTGATCATTAATCATTGATTATTAATTATTGATAACTATAGTTTACGGAATTCGCAAATATCCTTGAAATCGCAGAACTTACAATGCCAGCCCGGAGTCGCCTTAAAATCACTTTTTCTTATTCTCTTAATCTTTCTGGAAATTTCTTCTTTAAACTCTTCTCTCTCTTGCTCTGTGCTAATAAAAGATAACTTCTTATTCTCGTTCAGATAATAATAACTTAATTTCTCAGGCATCTTCCCTAAAATCTGCTTTCCAGCTAATTGATAAAGCAAAAGTTGTTCTTTGTCTTCTTTTTGAAGCTTCTCTTTTCCTCGACCCGTCTTGTAATCAATAATTTCTATGCTCCCATCAGGTAATTCGTCTACCCTGTCTATCGTTCCTCTAATTATATCATCTTTTATTTTCAAGCGAAAGCCCATCTCCAACCCCAAGACCCCTTGAACAGTTTTAATCTTTGGTGGATTTTTAATGAAATCCTTTAGAAAATCTTTTAAGATTTTCTTTCCCAATTTATAATATTCTTCTTTTTGTTTCTTATCTTCATACCATTCGTCAAGCCACTTATTTTCATAGATTTCTAAAATATTTTTAAGTTCCTTCTTCTGGTCTATTTTCAATAAAGAAACCGAAACTGATTGAAAAAAATCTTTTTGCCCTATCTCTTGTTTCTCAACAAATAGTTTAACAAACTGATATAATGAATTATGAATTGTCTTGCCAAAGCTAAAAACAGCCGTTCCTCTACGAGGCACCCTCAAGATATGGCTAAATCTATACTGCAAAGGACAATTTTCAAAAGCAATAAATTGGGAATAAGAAAAATATAGAGATAGAGCTTTTATTTTTTTTCCTCTCTCCATCACCCTCGTCGCAACAGAAGTAATTTTGGTAGAATCTAAAATCAAAGGCTCTGAAATCAAGGACTGTCTTTTATTTATTTCCGAAACTAAAGACTGTCTTTTATTTATTAATTCTTCTAAAAATCTTGAAGGTTTTTTCTTTCTACTGCCCCCATAATCATCGGCTGAACTAAAAAACAATCCCTTTTTAGCTCGAGTCATTGCCACATAAAAAAGCCGCCTCTCTTCCTGAAGATGAATATCCCCTTTCGGTAAAATCTCTTTTATTAGTTTCTGGGGGATTTCTATCGGTTCTTTTCTTTCAATGGTTGGAAATCGTTTATCAACTAAATTAGGAATAAAGACATACTTAAATTCCAGGCCCTTCGCTCCGTGAATAGTCATTATCCTAACAGTGTCAGGTCCCTTTTCTGTCTCAAAATCAAGAGCCCCTGTTTCACCTGACTCAAGCTCCATATTGAGTTGTTGGATAAAATTAGAAACAGTTGGCTCAATCTCGTTTTCTTCAAATGTTTTAAGCTTTTTATAAAATTGAGTAATAAGCTCTACCTCTTTCTCACCCTCTCTTTTAATAATATATTTCAAATATCCAGAATCTTTTAGAAAAGATAAAAAAATCTCATTAACATTTCTACTCCTTGATTCCTTTGAATGCTTTTTAATTAAATCCAATAAAAATCCGACTTGTTGAATTGTTTTTTTAGTTAAACCCTTGACTAAAAGAATCTCATTTAAGGTTTCATAAGTCGACTGTCCTTTTTTCTGGCTAAACCTGTTTATTTTTGCCAAATCCTCCCAGGAAATATCTAAAATAGGTAAATTTAA
Organism: uncultured Candidatus Saccharibacteria bacterium; assembly: GCA_964646075.1. Classification (GTDB taxonomy): domain Bacteria; phylum Patescibacteriota; class Minisyncoccia; order Minisyncoccales; family PEYH01; genus JAYENY01. The sequence continues at coordinate 3,335 of CAZYBZ010000008.1, read as the reverse complement.
AAGTCGATTCAGAGCCGAGCTCTCGTGGTAATTATCTAGCATTTTGAAATAAGAAATAATATCTAAAATCACTGGTTGCGTATAAAGTCCTCGAGAAGCTAAAAACTCATAAGGAATTCTTGCTTTTTCTAATGCTTTGCAAAAAATATTAGCCGAGTTGTTGGCTCTTACCAAAATGGCAAAATCAGAAAAATTTACTAATTTGTCTCTCCTTATTATCTCGCTAATCTTTTTTATCACCCCCTCGGCCTCATCGTCTAAGGATTTAAAATGAAGATGCTCAATAATCCCCTTCTCTTTGGTTTGAGCCCTTAATCGTTTGTCTATCTTCTTGAAATTAGTAATCTTTATCCCTTTGTCTTGCGCTTGTTCCTTAATATCTATATCTCGATTGAGCTGATACTCCAAGCGGTTAGGATTATTTAATTGAATAAAGTTGTACGATAAATCAAGAATATTTTGAGTTGAACGATAATTATTTGTCAATACCACTTCTTTGCTTTGAGGATAATCGTTTTTAAAATTTAGTATATTACTCAAGGAAGCTCCACGCCAACGATATAGCGACTGGTCGTCGTCAAATGAAACAGTAATATTATTCCTCGGCTCAGCTAAAAGTTTGACGAGTTCATATTGAGCCCAATTGGTGTCTTGAAATTCATCAACTAAAATATATTTAAATTGTTCCTGATACCTGCTTAAAATTGCTGGTCTTTTTTGAAACAACCTTAAACAATAATTTATTAAATCACCAAAATCCAAAGCATTGTTTTCTAGAAGCAATCGTTGATATAAATGATAAGCATCGGCTATCTCTTGAATTCTTTGCTGTTCAGTTTCTGCTTCTTTTTGGCTCATTGTTTCTTTTCTATCTCCTACTCTGCTCACAGAAATTCCATCATCAAAACTTCTCTTCAGAGTATCAGCATATTTAAGATAATCTTCCGGAGAGATAACTTCGTCTTTACAGTGAGAAAAATGCGCAAGGAGAGCTCGGATGAATTTGAACGGATTGCCTAACGGCCTATAATAATCAAGATTAAATTTATCTAAATTTCGACGCATTAAAAGCCAGGACCCAGTTTGATCTAAAAGTTTAAAGTCGGTTGAAAGACCGATATCCAGGCCATACTCTTTTAGAATTCTCTCACAGAAAGAGTGGAAAGTGGAAACCCAGAGATCCAAATAACCAAAAGGCAAAAGCTGGTCAACTCTTTCTTCCATCTCTCCAGCCGCTTTTTCCGTAAAAGTAAGAGCTAAAATCTCCTGCGAGTTAGCTAATTTACTCTCTACAAGATAAGCCAATCGCTTAGTAATAACTGTGGTTTTCCCGGTCCCAGCACCGGCGATAATTAAAAGAGGCCCTCCTCTATAAAAAACTGCCTCCTTTTGTTCAGGATTCAATCCCTTAAGATATTTTGATTTGGTCGTTTCTTTTGCCATTTTTCTGATTCTTCTCTAATTTTACCTTAAACCTCCTTATTCCACAAATTCGCTACCGAGCAACGGGGGGGGGGAAGACGGGGGGAAGTGCGACCTCCCCCGTTCATTTCCCCTGTTCATAACTTCCCGTTACTACCACAGAACGGGGAAATTTTTTTGTGTTATCGTTTCCCGGGGACAGTCCCCTGAAAAGAGGTGCTGGAAACCCTTGATAGGTAAGGGTTTACGGGCCATAAATTATAGTTTGCCACGATTTTGAACAAAAAATAGAATTGACCCCATTTTCTTTTATTTCCAATGCAAAATGCTGCTGAAATAGTCCGTTGCGCGCCAAATTCTGGTTGTAGATGTTCTGGTTGTAGATGTTAAACATCTACGCACATCTAACATCTACGGGTAAAATTCATTCCCTTGATATCTAAGATATTGAGCTGTTGAAGCATGATTTTAACAGACCCAATAAAGTCGAAGTCGTGCTAAGAGAGGTCGTGTCAAGCCCAATGTATACCCCGATGCCAAGCATCGGGACATGCCGGGCTGTTGTCAGGCTGGATTTAGCGCGACCCCTTCTTCAATCTAGTGACTTCCAACGTCAATAGATGTGCTTGAATATTCGACACGATCATTATTTTTTGGTATTATAAAAATCAGTACCTTAAAGGAGGTGAGAAGGGTGACAGAGGAAATAATAGAGGAAATAATTGATGAAGAACTGTACTGGAATCAAGAGGAGCAAAAGATTCTTCTGGAAAGTAACCCCATAATCCGATCAATGAGGGCGGTCAAGTTTACTTCTCGCAGTCGAGGGCGAGGCAAGGGTAAGCGACATCCCAGGACGGTCATCCTGTTGCAGTACTGGCAGGAGGGGCGCTGGCGGTCTTGGAGTGGTTCTGACCACACTGAAAATGGCCGTACACCCTGGGATCAATGGGCCACAGAGATCTTTGGAGACGACTTTTGTTCCAACCTGTCCCGGCAGGGTGCCTGTCCCGGGGAATACCTGCGAGAGCAGATAACAGAGCTACTCTCCCAATTGGGAGGGAGCTTCTAGAGGGTAGCTTTGTCCACCCAACAAAGCTACCCTTCCACATTCCACATTCTACATTTTACATTCTACGTTCCACATTCTACATTTTATTCTAAAATCCAACCCAGGTTTGGCCAACAGAACTTTCCACCTACCTTTAGTTTGCCGGGGACAATCCCCTGAAAAATTTTTATAAAATTAAAAAAAGACAGTTTCGCCAAAGTGAATAGCTAAAACTGTCTTAAACATCAATAGAAAGAGTATTGAAATCA
>CAZYBZ010000008.1:0-528 GCA_964646075.1 uncultured Candidatus Saccharibacteria bacterium | reverse complement strand
AACAAAATTTCCTCACCCTCGAGCACTCCCAGTTTTCTTTTTGCTATCCCCTTTTTCCCTCCAACATAATAAATTTTATCAAAGGGAACTTCTGCAAATCGCAATAACTTTTCGGTTATTGTGCTAAACCGTTCTGGGCGGGCGGTAATTATAATAATTTTTCCACCCTTTTCTCTTACTCTCTTCAATCCCTCCACTGTCTGCTTATCTATAAAAATGGTCAGTGGAAGTAAAAAGAGCAAGAAACAGTACCTGCACCAGCAAGGAAAAAACTTAACCGCGAAATTCCACCTTCCGAATTTCGTGATTGTTCCGTCTAAATCGATTCCGATTTTCATCTCTTCCTTCCCTCCTCCTCTCTATTTTTTTGTTAACGATCTCCTAATTCATAGTTTCCCATATATCAACCCATTAGTCAAGAATATTTCATCATCTAATCTTCATCACGAAGTGATAACCGACATGGAAGAGAGGGTTTTTTGTGCTATATTAAGAAAGATGAAAGGAATTGCGGTTTTTTACAAAGAA
>CAZYBZ010000007.1:0-19913 GCA_964646075.1 uncultured Candidatus Saccharibacteria bacterium | reverse complement strand
TGTCCTTATTCTTGTCCTTATTCTTGTCCTTATTCTTGTCCTTATTCTTGTCCTTATTCTTGTCCTTATTCTTGTCCTTTGTCCTTATTCCTGTTTATATTGATAAAAAAAAGAAAATAAAAAAGAAAATAAGTGATGTGGAAAAACTGTTGATAAATATGGGAAAAAGTTAGGATAAATCAAAGAAAAAATATTTTTTAAAAATCTTTCAAAGTTATCCCCTGGTAATAAGAAATTTTTTAACACCTACTTCCTTTCTCTATCAACTCTTTTTCCACAAGACAACGCCTTAGTGGGTAAGGAAAATAAGGAAAAACAAAGATTATAAGCAATCACTAATAATAACAATAAATAAATAATTTATTAATTAATAGTTATAAAGATTTATGAAAATTACTATTTTAAAAGAAAAATTAATTAAGGGTTTAAATATCGTTGAAAAAATTATTGGTAAAAACTTAACACTGCCTATTTTAAATAATGTTTTAATAAGCGCTGAAGAAAATTTTCTTAAACTTTCAACTACTGACCTTGAATTAGGAATAAGCTATTGGGGTTTGGCGAAGGTTGAGGAAAAGGGAAAGATAACTATTCCAGTTAAAACTCTTTCAAGCTTTATCTCTCTTTTGCGCGAAGAAAAAATAACTATAGAGACAAAAGATAAAACCTTGTTTCTTAAAGGAGAAAGTTATAAAACTCAGATAAAAGGTTTAGAAGCTGACGATTTTCCGATTATTCCTGAAACAATTTCAGAAACATCTCTTGATATTGATGCTAAACTTTTTTCTCAAGGAATGGCTCAAGTGATAGATTTCTGCGCCCTGACTCAAGTAAGACCAGAGCTTTCAGGGGTATATCTTTCTTTTCAGAAAAATATTATTAAAATTGTTAGTACAGATAGTTTTCGATTAGCTGAAAAAAATATTTTTCTTGACAGTTCGGTTAAGACTAATAATCTAGCCTCTTCTCAGTCATTGATTCTTCCTAAAAATGCCGCTCGAGAGCTAATCAACATCTTCTCTGAGGGAGGGGAAAAGATGACTATCCGAATTTCTTCTAATCAAATAATGGCTGAGAGTCGTTTTCCAGAGACTAATAATCCTCATGTCCGCCTCGTCTCTAGATTAATTGAGGGTGAATATCCGAATTATGAGGAAGTTATTCCTAAAAAGTTTAAAACTCAAATTATTGTCTCAAAAGACGCTTTCTTAAGCCAAGTCAAAAGCGCTAGCCTATTTAGTGGACGGACAAATGAGATAAAGGTAGCAGTAAATTGTAAAAAAGAGACGATTGCCATATCTTCTCAGAGCGTGGATTTAGGCGAGAGCCAGTCTCTTCTTCCTGCTAAGATAGAAGGAGAGGAAGTAGTGGTGAATTTTAATTATAAATTTTTAGTAGATGGTTTGAGCCAAATAAAGACTAGTGAGTTAATTTTTGAATTGAATGGCCAAGATGGACCAGGGGTCTTAAAGCCGGTGGATGATATTAGTTATCTCTATGTTATTATGCCAGTAAGGGCGAGTTAATTATTTTTAGCTTTTTTAAAAAAAATGGAAAAAATTCCAGAAAAAAGAAAATATAGGATAACTAAAATAGAGGAGATCAAGAAAAGATTAATCGAAGAGTTTGATTTGGAAAAAAGAGAAGAGACAAAAGAGAACCAAGAAAGTGCTTTCTCTAGCGAGACGATGGCCAAGGGGGATCTGGAGCAAGAAGTGGAGATGCTTAAGGCAGGCCCGCAAACCCAAAATGACATCAAGGAAAAAGCACAACAAATTAAAGGACTTGACCCAAAAGGTAAATTAAAAAAACTTTTATCTTTAACTCAAGAAAAAGGTCTCTCTTTCGCTGTTGCTACGGCTAAAGCAATGAATGACCCCTATACTTTAGATATTTTTCACGACATTTTAATCAAGAAAGGGTCTTATAAAAAGAAGGAATAAAATGCTCTATTTAATTATTTTTATTTCAGGATTATTAGCCCTAGCTGTTCTATTATTTTTCTGTTTAAGAACAAAAAGTAGGGGGCGACTTTTAGAGAGCTTTAAGATGACTCTTTTTTTAGTGACAATGCCCAAATATGAGTTTAAGAAAGAGAATATGGTAGAGGAGGGAGAAAAGGCTTTAATTGGACAAATGGAACAAATTTTTAGTGCTTTTTTAACTTTAAAAAATCCGGGATTTTTTAAACGGTTTATTTACGGTTCTCCGCGAGTGGCTTTTGAGATAGCTTCTCAGACAGGGGGCAAGGATATCTCATTTTATGTTGCAGTTCCTGTTTCTTTAGAATCAGCTCTTGAGAAGCATGTTCAAGGAGTTTATCCGCGTGCCTTAGTGGAAAAAATACCGCAGGATTATACCATTTTTGAGCCAGCTGGTGTCGCAGTCGGTTCTTACTTGAAATTAACTGATTCTCCTTTTTTCCCGCTTAGCACTTATAAAAATTTAGAAAAAGATCCTTTAGCCATGATTACAAATAGTTTAAGTAAGATTTCACCGGATGAGGGAGCGGCGATTCAACTCATTATTAGACCCTTGTCTCAAAGAAAATGGAAAGGGACAGGAGAGAAGGTTTTGTCAAAGATTAGAGAAGGAAAGTCATCTAAAGAGGCAATTTCTGAAGCCACTAAACATTGGTTTGCTGATTTATTAACGGAAATTGGCAGTATTTTCATGGCTCAAAAAGAAAGGGAAAAGTCTGAAAATTTAACTAAAGAGAAGCCGACAGTGGACGAAAGGACTCTTCAAAGTATTCAGGACAAGATTCAGAAACAGGCCTTTGAAGTGAATATAAGACTAATGGCGGCGGCTAAAAATCAAGAAAAGGCGGAGGAAATTTTAGTCCATCTCCAAGGAGTTTTTAATCAATTTTCTGTTTACGCAACGAATAGTTTTAGAGCCGTAGAATTAAAAAAGAAACGACTCAAAAAACTTATTTATGATTTTAGTTTTAGGAACTTTATTCCAGACCAGTCAAATATTTTAAATATTGAAGAATTAACTGGTATTTATCATTTTCCGACTCATTATATTGAAACCCCCTACATTAAAGCGGCTAAGACCGGAACAGCTGCTCCACCGACTGAATTACCGAAAGAAGGTTCAAATCTAATTGGCAAGGTCACTTTCAGAGGAGAAGAGAATAAAGTTTATTTTGCTTCAAGAGAAGACAGGCGGCGGCATTTTTATCTTATTGGGCAAACAGGTACTGGTAAGAGTAGCTTATTACAGGAAATGATTCGTCAAGATATTGAAGGGGGCGAGGGCTTGGCAGTAATAGACCCGCACGGTGAGTTGATTGAAGCTACTCTAGCCAACATTCCCAAAGAGAGGTTAATGGATGTCGTTCTTTTTGAGCCCTCTGATATGGGAAGACCGATTGGTTTAAATATGCTTGAGTATGATTCGCCGGAACAAAAGGATTTTGCTGTTCAAGAGATGATTGCTATTTTCCATAAGCTTTTTCCACCAGAGATAATTGGTCCAATGTTTGAGCATTATATGCGAAATGCTATGCTAGCCCTGATGGCTGACAAAAATAATCCGGGGACGTTAGTTGAAATTCCTCGGATGTTTACTGATGAAAGTTTTATGCAGAAAAAATTAGCCAGAGTGAGCGACCCAATAGTCAGGAGTTTTTGGTTAAAAGAGTGGAAACAGACAACCGGAGCTACTAAATCAGATATGCTTGGTTATGTCGTTTCAAAAGTCGGTCGCTTTATTGAGAATGAAATGATGAGGAATATTATTGGTCAATCCCGTTCTGGTTTTAACTTGGAAAAGATAATGAATAAAAAGATGATATTCTTAGCTAATCTCTCTAAAGGCTTAACTGGAGAGGTTAACAGCTCTCTCCTGGGTCTGATTTTGGTCTCTAAACTTCAGATGGCGGCGATGAAAAGAGCTAAGACATTAGAAGAGGAAAGAGAGGATTTTTATCTTTATATTGATGAGTTTCAGAATTTTACGACTGATAGTATTGCGACGATTCTTTCTGAGGCGAGAAAATATAGGTTGAATTTAATTTTAGCCCATCAATATATTCCTCAATTAGAAGAAGAGATCAGGGACGCGGTTTTTGGCAATGTCGGAACCCTTGGAGCATTTAGAATCGGAGCCGACGACGCAGAGTTTATAGAAAAACAGTTCCAACCAGAGTTTTCAAGATTTGACCTTGTTAATCTGGACAATTTTAATTTAGTAGTTAAAATGTTGATTAATAATAAAGTTTCAAGCTCTTTTTGTTCTCAAACTATTATGCCTAAGAAAGGGAGAGTGGAACAGATAGAAGCCATCAAAAAGATTTCAAAATTAAAATATGGTCGAGAAAAAGGACTTGTTGATATCGAAATTAGCAGAAGATTTGTTTAAAGTTCTTAAAAGGTCGGATTAGATAATTATTAATATTAATAAATATGAGTAAACCAAGAGAATCACAACCAGGATCAGAATCAGAACCAGGGTCAAGCCCAGAGAAAGGGCAGCAAGGGGGAGAGGCAACTTTTGACGGATTGAGAGAGGATAGAGATATTAGTTTCTTTGAAAAATACGCTGAAGAGATAGAATTTAGTGAGGACTTAAAAGAAAATATTAACCAACATCTTTTAAGGGAAGCCGACGAAGCTAGGGAAAAATTTGTCAATGTTTGGGCTGAGAAGAATAGATCGAGAATAAAAGACGAGAAGGGCGAAGATGTAAATAAATTAGATATGCCGGCTAAACTAGAATTATTCAAAGAACAAGGCGGATTTGAGGAGTTAAAAGCAGACCAACAATATGAAGGGCAGCGTGATGAGATTAAAAATATAGATATGCTCTTGTATGATTTGCAAAAAGAGAAGATTCCTATAGATAGCCAGTTTCTAATATTAAATAGGTTAAGCTATAGGGCAGATGGGGTAGAAGAGGAGTTAAAAAAGATGTCAAAGGAGGAAATGGAGGTAGGGGGAGCGGCTAAAGAGGAAGAGTTGGAAGCATTATTCCAAGCAACTCAAGAGATAGCTCAAAAACTTTCCAAAGATGATTTAGAGGAAAATGCCAAAAAATTTGGACTTCAGGGAGCGAGGATGTCGTTAAAGCAGCCTCGAGGAACAACAAAAGAAGATTATATTGAGAAAGAATGTGATGAGAAATGGAAACAGTATTTAAGCGAGGAGCAGAGATTTGCGTTTGAAAAAGGAACACCGGAAGAAAGGCACTTAGAGCTACTAGGTTATAAGAGGGAGAGAAAGGGATTTTTGAGAAAGAAGATAATTATTAAAAACAAGGAAGGAGATGTCGTTGGTAGTTTTAAGAAGCCAGAAGACGCAACTCAGTTTTTGGAAACAAAAGGAAGAGATGAAATAAGGAGAATAGACGAGGAGGTTAGAGCAAGAATAGGACAAAGATGGGAGGAGGTATGCGCAGCTAAAACCAAGGAAGCCTTGCGTAAACAGGTTAAAAAAATTGCCTGCTCTCCGGAAAATGCGGTAAGCGGGGTTGAATTCGTTTATCAAAAAGCAAGACAAAGGTTAATTAAAGAGTTTCAAGAGAAGAGGACAAGAAGAGAAACTAGAGACAGAAAAAAAATAAAAGGAGGCCTAAGAGGAGATGAAGGAAAGATCGAGAACAAAGAAGCGTGGAGAGGAAGCTCTGAGCAAGAGTTTATAAAGGGCTTAGTTGAAGAGGGAGGGATGCTTGAGGAGTTGGAAGGTTTTTTGGAGAAAGACGAGGGAAGGATAATCAAATTTTTAAAGAAGCACAATGTTCCTACAGAACATTTAGAGCCTGTTATAAAAGAAATGGAGGCGAGAGAGGTGATCTATGAAGGAAGAAAGGGGTTTGGATTGATAAAGTTTCTCATTGAACTTGCGGATCTGTTAAGGGAAGCCTACGAAGCAAAGCCAGCCAGAACAAAGAAAAACAAAAAGAATAATCAAACAATATGACTAATCATTTAATCAATAATGCTGGTCTGGCTAAATCTATTAAAGAGGCCAATATTGAGCAGGCAGATAAGGATTTTTTGCTCTCCCAATTATCAGCGATGGACACGGAAACAAGAATATCGCTTTTTAAGACCTTAAGTGAGATTTATCTTTTAGACTTAGAGGAAAAAAAGGCAAAAGAAAGGATAAAAAAGCATTGGATAGAGTAGTTTTTGATTATTAGGCGAGATTTATCTTGTGCACAGATTAAAAGCTTAAAAACCACTATTAAGAGCAATGAGCATAAATTGGCGCCAGATTGGCGCGGCCAAAACCACTCCTGGTTTTTTAGCGGTAGGACTATTGTCATTATTGCCTACCCAAACTCCAGCAACTATTGATGGGGTATAGCCAACAGTCCAGGCATCCCGAAAACCGTCGGTGGTACCTGTTTTAGAGGCTACCCAGTGGTTAGGAAAATGGAGTTGTGAATTTGGTCCGAACATCGGGGCTCGAGCATCATTGTCGGCAAGGATGTCATTAATTTGTTGAGCAGTATCTTCGCTTAAAACTCGCCTTTGGGTTGCCCGGTGCTCTTCGATAATGTTTCCATTTTGGTCTTTAATTCTTAATATCGCTGTTGGAGAAACTCTTAAACCATTGGCGGCGAAAACACCATAAGCAGAAACCATATCTAAGAGCTTTACTTCTGTCGCCCCTAGGGCCAAGGCTGGCCCATAGAGAGAAGGGTCTTGTCCAATAGTGGTAATTCCTAAAGCCCTGGCGGTTTTTATGCTTTTTTCAATACCAGCGGCGAGCATAACTTTTACCGAAGGGATGTTCAGTGACTGGGCTAAGCTTTGCTTAAGAGTGACTGGTCCCCTGAAGCGACCGTCAAAATTTGTTGGGATATAATATTTGCCGCCCCATTTGCCGAAATTAGTTTTTTCATCAATAAAAATACTGTCTGAACTATAATTTTTTTCAAAAGCAGCAGCATAGACAAGAGGCTTAAAGGCTGAGCCAGGTTGTTGCCCTTTCCCAAAGACAGCAATATTGACCTGGGGTTCAAATTTACAGTTGAAGCCAGGAGAACATCCGACTGGCAGAGCTGGACTAAAATAATCTTTTGAGCCAACCATAGCCAGAATTTCCCCTCTAACAGGGTCAATAGCAACTAAGGAAGCATTAAAAGCGTTGCGTTTTTTATTTCTCTCCACACCCTCTTTAACTATTCTTTCTGCGTTTTGTTGAAGATTTAAGTCAAGGGTAGTGTAAACTCTTAAGCCGTGTTCTCTTAAAAAATTTGCTCCAAACCTTTGGAAAAGGTAATTTTCTACATAAAGGGTAAAGTGTGGGGCTTTTCCTAAACCAAAAACAGGGGGAGCAAATTTAATTTCTTCTTCCTTTCCTGCTTGAGCAGTCTCTTCAGAGATAAAATCTTCTTTTACCATTCTTCTCAAAACATGGTTTTTTCTTTTTAATAAAGCCTCTCGATTAGGACCGTGGGGGTAGAGACGGCTTGGGGCTTGAATGAGGGCAGCCAGAATTGCTCCTTCAGCCAGAGTAACTTCATTTATTGGTTTATCAAAAAAAGATCGGCTCGCTTCGCCTACTCCATAGATGTTAATTCCTAAAGGAATTTGATTTAAATACCATTCTAAAATTTGTTCTTTTGAGTAGCGTCTTTCTAATTCTAGAGTAAGGATGATTTCTCGAAGTTTTCTCTCAACAGTTCTTTCTAAGGTTAAAAAAGTTGAGCGGATAAGCTGTTGGCTGATGGTTGAAGCGCCTTGAGCCGCTCTTCTAAGTCGAAGATTAACGAAAATTGCCCGAACGATTCCTCTTGGGTCTATCCCTTGGTGTTGAAAAAAATTAGCGTCTTCAGTCGCTAAAACAGCTTTGACAACATGGTCGGGGACGTCGGCTAAGCTCACTAGTCTTCTTCTTTCTTCTCCATAGATGGTTCGAAGGAGTGTTTTTCCTGTCCGATCATATATTCTAGTGGGCATTGCTTGGTGTCTTTCAAGAAAAACTTCTGGTCGAGGGAGATCCCTAGCGTAATAAACAAAAATGATTAGGCCGATAAGTCCAACTATTAAGACAAAAGACAAGAATAAGGTTCCTAAAATTTTAAAAAATCGTTTAGGTTTCTTTTTTCGTCCGTAAGTTTTACGATAATAATTTTTCATAACCAAGGTCTAATATCCTCCCTTATTAAAGTAGGAAGTAGTTTGCTCTTTACAAGGAAAACCCTCTCGACTAAGCGCCAGAGAGGGTTTTCAGCTTGGAGTTAAGGTTATTTGTCGCTATCATCATCGTCGTCGTCGTCGCTATCATCATCGTCGTCGTCGTCGTCGTTGTTGTCACTACTTTTCTCTGTATCGCTATCATTGTCGTCTGTGCTATTATTGTCTGAGTCTACTTTATCTTCTTCTACCTCTGTTCCTGACTCATCTCCTTCTACCTCGTTCACAAAAGTTTCTGAATCGTTATTTTCGTATTCCATATTAAATAATTTTATTTTTAATAATATTATGAGCGACCTTTTTTATATTGCTTATTATATGCATCTAAAAATCTTTGTCAAGTTTTTTTCTCATTTTTTCCTACTTTATATCGTTTTTCATTTTCTAAAAAATAAGCGCAGGATATTGCTACCCCTAGAGCGTCTGCCGCATCGTCTGGGGAGGGAGCCTTCTCTAGGTCAAGGAGTCTTTTTATTACTTCTTGTACTTGTTTTTTTTGAGCTCTTCCATAACCAGTGATTATCATCTTAACTTCTAAAGGAGTAAATTCATAGATAGGAATTTTTTTCTTAGCTGCGACCAAGAGAATAATCCCCTTGGCTTGACTTACAGGAATAGCTGTTTTAACATTTTTAAAAAAGAACAGTTTTTCTACTGATAGAATATCTGGTTTGTATTTTTTTATTAATTTATTAAGCTCATTGAAAATTTCATTTAAACGGTCTTGAGGAGACCGGTCAGGAAAGGTTTTAATGCAACCGCAAGCCAAAAACTTAATCCCTTCTTGAGATTTTTCAATTAAACCATATCCCGTATTAGCGGTTCCGGGGTCAATGCCTAAAATAATCATATTGGCAATTAAATAATTAAATAATAAGAAAATGAAACAATTTTAAAGATTTACATTTGAGTATATTTCATGGACATCGTCATTATTATCTAGGTCAAAAAATAATTTTTCCATAACAACCTCCTCTTTTTTTTCTAAGATTATTTCTTTTCTCGCCACCCAGCCCATTGTTGCTGATTCTATCTTCAAATTTTTCGATCCTATCTCTTTTTTAACCTGTTCTAATCTTTCGGGCTTAGTATAGATTTCTAAAAATTGTCTTTTCCATTTTATATCCTCGATTCCGGATTCAATGGCGATCATTTCTATTTTTTCTTTTTCTTCTCCGTCTGGATTTATAATTATTACTCCCATATTTTCAAATTGCCACCTTACAGAGCCGCTTTCAGCAAACTTGGCGTTATTCTGGTTAAGGATTTGCTTGATTTCATTTAAGGAGCGGTTTCTATTATTAGTAATGCCGATTATAATTAAGGCACTCTTAGAGGGGCCGTAGGCTTCAAAGCAGAACTCTTCTAAAGATTCCCCCTCTATTTCGCCAGTTCCTCTTTTAATTGCTTTTTCAATGTTTATCTGTGGCATATTGGCTTTCTTGGCTTGCTCTATTGCCATTCGTAGCTCAGAGTTCATATTTGGATCGCCTCCTTTCTTTGCGGCGATTGAAACTATTTGGGAAATCTTAGAAAAAAGTTGTCCCCGTTTTTTATCTGCTGCTCCTTTTTTATGTTTTATCGTTGCCCAGTGAGAATGTCCGCTCATAATTTTAATAGATTATTCTTATCAGTTATTGAATTTATTTTAACTTATCTTTTTTTATTTTCAAACAACTTTTTATTTATACTTCCAAAAACCAGGCTCAGATTATGCAACTTGATTTTTTGTTTAGGTGTTTATAGGCTTTTTGGGTGGCGGCACGGCCTTTGGGGGTTCGGACAATTAAGCCAAGTTGCAGAAGGTAGGGCTCATAGACTTCTAAGATATTGTCTTGTTCTTCAGAGGCGGTAGCGGCCAAAGATTGAAGCCCGACCGGTCCACCCTGAAATCTTTCAATAATAATTTTTAAAAGATTCCTGTCTCTAGGTTCAAGCCCTAGCTCGTCTATTTCCATTTCTTTCATTCCTAGTTGAGTAATTTTTTTATCAATCACTCCTCGGCCTTCTACTTGGGCAAAATCTCTGATTCGCTTTAAGAGACGGTTAGCCACTCGGGGAGTGGCTCTAGAAATTTGGCCAATAAGCTTGACAGCCGAATCGTCTATCTCTGTTTCTAAGGTTTTGGCCGATTTTTTAATAATTTGTTGAATATCTTTCGGCTTATAGAAATCAACTTGGAAAGTGGCTCCGAAACGACTTCTTAAAGGCGAAGAAATTAAGCCAGTCCTTGTCGTAGCACCGATTAAAGTAAAAGGAGGAAGTTCTATTTTTAAAGTTCTCGCCATTGGGCCTGTGCCAGTAATAATATTGAGTTGAAAGTCTTCCATTGCTGGATAGATTATCTCTTCGCAAACTTTGTTTAATCTATGTATCTCATCTATAAAGAAGACATCTCTTTCAGAGAGAGATGTTAAGAGGGCTGCTAAATCGCCTGGCCTTTGAATAGAAGGGCCTGAGCTGACTCTTATGTTCCCTCCTGTTGTTTGAGCGACAAGATAAGAGAGTGTTGTTTTGCCAACACCTGGTCCACCGCAAAAGAGGAGATGGTCAACTGCTTCTTTTCGTCCACTGGCGGCCTGAAGCATTATCTGAAGATTTCTTTTTATTTTTTCTTGACCAATAAAATCGTCCCACTCCCTAGGCCTCAAGGCATGGTCAAGAGTTTTTTCTTCCTTAAAAGAAGGCTCTCCTTCTTGGTGGTGGGGGGCTGGAGACGCAAGAGATGTTTTGTTGGACTTGACAATCATTTTGTTATTTAGTATAATAACGGCAACCCTGACTGATAGGGATTTTCCTTAGCTCGGGTATCATGGCTTGTCCTTACGCTTAATTTGCGTTTTAAAAACGACGCTAATTAAGCGTGAGGGTAACGCTGGGTTATTCCTCGGGAAAATTTCGGTTTTTGTGGTTGCAAAAATATTCCAGTCAGGGTTTTTTGGTGAGATATGATAAAAAGAATCAATAGGCTTTTTTTATCTCTTATCCGCTAGTAACTCTTTCAACCTCTTTGAGAGTTGTTACGCCCTGAAGCATCTTGATTAAGCCATCTTGACGCATAAAAAACATTTCTCTTTCAGAAATTAATTTTTTAATTTCTGAAATAGCCGGTCTTTTTAAGATAAGGGATTCGGCTTCATCATCTATTAAAAATATTTCAAAAATTCCTATTCTTCCCCTATATCCGGTAAAGTTGCAATGTTTGCAACCCTTAATCTCAGGGATTTTAATTTTTCCCTGAGTAGCGGAAGCAGAGAGAATCTCCTCAGGAAGATCTTTCAGTCCATCTCTTATTATTTTAACCTCTTCTAAAGAAGCAGTCCTCAGGGTAGCACATTTTTTGCAAACTTCTCTTACTAATCGTTGGGCGATAACCATATTTATCGCTGGCCCCATATTAATTGGTTCAGCGCCAAGAGAAATTAATCGAGGAATAGTTCCGGCAGCGTCATTGGTATGCAGGGTGGAAAAAACTAGATGTCCAGTGAGAGCTGCTTGAAGAGATATTTCTGCTGTCTCTAAGTCTCTCACCTCTCCCACTAAAATAACATCAGGGTCTTGTCTAACGATAGAACGAAGTCCATTAGCAAAACTATAGCCTCTCTTAGCATCAATCTCTGTTTGAGAGATGCCTTCAAGGCGATATTCTATAGGGTCTTCAACAGTGATGATCTTAATCTCTGGTTTTTGAATATGTTTTAAAAAAGCGTAGAGAGTAGTTGTTTTCCCTGAGCCAGTTGGCCCAGTCACCACTATCATTCCATTTGGTTTTCCAATCTCCTTTTTAAAAATCGCTAAAAGATCTTTTCTTATCCCTAGTTGCTCAATACTTTTTAAATTTTTTGGATTCAATATTCTCATTACTACTGATTCTCCGAAATCTGCTGGCAGGACAGAGACCCTAATCTCAATTGTCTGGCTGTCTTCTTCTTTTTCTTCTTTCTCTTCTTCTGTCTCTTCTTCTTTCTCTTCTTCTGTCTCAAGAGGGCTTTCTTCTGTCTCCATTTTTTCTTTAGAGTCTTCAATAGAGTCTGGAATTAAGGCAATACCAAAACTTCCATCCTGTGGCTTGTTGTAGATATTTAGCTTCATTCCAGACAAGAGTTTGATTCGTGACAAGAGAAGGCGATATTTCTCGGGAGAAAAAAATAGAACATCATGGAGCATTCCATCAGTGCGTATCCTCATTCTTGTCTCTTTTTCTTTTGGCTCAAGGTGAATATCTGAGGCAGAGAGATATATCCCTCCTAACATAATTGACCCTATTAACTCTGTCGTTTCTCTGTCTAGGTTTTTTTCAATTTCTTTTTTAAGAGAGCTAATATCAGTTATGTTTTTTTTAATCAAAGACGCTTTTTTTTGAGAGATTTCTATTTTGTCAATAATTTTAGCCATAAGTTTTAAAATTTTTAGATTATTCTGGCCATTTCTTTCTCTGCCTTAACAATACTCCTCTCTTTCATTGAAAACAAGATTCCTTTCCCCTTGATTTTTCCCTCAAAACAGTCTAAGATTTTTTTAAGCGTTTTTCTATTTGAAGAATGAAAAAATCCTTTTATCGTTTCGTCAGAATAACTTTCCCATAGAAGGAGAAGAGAGGGAAAATAAAAGAATTTATTTATTAATTGTTCTAAGACGAAAGATAAGTCTTTTGGCATACTAGCGGAATTTTTAAAATCTTCTTTTGTTAAGATAATTGTTGGAAATTTATTCTCTCCAAGAGGTTTTATTCTTCTTAGAGCTATTCCCAGAAGCTTTGTTTGACTAGAATTTTCTCCTCCATTTAAAAATCTTGTTATTTTTTGATGGTCTAGATTTTTTTTATTCAGTTCAAATATAGTTTCCAGAGCCTCTTGATTAATCTTTTTCTTTTGAAAGAATTCTACTATGCCAGCAAAAAGTAATGCCTTAGTTTTTTCGTCAAATTTTCTGTTGGGGCCATTGGTTAGTTTGGAGAAGATAACAGCAATTGGTAAATCTTCAAAGATTAAATTGATATTTCCAAATTTATTATTTAAAAGCTTGTTGTCAATATTTAAAATCGGAGCATGATAAAAAAGCTTAAAGTTTTTTTCATAGAAATCGCCTAGTTGCTCCAGGTTTTCTATCCCAATGGTAATTAAAAGATCTGTTTCTTGATGATTTATAGGACTTTGCTTTAACGGAGCAGTAAGATTAATGTCCTCTTTTCTAATTTTACCGTTTTTTGAACTGAGAAAAATATTTAATGTTTGATTCTCTTTTTCATAATAGAGTTCAGAAATTTCTTTATCTTTGATAGAGATGACAAATTTCTCAGAGATAGTTTTTGGTGAGGATAAAAAAGAGTATTCTTTAGGAATTTTTTCCGGAAAAAAATTTACATTTTTGCCAAGATTGTTTAGAATATAAGAGAGAGAAAGAGCAACGCCCAAACTGTCAATTCCTGGATTCTCAGAAGTTAGGATGAAAACATTCTGTGCAGAGTCAATAAGTTTTTTTGCCTGAAACAATCCTTCCATATTTTTCAACCTAGCTTTTATTGTCTTAGAAGTCAATGGAATTTAATTAAATTAAGCGGTGAAACAATGAAACAATGGAACAATGGATCAATGAAGCAGATAAGGACTAAATCTTCTATGGAAACTAAAACTTTTGCTAAAAAATTAGCTCAAGAATTTTTGGTTTTTACTCAAGTAGACAAAGGCGCTCTTATCGTTGGGCTAGAAGGAGATTTAGGAGGAGGCAAGACCACCTTTGTCCAGGGTTTTGCCAAAGGACTAGATATAAAAGAAAAGATTCTTAGTCCGACTTTTGTGATTCTCAAAAAATTTAAAATTCAAAGCACTAGATTTAAAACTCTTTTTCACATTGACTGCTATAGAATACAAGAGCCAAGGGAACTTTTAGACTTGGGATTTAGTGAAATAATTTCTAATCCCGAAAATATTGTTATTATTGAATGGGTAGAGAAGGTTAAGAAGATCTTATCTAAAGAAATAGTAACTCTAAAATTTAATTTTATTGACGAAAAGACAAGAGAAATTACCTTAGGGTGATTAAAAGAAAATAATATGATTAGAAATAAAAAAAAGTTGGTGGTTGTTGATGGAAACGCCTTAATTCATAGGGCGTTTCATGCTCTTCCTCCAATGTCTTCACCGAGAAGAGAGCCGGTTAATGCGGTTTATGGTTTTTTATTAGTTTTTTTAAAAGCATTAAAGGACTTGTCTCCAGATTTCATTACCGCTGCGTTTGATCTGCCAGGCCCGACTTTTAGAGACAAGATTTATCACAAGTATAAGGCTAAAAGAAAGAAAGCACCGAATGAGCTTTATAGCCAGCTTCCAATAATTAAAAATGTTCTTCAAGTTTTCGGAGTGCCTGTTTTTGAAAAACAGGGCTTTGAGGCAGACGATATTATCGGCACCATTGCCAGAAGAGCTCAGCAGCAACAAGTTTATCCGAAGATAGAGATAGTTATTATTACTGGCGACCTTGACGCTCTCTCTTTGGTTAATGCCCAAACAAAAGTTTATACTCTAAGAAAAGGCCTCAAAGATACTATTATTTATGACAAGGATTTAGTGGTAGAAAGGTATAATGGATTAAGCCCTGAGCAGTTAATTGATTTTAGAGCATTAAGAGGAGATCCTTCAGACAATATTCCAGGTGTTCTCGGTATAGGAGAGAAAACAACCATTCAATTACTGAAAGAATATAGGACATTAGAAGATCTTTATACAGCGATTAAAAACCATAATGCCCCTTTGGTTGCCGACCGTGTTCAAGAGAAGCTTAAGCAAGGCAAGGAGCAGGCGTTTCTTTCTAAAAAATTAGCAGAAATTAATCTTAATACACCCATTGATTTCAATTTAGAAGAATGTCACAGAAAGAAGTTAAATAAAGATGAGCTTATAAGGATTTTTCAGGATTTAGGTTTTTATAGTTTGATAAAACGATTGCCAGAGGGAGAGGAGGTTAAATTAGGAGATTTTTGACAGTATGATATAATAAAGAGCCATAAAGGATAAGATCCTATTAGAAATAACTTTGCCCTATTCTAAGAGGAGGGTAGATTAAAGATTATATGATTAAAGAAAAAGAGCTTAGAGAGATTGGTGAGGACGCAGAGCTTGCGAAAATTAAAAAGTCTTACCAAAAGCTAGAAGAAAAAATAAAAACAAGGACTCAAGAATTAGAGAAGAGGAATAAGGAGCTAGAAGACTCGCGGATAGCTCTTTTAAATATTTTAGAAGACACGAATATCGCTAAATCAAGAATTGAAGAGGGGGAGAGAAAAACTCAAGCCATCATTACTAATCTTACTGACGGATTATTAGTTTTTGATAATGATAATAAAATTTCTTTAATTAATCCTCGAGCAGAAGAGTTTTTTAAAATCAAAGGTAAAGATTTAATAGGAATGACCGTCAAAGAATTGTCTGAGTTAGAAGAGTTAAGGCCGTTAACGAAATCATTAGGAATAATTGTTGGAGAGGGTCGCAGGGAAGAGTTAATTGTTAATAAAGGACTTGTTTTGGAGGCTTTTAATGTTTCTATGTTAAAAGATAAAAAGAAGAGCGGGAATTTAGTGATTCTCCATGATATTACTCGAGAAAAAAGAATAGAAAAAATGAAAAGCGAATTCGTTTCAATCGCCGCTCATCAACTAAGAACCCCTTTGTCAATTATTAAATGGTCTTTATCTATGATGATTGAAGGGGACTTGGGTTCTCTTAACTCAGAGCAAAAAGAGATTCTTCTAAAGACAAACCAGACTAATGAAAGAATGATTCATCTTATTAACGACTTGCTTAATGTGGCAAGAATTGAAGAGGGGAGGATTATTTATCAGCCGAAGGTCGTAGATTTCAAGGAATTAATAAAAGGCGTTGTTGTCTCTTTAGAATCCGTAGCTAAAGAGAAAAAGATTGAATTAAAGATAAAGGAAACTAAAGGGCCTAAGATTGTAAAAGCGGATATAGAAAAGTTATTTTTAGCTGTAAAAAATCTTATAGAAAACGCAATCTATTATAGTAACCCAAACAGTGTGGTCACGCTTTCTTGTGAGAGAAAGGATCGTTGGTTAGAATTTTCTGTTCAAGACACGGGGATTGGTATTTCTAAAGATCAACAGGATCATATATTTGTTAAATTTTTTAGAGGAAATAACGCAGTGAAAAAGGAAACAGAAGGGACTGGCTTGGGCCTTTTTATTACTAAAAACATTATTAAAGCTCACGGAGGGAAGGTTTGGTTTGAGTCTGTTCAAAATAAAGGGACAACTTTTTTCTTCTCTTTGCCTATAATTGGATAGGTGGTATAATTAATTAAGCAATTAAGCAATTTGACATCATTCGTATTAGTAGAGTAAAATGAGATAATATGGTAAAGAAGATTTTAATAGTTGAAGATGAAAAGATTCTTTTGGATCTTTTAAAAAATAAGCTTTCTGGATTGGGCTATGAGGTTATTGTCGCAATAGACGGTCAAACTGGTTTTGAATCTCTTAAAGAGGTTTCCCCTGATTTAGTTTTACTTGACTTAATAATGCCCAAGATGGATGGTTTTGAGTTCTTGGAAAAAAAGCAAGAAGATGATTCAATAAAAGATATTCCAGTAATTGTTATTTCTAATTCTGGCCAACCAGTAGAGTTAGACAGAGTAAGGCAGTTAGGAGTAAGAGACTGGTTGATTAAAACGGAGTTTGACCCTCAAGAAGTGGTTAAAAAAGTAATCGCTGAGATAGGAGAGAGCAATTAAGTGAGTATTATTAAAAGTAAAATTATGGAAGAAAGTATTTTTATTATAGAGGATGACAAGTTCTTACGAGAATTAATTTCTCGCAAACTTGTTAGCGATGGTTTTAAGATAAAAGAGGCGGTTGATGGAGAGGATGGTCTTAGGAAGCTCCAGGAGGAGAAGCCAGATTTAATTCTACTTGATTTAATTCTCCCAGGGATTGACGGCTTTGAGGTTTTGGAGAAGATAAAAGAGGATCCGATTACCAGCTCTATCCCTGTCCTTATCTTGTCTAATCTTGGGCAAAGAGATGAGATAGAAAAAGGCTTAAAACTCGGAGCAGTTGATTTTTTAGTGAAAGCCCATTTTACTCCCGAAGAGATAGTGAATAAAGTCAAAGAGGTTTTGCTTAAAAAATCGCGATAATCATATCTATTAAAAATAAAGATGATTAAGGAAAAGCCCCCTGAGAAGGGATTTTTCCTTCCTTACTTAGTATGTTTATTTTAATTTATGGTCAAGACGATTTTCGGGCACGGAAAAAACTTAAGAAAATCGTCCAAGAACATCAGGGAAGAATTCAGTTTAAATTATCTCCAGGCATTCTAGATTCTGGTAAATTTTCTTTTCAGAGATTCAGAGACGAGCTAAGACAAAGCCCAATGTTTAAAGAACCAATAGTCACTATTTTAAGGGGAGCTTTTTCTGATTTAGAATTTAGGACTAAATTTTTGGAACAAGGCGAAAGCTTAATTAAAAATAAAGAGAAAGACAATCTTTTTATTTTTTGGGAGAGAGAGGGTGATTTTTTAACTAATAATTTGTTAAGGTTTTTTAAAAAACAAGGAAAGATTTATAAATTTGATTTTTTAAAACTTGCAGAATTAAAAAATTGGACAAAAGAAGAAATAATTAGTCAAGGGGGAAAAATTAGCGTTTCAACCCTAACTTTTTTAGTAAATTCAACAGGCAGTGATTTGTGGCGACTTTCAACAGAAATTAAAAAACTTGTTGCTTATAAAGGAAAAAGCGAAATCATTGAAAAAAAAGATGTAGAGTTGTTAGTCAGGCCAAAAATTGAGACAGCCATTTTTAAAACCATTGACGCTATCGCCACTAAGAATAAAAAGATTGCTCTAACTTTGCTTTATAGCCATTTGGAAAAAGGCGATTCCCCTCTTTATCTTTTATCAATGATAATTTATCAGTTCCGTAATCTTTTATTAGTAAAAGATTCTGAAGGTAAGTCCCTGGAGGAGATGACTCTTTTCCTAAAGCCAATGCATCCTTTCGTAGTTAGGAAAAGCTTGTGGTTGTCAAAGAAGTTTACCAAACAAGAACTAGAGAAAATCTATGTTAAGCTTTTTCAGATAGACTTGAGCATTAAAACTGGAAAAATAAAACCAGAGCTTGCTCTGGAGTTGTTGATTGCTGATATCTAAGAAACTTGTTATCTAATAATTTTAAGAAAAGGGGTTATCAGATAATGGACTTAATTTTTAATTCTTTTTTTGTAAAGATTTAGTAATTCTTGATTTTTTTCTGGCAGCGGTATTCTTTTTTATAATCCCAACCTTAACCGCCTTGTCTACGGCTTTATAATATTTAGGGAGAAGAATAATTGCTTCTTTCGTCTTTTCTTCCTTACTCAAAGAAACAATCTGTTTTTTCAGATTTTTTATCTCTGATTTTTTTTTGCGATTATACTCCCTCCTTTTAAGCTCTTGTCGCAACGTTTTTTTTCCTGATTTACTACTAGGCATAATAATAAAGCTAATATATCATACCTTTTAAAACTTTTCAAGTTTTTATATTATTCGGTTCGTCGAGATTAGCCTCTGTAACTCCTTCGCAGGTTATTTTTACTTTGTTTAAACATGGCATTATTATTTTACGATGACATTTATTTAGAAAAAGTTGGAGAATAAGTTAAAATGAGTTAAAATTAGAATAGATGTTTTAGATAAAAAAATGAAAAATATTCCCAATTTGTAGAGGAATATTTTTGGGATGTAAATTTTTATAAGTTAGGTAAGGAGAGGTATCTTTAATCTATTATTAAAAGAATTTTTTAAAAAACAGTAAGAAGACATAATTGATGATTTCATATATTAAGGGAATAATTTTAATTAAGCAAGAGAGATTTTTAGTTGTGGAGCGACAAGGGATTGGATACAAAATTTTTGTTTCTGAGAAGGTTTTGGAGAGAGTTAAGCAGGGCGAAGAAAAAGAGTTTTTTATTTTTTTTATTTTAAGAAAAGAAAAAATAGAACTTTATGGCTTTCTGAACCCAGAAGAATTAGCAGTTTTTGAAACAGTTGAAAAGATTTCTGGCATTGGCCCAAAGGGGGCAATGCTTGTCGCTTCTCTGGGAACAATTGATAAATTAAAGAAAGCGGTAGAGGCTCATAATTTTAAGTATTTTTCGAAAATTAAAGGGATTGGTAAGAAAAAGGTTCAAAAGATAATCCTAGAATTAGGAGGAAGTTTAAAAGAATTTAATAAAAGTTTGATTAAAAAAGACGACCAAGCATTGAAAGGCCTTCTGGCTTTAGGTTTTTCTTCAAAAGAGGCGAGAGAGGCTTTAGACAAAGTGTCCGAAGACGTAAGGACGCCAGAAAAAAGAATTCAAAAAGCGCTTCAAATTTTTGGGAAAGAAAGAGATGGCTTTAAAAAAGCTTTGACAAAAGCAAATAATCAGAAATAGTGTAAAAAATAAAAAAGAAGAGTATAATAATCAATAAGGAAATGGTCACCCTAATAATGGTAGAAGAATAAAATTATTAATTATTAACATTATCAAATTATGAATGGAAAAAGATTGTCTATTATTTTAATAATCTTAATTTTTGTTTTTGGTAATTTTGTTGAGGGGCGGCTAGGGAGACCTTTTCGAGACGGTGATGATATTCTTCCAAGAGAGAATAATAGAGAGAGGTGGTTGGATAAAGATATAGACATAGATACAGAGATAAAAGAAGAAGAAAGAGAAGAAAGAGAAGAAAGAGAAGAAAGAGAAGAAAGAGAAGAAAGA
>CAZYBZ010000006.1:0-22821 GCA_964646075.1 uncultured Candidatus Saccharibacteria bacterium | reverse complement strand
TTACCCCTGATACGAAAGTGCTTGCCCGGCGCGCCCATTTTTGTTCTGACAGGGCTGTCTGAAAATACTAGAATCGGTCGTGTTGTATATGATGAACTGAGGGAGATCTCAGCAGTGTGCTGTATACAACAAAAACCAGCGGACGATGCCTTTTTCGAATTGTTGCAGGAAACAATTGGCCAATGCTAAAGATAGCGAGCTCTCTCTTGTGGAGGCATAAGAGAGAGCTCATTTTTTTTGTTTTCTTTTTTTAAAATTTAGTATATAATGGGATTAAGGTCGTTTTAATAATTAAATTTTTTAATAAATATGAAATCTAAAGATACAAAATATGTTTTATGGTTTGAAGAAATTGGCACCAAAGATGTTCTTTTAGTCGGAGGTAAAAATGCCTCTCTGGGCGAAATGTTCAGGAATCTAACACCTGAAGGAGTAAAGATTCCCAATGGCTTTGCCTTAACATCCTATTCTTATTTTTGTTTTCTAAAAGAGACAGGAATAGATAAAAAATTAGAAGAAGTCTTTAAGCAATTAAAATCTAATGATATTAAAAACCTTCAGGCGGTAGGAAAAAAGGCGAGAGATATTATTTTAAAGACGAAGCTCCCTCAAAAATTAGAAGAGGAGGTAATAATAAATTATCAGAAACTTTGCAAGATTTATAATCAAAAAGATTTAAGTGTGGCAGTTAGAAGTTCTGCAACAGCCGAAGATTTACCAACAGCAAGCTTTGCTGGACAGCAAGAGACATATCTTCATATCAGAGGAGAGAAAGAAGTGATTGCAGCCACTCGGAAATGCATTGCTTCACTATTCACTGATAGAGCGATTGCCTACAGGGAAGAAAAGGGCTTTAATCATTTAGAGATTGCCCTTTCTGTATGTGTTCAAAAAATGATTAGCTCAGACGTTGGTTCTTCGGGTGTGATGTTCACTCTGGACACGGAAACTGGTTTTAAAGACATTGTTCTAATAAATTCAATTTGGGGAATAGGAGAGCTAATCGTTAAAGGAAAAATCACTCCAGATGAATTTTTTGTATTTAAGCCAACTCTCAAAAAAGGTTATAAATCAATTATTGTGAAAAATTTGGCTAAAAAACACACCAAGATGATTTATGGTGCCAAGAAGAGGTTAAAAGAAATTCCAGTTAATAAAAGTCAGCAATTAGAATTTTCTTTGACTGATAAAGAAATTTTAATTTTAGCCAAATGGGCCTGTCAAATTGAAGAGTATTACTCGAAATTATCTGGGAAATGGATGCCCCAAGATATTGAGTGGGCAAAGGATGGAAAAACAGGGGAACTCTTTATTGTTCAAGCGCGACCAGAGACAATCCATCGTTCTGTGAAAAAAACCATTTATAGAGAATATGAAATTAAAACCAAGAAAGAGCCAATTTTAAGAGGAATCGCTATTGGTGATAAAATTGGTGACGGTAGGGTAAGAGTTCTTGCTAGTGCAAAAAATATGAGTGAATTCAAAGAGGGAGAGATTTTGGTAACAAGAATGACTGACCCTGATTGGGTTCCGATAATGAAGATGGCTTCGGCTATTGTTACAGACCAGGGTTCGAAAACCGCCCATGCGGCAATCGTCAGTCGTGAATTAGGAATTCCTTGTGTTGTCGGTACTCAAAAGGCAACGAAAATTTTAACGCCAGGAAAGCATATAACTGTTGACTGCACCCAGGGGTTAGAAGGAAGAATCTTTGAAGGCAAGGTGCCATATCAAGTCAAAGAATTTAATTTAACAAAAATTCCAAAGACAAAAGTCAAGATTAGTATAAATATTGGGGCGCCAGAGTTAGCTTTTAAGACCTCTTTTTTGCCAGTGAAAGGAGTGGGACTGGCAAGAGAAGAATTTATTATTGCCCAAAAGATTCAATGTCATCCAATGGCTTTATATAATTTTGACAAATTAAAAGACAAGGAAGTAAAGAGGAAAATTCAAGAGATTACTATTGAGCACAAAGATAAAAGAGAGTTTTTTGTCAAAGAATTGGCAGAGGGCATTGGGCAAATTGCTGCGGCTTTTTATCCCGAAGAGGTAATTGTCCGCTTTTCTGACTTTAAGACGAATGAATATGCAGAGCTTATCGGTGGAAAACTGTTTGAACCAAAAGAAGAAAATCCAATGCTCGGTTGGAGGGGAGCTTCAAGATATTATGACAAAAGGTTTACACCAGCTTTTGGAATGGAGTGTCAGGCAATAAAAAGAGTTAGGGAGATTTTTGGATTGAAGAATGTCTCAATAATGGTGCCGTTTTGCCGCACCCCAGAAGAAGGGAAAAAAGTTTTAAACTTAATGAAAAAATTCAATCTTGAAAAGGGCGTTGGTCAGGGTGATGACAAGTTAAAGGTTTATGTAATGTGCGAAATTCCCTCAAATATTATTTTAGTAGACGAATTCTTAGATATTTTTGACGGAATGTCTATTGGTTCAAATGATTTAACTCAATTAACAATGGGGATGGATAGGGATAATGCTCAAATTGTTCATATCGCTGATGAGAGAAATAAAGCAGTTAAAGAAATGCTTAAGATAGTTATTCGTAAGTGTCGGGAAAGAAAAAAATATGTTGGAATCTGTGGCGAAGCGCCTTCAACTTTCCCAGAATTTGCTGAATTCTTAGCTAATGAAAAAATAGAAACAATGTCTCTCAGTCCCGACGCGGTCATAAAGACATTGTTAAAAATTGCTCAAAAATAATTATGCCCAAATATGATGTCGTAACTTTCGGATCGGCTAGTCAAGACATTTTTCTTTTTTCAGAAGCATTTCTTAAAAAAGAACTTTGTTTTCAAATGGGGGACAAGATAGAAATGGACAAAATTATAGTTCGTAGTGGTGGTGGCGGGACTAATGTCGCCACCACCTTTGCCTCGCAAGGCTTAAAAACTGCTTATTGTGGTAACCTAGGAAAAGATTGTGCTGGCTCTCTAGTTCTTTCAGATTTAAAAAAATTTCAAATTTCAACAGAATTTTTAGATTTTTTTAATAAGGGAAAAACCAATCATTCTTTTATTTTAACCAAAAAAAAAGAAGGGCGAACGATATTAATCCATAGAGGAGTTTCTAATTATTTGCCAAAAAATTTTAATTTAAAAAAAATGTACGCTGATTGGTTTTATTTAGCGCCACTAGGGGGTAAGTTTGCCAAAAAAACGGAAAAAATTATTAATTTTGCTAATAAAAACAAAATTAAAATCGCTTTTAATCCAGGTAAAGAACAAATTCAGTTTCTTAAAAAAGGGGCTAAAAATCTGTTGCTAAAAATAGATTTTTTAAGCATAAACAAGGTAGAAGCAGAAATGCTATTCGGAAAAATTAATAAATGGGAAAAATTTTTCAGAGAAATAAAGCCCTATTTAAAAGGAATAATTTCTATAGGCGAAGAAAAGCAGATTGTTGTCTTTGATGGTCAAAATATCTATAAAGCAAAAAATATCCCTAGTAAAGTTATTGATATGACGGGAGGAGGGGATGCCTCAGGAGCCGCTTTTTTATCAGGACTAATAAAGACAGGAGATATCATAAAATCTATTCAATTAAGCAGAGCGAATGCCGCAGCTTGCTTTAGAGAGTGGGGCGCTAAAGAGGGGCTCCTGAAAAAAGGAGAAAAATATCAAAAAATAAAAGTGAAGGTTTCAAAATTTCTATGAAAACTCTTAAATATTATTTTCAAAAAGCGGAAAAAGAAAAATGGGCGATTGGCCAGTTTAATTTTTCAACTCTTGAACAGTTGAGGGGAATAGCTGCCGCGGCCAAAGAGACAAAAACAATTGTTATTCTCGGTACAAGCGAGGGTGAAATTAATTTTTTTGGGATGAAAGAGGCGATTTTTTTACGCGATTACTATAGAAAGAATTTTCCAGATATCTATTTAAACTTGGACCATGGTAGAGACATTAAGTTAATAAAAAAAGCGATTGACTTAGGTTATGATTGTATCCATTTTGACGGCTCTGATCTCTCTTTGAAAGAAAATATTAAAAAAACAAAAGAAATTGTAAAATATGCCCATAAAAAGGGGGTATTGGTTGAAGGAGAAATAGTCTCTATAAAAGGAAGTTCTGAAATTCACAGAGAACGGTTTCAGAAAAAAATCGCAATGGAAGAGGTTGGGCAAGCGATTAACTTTGTCAAGGTGACCAATGTAGATAGTTTGGCAATAAATATTGGCAATATTCACGGCACATACAGCCGGCCAATCAGATTGAATATTAACTTATTAAAAGAAATTAATAAAAATGTCCCTGCGTTCTTAGTGCTTCACGGCGGCTCAGGGACGAGCGAGGCAGACATAAAAAAAGCCATTAAAAACGGCATTGTGAAAATAAATATTAATACAGAATTACGACAAGTATGGAAGAACTCTTTATTAAAAGCTCTTAAAAAGAAAACTGTCAAGCCTTACATAATCTTTCCGTTAGTTATCGAGGCGGTAAGAGCGAAAGCAAAAGAAAAGATCAAGCTCTTCGGAAGTTAGCGTTAACAGGGGCTTCTGAAGGTCAATTCTTGGAGGACTATCTCTGAGAAAAAACAATTATCTAGGTTGCTAAAGAAGAGGAATGAAAAAAAACACAAATTTTATTAACTTTGGAGCATATAGGGCTGAAGAAGCAGACATCTTAAAGCCCGAATTAGAGAAAAAAGGAGTTCCAGTTAAGGTTCTTTACCCAGGAACCTCTGTTGGCAAAGAGTTGACAGCAGGAGCCCAATGGACCGCCTATGAGTTATTAATTCGTGGCTGCGATTTTCCTGTGGCAAATGATGTGAGAAAAGGGTTCAATATTAAACCGATTAAAGAAGAAATGCCCCTTCCGAGCTTCTATGCTCAAAAACCGCGGTCTAAAACGATTAATAGAATATTGTTATTTATCTTTTTAGGACTATTTATCTCTACAATAATCTTAAACTCTAAATCTATTGTGTCAACAAATACTAAGGGATATATTTTTGCATTTGTCTTCTTGTTTTTATTTTTATGGCTGGTGAATCTCTCTTGGCAGGCCTTAAGAAATAGACTTAAAACAGAATAAAAAATGGTAAAAAAAATAAACAAAAAAATAATTTTAACAGGAGATAGGCCTACTGGACGTTTGCATTTAGGCCATTATGTTGGCTCATTAAAAAATAGAATCGCTCTTCAAGATGAATACGACTGCTATTTTATTATTGCTGACTACCAATTTTTAACTGATAAAGTTAAGCAGACAAAAGAAATTGAAAAAAATATCAAGGAAATAGTTTTAGATTATTTGTCTGTTGGCATTAACCCTGATAAGGCAACTATTTTTGTGGAATCCGAGATTCCCGAAATCCCTCAGCTTGATTTGATTTTTTCAATGCTAGTAACTCTCTCACGAGTGAGTAGAAACCCAACTATAAAGGAACAAATTAGAGCTCTTGGCATTAAGCGAGCAAGTTTAGGATATATTAGTTGGCCGATAACCCAGGTGGCAGATATCTTAAGCGTAAGGGCAGACGCTGTGCCGGTTGGCAAAGATCAACTCCCTCATATTGAACTGACAAGAGAAATTGCTCTAATTTTTAATCGTTTATTTAAGAAAATATTTCCAATCCCAGAAGCAATCTTGGGAGAAACACCGACTCTACCCGGTCTAGATGGCCAAAAAATGAGTAAATCAAGAAATAATGCCATCTTTCTTTCTGACTCTCCAGAAATAGTGGAAAGAAAGATAATGAAAGCAATTACTGATACTAAAAAAATTCATATGAACGATGGAGGGCATCCAGGTGTTTGTAATATCTATAAATATTATGAAGCATTTTTTCCGAAAAAAACCAAAGAGGTTAACCCATTATGCGAAGCAGGGAATATCGGCTGTGTTGAATGTAAAAAAGAAATAGCTAATATGCTTAACGAATTCTTGAACCCAATTAGAGAGAAGAGAAAGCGATTTGAAAAAAGGCCAAAACTAATAAAAGAAATTTTAGAGCATGGAAAAATCAAGACTCGAGAGAAGGCCTCGGAAACGCTAACGATGGTCAAGGAGGCAATGGAAATGAGCTATAAATTCTAAAATAATTGAAGATAATTAAAAAATTTATTGCTTTTATTTTTTTAAAGATTTTGATAGAGTAACGGAGAAGTAGTGAATATTCTACGCTTTGTTATTCTGTAACGATTATTTGTTTTATTGCCATTAATCTGCTAATCAAAGGCAGATATTTTTTTATTTTAGTTTTATTTTTAGTCTTAATAGAGGCTTTATCCAATTGAGCCTTAATTGAAAGATGATGCTCTGATTTATATTTTCGAATTTGAGCAATAGCGTCAATTACTAATTCAAAATCAGAGACAATTTTTGGAAAATGAAGTTTTTTATCTAATTGTGGTAAAAGCATTAAATGAATGCTCTTTTCTCTTTCAAATTTCTTAAAATAGCCCTGATAGATCTCTTCTGTGATAAAGGGCATTATTGGAGCATACAATTTAAGAAAAGCTAAGACAATACTGTAAAGTGTAAATTGAGCTGCTCTTTCAGAATTTCTATTTTTTGGTTCATAGACCCTTGCCTTTACAATCTCTAAATAATAATCGCAAAAATTTTTCCAAAAGAAATCATCAGTAATCTCTTTGGCCTTTGGGTAATCATATTTATCCATTTTTTTAATATACTCTTCTATTGTTTTATAGAGCTTGGTAAAAATCCATTTATCTTCGTCTTCTAAGTATTTAGCATCTATTGTTCTTGGAATATAATTTTCAAGATGAATTAAAGAAAATTTTGAAGCGTTCCAAATTTTAATTACCGTCCTTTTCCCTGTTTTTATTTCTTCTTCGCTGTATCTAATATCTTCACCCATCCCTGCCTGACTGGCCCAATAACGAATAGCATCAGCCCCATATTCTTCTAAGAGCTTCTCTGGCCTCACGATGTTACCTTTTGATTTAGACATCTTTTTTCCCTTAGAATCTAAAACAAAGCCAGAGATAAAGACATCTTTCCATGGAGTTTTATTAAAATGAAGATATGAACGAGCGAGAGTATAAAAGAGCCAAAAATTTATAATGTCATGGGCTTGAGGTCGCAGAGACATTGGAAAAATTTTTTTTCTTACTTCTTTATTTTTAATTAAAGAAAGAGCAATCTGGGGAGTTAAAGAGCTTGTAGCCCAAGTGTCAAGAATACTTTTTTCTGGCTCAAATTCATTGCTACCACATTGACATTTCTTTTTTGGCTTTGAATAAACTGGGTCAATAGGCAAGTCGGAATCTTCTGGCAAAATTATTTTTTGACATTTTTTACAAAACCAAACTGGAATAGGTATCCCAAAATACCTTTGCCTTGAGATACACCAATCCCAAGCAAGTCCTTGAATCCAGTTGTCCAGTCGAATTTTCATATAGCATGGATACCAGTTAAGCTTAGCTGATTGTTTTAAAAACTCCTTTTTCAAATCAAGATATTTTACAAACCATTGACAAGTTGGAAGAATTTCTATCTCTGTTCCACATCTTTCATGAATATTAATAGAGTGTATTATCCTTTTTTCATTTTTTAAAATCTTTTTTTGCGTTAACTCCTGAATAATCATTTTACGAGCTGATCTTACAGAAAGATTGACAAATTTTCCTGCTAGCTCATTCATCCTGCCATCCTGTCCAATAGAAATTTTAACAGAGAGCTTGTGTTTAAAGAACCACTCAACATCAGTCATATCACCAAAAGTACAAGACATTACGATACCAGTACCTTTTTCTCTATCAACCTTTTCGTCAGTAAAAATTTTCACCTTATGATTGAAAAGTGGGACAATAGCAGTTTTTCCAACTAGATTTTTAGCTCTCTTGTCTTGGGGATGAATAAAAATTGCTACACAACTTGATAAAAGTTCTGGTCGAGTTGTCGCGATAATTACTTCTCCCTTTCCCTCAAGCTTAAACTTAATCTCAATAAAAGAAGTTTCTATTTCTTTGTCTTCTGTCTCTGCCTGAGCAATGGCTGTCTGGCATTCTGGACACCAAAGAGTGGGGGAGTCTTTTTGATAAACTCTATTTTGCTTATAAAGTTCTAGAAAATATTTTTGACTTAATTTTTGAACTTCTGGGCTTATTGTTGAGTAGGTATTAAAGAAGTCACAAGAAACACCAATTCTCTTCCAGCCAGCAATAAAGTCAGGAAGGATTTTGTTAACTGTTTCTTGACATAAGGTTATAAACTCGGGTCTACCAATATCAAATATTTTTACTCTATTTATTTTTTCAATTAAGCGTTCTGTTGGAAGACCATTGTTGTCAACCCCAAAAGGAAAAAAAACATTAAACCCTTTCATCCTATGATAACGAGCAATAATGTCTTCGTGCGCATATGAAGAAACATGGCCGATGTGCATATTGCCACTCAAAGTCGGAGGATCAGTGTCAATAGAAAAAAACTTAGTGGATTTATTTTTTTCATCAACAAGCTCAGGGGCAAATTTAAAGATCTTCTCTTTCTCCCAAAATTTCTGCCATTTTATTTCTTGTTTTTTAAAATCGTATTGTTTTTTCATAACACCTTCTTTATTCTATCAAAAATAACAATTTTCTCAAGTTTTTTATCTTATCTAATAGAAAATGCATATAAAATGAACCCATCTCCAATGCAAAATGGCTATAAAATAGACTGCAACCAACCTTACCTCGTTCATCTCACGCGTATATCTGAGTTAAAAAATAGTTATCAAATTTTGATTTTTTATAAAAACTTGTGTACAATAAGAAATAAAACTTATTAATGAATTTGTAATTATGAAAAAAATACTTTTAGTCGAAGACGAGGATTTTATTCGAGAAATGTATGCTAGAAAGTTAGAACAACAAGGTTTTGAAATTTTTCAGGCAAGAACCACTGATGAGGCAGAGAAAATTCTAAAAAAACAAAAGGTTGATTTAATTGTCTTAGATCTTTTGCTGCCAGAAGAAAATGGCTTTGAGTACCTAGAGAGAATGCGCCGATTAGGAGTAGAGTTACCGACAATAATTATCCTGTCTAACCTAGAGGGTGAGGAATATAGAGAAAAGGCCCGTCAGTTTAAAGTCAAGGATTATTTTTTAAAAACCGACTATATCCCGTCAGAGATAGCAGAATTAATAAAAAAATATTTATGACGTCCGTAAAAAGAATTTTAATAAAAGAAAGCATAGGAAAGTTAGGAGAAACGATAAAAGTCGCTGGTTGGGTGGATAGCTATCGTTCGCACGGTAAATTGGTTTTTATTGACTTAAGAGATAGGACTGGAATTCTGCAAATAATTCTTTCCCCTGATTTATTAAAAAAAGCAAAAGAATTAAGACCAGAATGGGTCGTAGAGATTATTGGTATTATAAACAAAAGACCATCTGGCACGCTTAATAATGATTTGTTGACTGGGGACATTGAATTGTTTGCTGAAAAAATAGAGGTATTATCAAAAGCAGAGACCCTCCCTTTTCCAATCAATAATGATGGCTACCAGATTAAGGAAGAAAAACGGTTGCAATACCGATATTTAGATTTACGGAGAAAACGCTTAAAGAATAATCTAATTATCCGCCAAAAAACTGTAAATTTTATTAGAAATTTTTTGATTGAGAAAGAGTTCATAGAAATTGAAACTCCTATTTTAACAAAATCTACGCCTGAGGGGGCTCGAGATTTTTTAGTTCCTTCTCGTTTACAAAAAGGTAAATTCTATGCTTTGCCTCAAAGTCCCCAGCAGTATAAACAACTCTTAATGATTGCTGGTTTTGAAAAATATTTTCAATTTCCCCATGTCTTCAGAGACGAAGATTTACGGGCAGACCGCTTATTTGAGCACACTCAACTTGATATAGAGATGAGTTTCGTCAATCAAGAAGACATTCTTAATTTAATAGAGAAGATGATAATTGAATTAGTGGAAAAAGTATTTGATAAAAAAATTCAGACCAAACCATTCCCTCGCTTACCTTACGAAGAGACGATGAAAAAATACAAAACCGACCGACCCGATTTACGAAAGAACAAAGAAAAAGGTCTTTTAAGTTTTTGTTGGATTGTCGATTTTCCAATGTTTGAAATTCTAAAAGACGGCTCAATTGACGCTGTTCATCACCCTTTTACCGCTTTAAAAAATAAAGATTTCGAAGAATTTGAAAGGATAACCTTAGAAGAATCAAAGACAAAAAAAGGCAAAACAATGCTCTTGTCTCTTAAGGCAAAACAATACGATTTAGTTCTTAATGGAGTTGAGGTGATGGGGGGTTCTATTAGAAATCATCAGCCAGAAATTTTGAAAAAAACTTTTGAAATTTTAGGCAATTCTGCAACAGTGGTAGAAAAAAAATTTAGTCATATTCTAGAAGCGTTTAAATATGGTGTTCCTCCGCATGGAGGAATCGCTGTAGGATTAGATAGGCTATTGCAAGCAATTTTAGATGAAAAAAGCATAAGAGAAGTGGTCGCTTTCCCAACAACGACCTCTGGAATAACTTCTGTCATGAAAGCTCCTTCTGATGTTTCTGAAAAACAGCTTGAAGAATTAAATTTAAAGATATCTAAAAAATAGAATTTCTAAGAAAAATGAAAAAAAAGCGTCGGAAACTCAAAAATAAGTCTTATTTTAGTTTTACAGAGAACAAGTATGTCTTGGCTCTTTTTATTTTTATTTTTGTTATTTTAGGAGTAATTAATTTTATTAAAATAGCAAATAACCATATTTATTGGGAAATGACAAGAGAGATTTATATGGCTGCTATAGGTAATCTAATCATTGATTACTCGCATCTAAAACCTTTTCGTAACTGGAAGGTTAGTGGACCAGGAAATTTTGAGGCTGAAGCGATGATTGTCTTCACAACAAGGACAAAAGAGAAAGAAAGTCGGGTTATTTTTGAAAAAAATCACTCAGAGATACTGCCGATTGCTAGTTTAAGCAAAATTTTTACCGCTTACATTGCCCTTAAAAATTACGAGATGAATCAAGAGATTCCTATTACTAGAGAAATAATCGCCGCGATAGGGGACAGAGAGCAGTTCAAGGTTGGAGAAGTCTTTACAGTCAAAGAATTACTCCACTCAATGCTTATTCAGTCAGGAAATGACTCAACCAAAGCAATAGCTGAGATTATGGGTGAAGAGAAATTTATTGCCTCAATGAATACAGAAATGAGAGAGAGAGGTTTACTGAAAACTTATTTTTTTGATACGATTGGCTTAGATCCTGGCCCTTATATTAAAAATCATAATCATTCTACTGTTTATGAGTTAGCTCTTTTTGTTCAATATATTTTAGAAGAATCTAAAAATAATCCAAGGATTTATAAGCTTCTTGAGATAAGTAGAATGCAAGAACATAAAATGCTGCGCGCTAATGGTACTTTTCATCATAGCATGCTGAATACTAATACATTGCTTGATGAGTTTCCTGAAACAATTGGTGCCAAGACAGGACAAACTCCTTTGGCAGGAGAGTGTTTAATCAAAATTTTACCTAGGCCAAGAGGCGACGGTTATATCATATTTATTATTTTAGGCTCGAATGATCGCTCAGAAGAGATGAGGAGAATAATTAATTGGACCAAAAATGCTTTTGTATGGTAGAAAACAGCATTATTCAAGCTTTTCAAAACACCGAATTAACTTTTAGCGTTTTTAAAGTTCTTGTATTAGGCGCTATTTCGTTTATTTTGGCAATTCTCGCAACTCCACTCCTAACTCACTTTTTATACAAGCATAAACTTTGGAAGAAAACAGCAAGGCAAAAATCGATTGACGGAAAAGAATTGCCGATTTTTAAAAAATTTCATGGAAAAGAAGAAATCAAAATTCCACGATTTGGTGGAGTTTTAATTTGGATTATTCCTCCCTTTTTAGCGTTTTTTTTCTTCTTGCTCGCTGACGTTAACGGTACGATTATTCAAAAATTAAACTTTTTAAGCCGTTCTCAAACTTGGCTCCCTTTATTTGCTATGGTGGTTGCCTCAATAATCGGGCTACTTGATGATATCTTCCAAGTAAAAAGTAAAGGCCGTTATGTTGGCGGGGGATTAAGTTTAAAGTATCGCTTAATTTCTGTTTTTTTAATAGGACTAATCGGTGGCTGGTGGTTTTATTCAAAGTTAGGGTGGACAACTTTGTATATCCCAGGAATTGGAGACTTAGTGATTGGCGTCTGGTATATTCCTCTTTTTATTTTTGTAATGCTTGCTATTTATGCAAGTGGGGTAGTTGATGGCTTAGATGGTTTGGCTGGTGGTACTTTTTCAACTATTTTCGGAGCTTATGCCATTATTGCTTTTTTTAGGGGACAAATTGATATCGCCGCTTTCTGCGCAGTCGTTGCTGGCGCAACTTTAGCTTTCTTATGGTTTAATATTCCGCCAGCGCGTTTTTATATGGGGGAATCTGCCACAATGGGGCTTTGCGCAGCTTTAACAGTCGTTGCTTTCCTAACCGACTCGGTTTTTGTCTTACCAATTATTGGAATTGTTTTAGTGGCTGAAGTTGGTTCGGTAATCTTACAACAATTTTCAAAAAAAGTTTTAAAACGAAAAATTTTTCTTGCTGCGCCAATTCATTATCATTTTGAAGCTAAGGGTTGGCCTCACTATAAAGTAACAATGCGTTTTTGGGTCATCGGATTAATAGCGGCGGTCATTGGTGTTGCTATCCGCTTCATAAGTTAAAAAAAAAGCATCAATATGTTAAAAAAGAGATTTGATTCTATTTTGTTTGGAACAATTATTCTCTTAGTAATTTTAGGATTTGTTGTTTTGGCTGGCGTTTCGATGACTCTCTCTCAAAGGAACTTTGGACATCCTTTTCATTATTTACTCCGTCAAGTAACTTTGGGCTTTATACCAGGAATAATTTTAGGATTTTTGGCATATAAAATTAATCTTCAATTTTTAAAGAAAATTTCTTTTCCATTGTTTTTCGCAGTTCTGGTTCTCTTGGCGTTAGTTTTAATTCCTGAAATAGGTGTTTTCCGAGGTGGAGCTAGGCGCTGGCTTTCCCTTGGTCCGATTACTTTCCAGCCGAGTGAATTTCTAAAGCTAATTTTTATTGTCTACCTATCCGCTTGGTTGGCAAAACATAAGCAAAAAAAAGAACCCAACAAGCCCCTTCGTCTTTTTTTACTTTTCCTGATAATGATAATTATTATCTCTGCGCTTCTGATCGCTCAACCGGACATAAGTACTTTGGTAGTTATAATTGCTGTTGCTTG
The DNA here is from genome assembly GCA_964646075.1 of uncultured Candidatus Saccharibacteria bacterium. Lineage (GTDB taxonomy): Bacteria > Patescibacteriota > Minisyncoccia > Minisyncoccales > PEYH01 > JAYENY01. The sequence goes on along the minus strand of CAZYBZ010000006.1, from coordinate 9,618 downwards.
CATAATATATTTTGTCTCTGGCACGCCTTTATATCAGACAGGAATATTAATCTTTGGAGGGATTGGAGCTTTGGCTTTTTTAATAAAAACAGCCCCTTACAGATTAGAGCGACTATTAACTCTTATTAGGCCAGGGACCGAAATACTAGGAAGCGGTTTTCAAATAAAACAATCGCTCATTGCTATTGGCTCAGGAGGAATGTTTGGTCAAGGATTAGGATTAAGTATTCAAAAATTTGGATTCTTACCCCAACCAATGACAGATACAATTTTTGCTGTTTTCGCTGAAGAAACAGGGTTTATTGGCGCCCTAATCCTTGTTCTGTTATTTTTAATTTTTGCTTGGCAAGGATTTAAAGTGGCGAAAAATTCTTCTGATTTATTTCTAAAATTATTAGCGACTGGCATAACTTCTTGGATTATTATTCAGGCATTTATTAATATTGGTGCTATAATAGGTATACTGCCTTTGACTGGAATTCCTTTACCCTTCATAAGTTATGGAAGTTCCCATTTATTAGTGGAATTAGTCGGCGTCGGAATACTCTTAAATGTTTCAAAACATAGGAAAAAACGATGTCAATCATCAATTATTAACAATTAATTGTTAATTACTATTAATTAAATATTTTTAATCCTATGAAAATACTTTTTACCGGTGGTGGCACAGGAGGGCATCTTTTCCCAATTATAGCCATAATTAGAGAATTAAAAAACTTTACGCCAAAAGAAGTTTCTCCAGAGTTCTATTTTATCGGTCCAAAAACTGAAGTTGGAATTGATTTATTGAAAAATGAAGGAGTTTTGATTAAAACAATTTTAGCCGGGAAAGTTAGAAGATACTTCACCGCCAAAGACCTGCTTCAAAATATTGTTGATATTTTATTCAAGATACCTATTGGCATTATTCAGTCTTTTCGCTACCTTCGAATTATTCGTCCAAATATTGTCTTCGGCAAAGGCGGATATGGAGCATTGCCGGTAATTTGGGCTAGTCGATGCCTTAAAATACCGATCTTTTTGCACGAATCAGACGCCGTTCCTGGTCAAGTGACTAAAATTTTTGCTAAATCAGCAGTAAAAATTTTTACTTCTTTTAAAGAAATGGAAACAGACAACCTGCCTGTCTCTAAAATTTTTTATACTGGCAACCCTGTAAGAAAAGAGATTCTTAACGGAGATCGAGCATCAGCAAGAGAGATTTTTAAACTTATAGACGACAAGCCAACAATTTTAATATTAGGCGGATCACAAGGGGCTGAAAGAATCAATAATCTTATATTAAATATGCTTCCTCAGCTTCTTAAAAATTTTGAAATTATTCATCAATGCGGGGAAAAAATGATTAAAGAGATATGGTTTACAGCTAAAGTAATAGCTAAAAAAGACGATCTTTTTAAATATTATCATACAGTTAGTTTTTTAGACGAGAAGGCTTTAAAGCATGCTTTCTCTGCCTCTCATCTAATCATTTCCCGAGCCGGCTCTGGAGCTATTTCTGAAATTGCCGCAGTCGGCAAGCCAAGTATTTTATTACCCCTACCAGAAGCTTCTCAAAATCATCAAATGAAAAATGCTAAAATTTATTTAAAAAGTGGCGCAACAGTTCTCCTGATAGAATCAAAAAAACCCAGCTCTGCTTTGCTTTTTTCAAAATTAATGTCTATCTTCTCTGTCTCTGGAAAACTAGATGAAATGGGGAGAGATGCTCTTGCTTTTTCTGAGCCCGACGCTGCCAAAACCATCGCCATTTACCTAGCAGAATATTTAAATCCCAGTAAGCCTTAATTTTTTATTATAGTAGAAATTAAAGGCGGTTATGTTGACTCGTGCTCAAAAAGAGGGCATATCTTGTGTTCACCTTTTAAATACAGGTTATGGGGTGTTTTTATTTTTCTAAAAATTAGATTTAACAAAATAACTTTAGGAAAATATTGAAAAAATAAAGAAAAAAGAGTAGAATTAAATTAATGGAAGCATCAATAAAGAAAATAGAAAATCCCAGAGTAAGAATTGCCCCCTCGCCAACCGGTTTTTTGCACATTGGAATTGCTCGAACTGCCCTTTTCAATTATCTTTTTGCTAAAAAACATAATGGCGTTTTTGTTCTACGAATTGAAGACACTGATATTGAACGATCAAAAAAAGAATTTGAGAACGATATTATTGAATCACTCAAATGGCTAAAAATTATTTGGGATGAAGGAGTCAATCCCAAAGAACCAGAGAAAACCATCGGCGAATACGGTCCATACAGACAAAGTGAAAGAGGGAATATTTATAGAAAATATATTAGAAGACTTCTGGTAGAGCAGAGAGCTTATCATTGTTTTTGCTCAAAAGAAGAATTGGAGGCACAAAAACAGCATCAAATGAGCATTGGGGAACCACCGCGATATACTGGCAAATGTCGCAACTTGACAGAAACAACTGTTCTAAAGTATCTGAAAGAAAAAAGACCTTCTATCATTAGATTTAAAACACCTGAAATCAAGGTGAATTTTAAGGATTTAATTAAAGGAAAAATAGAAATTGACAGCTCGCTTCTTGGAGACATTGCTATTGCTAAAAGTGAATCTTTGCCTTTATATAATTTAGCTGTTGTTATTGATGATTATGAAATGAAAATTAGTCACATTTTAAGAGGAGAAGACCACATATCTAATACTCCTAAACAACTTCTCTTACAGGAAGCGATGGGTTTGCCTCATCCAGAATATGGCCATTTTTCTTTAATTACAGGAGAAGACAGAAGTAAATTGAGTAAGAGGCATGGAGCAGTAGCCGTAAGAGAATATATGGAAGAAGGCTATCTACCCGAAACAATGATTAATTTTATGGCTTTTTTAGGTTGGAATCCAGGGGGGGAGAAAGAGATTTATCCAATCAATATTCTAATAAAAGAATTTTCTCTTGAGCGTTGCCAGAAATCGTCAGCAATGTTTAATTTGCGTAAACTAGATTGGCTTAATGGTTTTTATCTACGCAATAAGTCAAAGATTAAAATTACCGAACTCTGCCTGCCTTATTTAATAAAAGATAAATTACTTCAACCAATCTTTGAAACTGGACAATATCTAGCTGGTATTGGTCCAGTAAAACTCAATCAAGCCTTTTTGGTGACTGAAACAAAAGAAAAAATCAGCTTAACAACTTTAGAGCAAATCATAGGGCTTTATCAGGAGCGTATCAAAAACCTTTCTGAGGTCTCTGAATTAATTGATTTTTTCTTTAAAGATGAGTTAGATTATCCAACGAGCCTACTTTTATGGAAGGATATGGATAAAAAAACTCTTCAGAAAGTCCTGGAAGCCCTAAAAATAGCTCTAATGAACATTAAAGATGATAGCTGGAAGAAAACACAGATAGAAGAGGTTTTACTTCAGGAAGCGACTATTTTAGGCTTTACAGAGAGTAGGGGACATCTCTTATGGCCTTTAAGAGCAGCTTTAAGTGGTAAAAAAGCATCAGCTCCACCCTTTGAAATTGCTGAAATTCTAGGAAAAGAAAAAACTCTAAAGCGCCTAGAACAGGCTAAAAACAAAACTCATTAATCCTTGGTTATCTCTATGAAACAAATTAAAATAACAAAAAAAAGAGAAATAAAAAATAAAGGTATTTTGCTTCTTTTATCAATCCTTTTGTTATTAAATCTCTACTGCCCAAGCTTGATGGCTCAAGAAACAGATGGTGACTCACCAAATCCAGAAAAGATTAATTTGTTTTGGAGCGATACGGTTAGTGGCTTCAGAGTTTTTCTGGAAAATACAATGGAAAGAACGGGAAGACCCCTTATTTCATTTTTAAAAAATAGTACCAGTAATATTCAAAACTACTGGGTTTTTTATATGCGACCATGGATATTTACACAATGGGAGTCCTTAATAAATTATATGGAAAAAGAAATTCGAATAAAATAGTCTCTCCAGAATGTGATTTTCCGACAGAGGGCCAGCATGAAAGGGAAGAGCCATTTCTCCCTGTTAAGTAATTCTTCCCTCAATAATATATAAATATCTAATGTCCCATAATGTAGATTAAGGGTCATTAAAAATCTTATCATTCTTATAACTATGGAAAAAACAAAGTTAAAGGCAATCCCCGCTTATTTAAATGATTTTTTAGATTGGCTAGAAATAGAAAGAAATTTATCTGTTAAAACTCAAGAAAATTATAATAGATTTTTAAAAACTTTTTTATATTGGTTAAAGAGAGGAAAGATAGAAGAATTAAAACCAAACCAACTAACCAAAAATCATATTCGAGAATATAGAACTTACCTCTCTCGACAATACTTGTCAAAAGATAAAAAAAATTTAAAAAAAAGTACCCAAAATTATTACTTAATTGCCCTGCGCTCTCTTCTAACCTTTTTTGCAGACAGAGATATTCCCTCTTTACCTCCAGAAAAAATAAAACTACCCAGAAATAAAGATGAAAAAATTATCCATTTCTTAAATATAGAACAGGTTCAAAAGCTTCTAGCAGAACCTAACATCAACAATACTATAGGCTTAAGAGACAGGGCAATTTTAGAAACTTTTTTCTCCACCGGAATGCGAGTTAGCGAAATAGTTACCCTGAATCGAGATCAGATAAAAACTAAGCCTAGCACGAAAGTCCTTGAAATCTCTATCATTGGTAAGGGCAGTCGACCAAGGACTGTTTACCTTTCAAACAGAGCTGTTGATTGGCTCAAAAAATACTTAGAAATAAGAGATGATAAAGAAAAAGCTCTTTTTATTAATTACAGCGGCAGGCAACCCATGAGCCGTCTTCAAAAAAGGAGCATGGAGAGAATAGTGAAAAAATATGTTATTTTGACCGGCCTACCAATAAATACCAGTTGTCACACTCTCCGCCACTCTTTTGCCACTGATTTGCTAAACAAGGGCGTTGATTTAAGAACTATTCAGGAATTTTTGGGCCATAAGAATATTTTAACTACTCAAATTTATACTCATATTACCCGGCCTCGATTACGAGAGATTCATCGTAAATACCATAATGCAAATGAATAATAATTCTTATTAATTGTGATTATCAATTATTATTGATTATTAAGCTAACAATCACCCGCTCTAATAATTTTAATCACTCATAACAATGTCGCATAATATTAAATATTCTTCTTTACAAAATAAAAACGACGGGAACCATAATAGCCCCCGCCGCAATCTTTACAGATTTATATCTGTCTTTGTTTCTTGTCAAGCTTATTAAGCTTATCGAGATAAAGACGTTTATCGGCTTGTTCAATAACACTACAGAGAGAACCTCCTGCTCCCTCCCATTCCGCGACCCCGAAACTAAAGCTGACAGAGATGTTCTTCTGGAGCCTCCCTAGGAGTGTCAACGTCTCCAGAAGATTAGTCTCGGGGAGAATAAGCAAAAACTCATCTCCGCCGAAACGAATTACGATGTCAGTCCCTCGTACCCTTCTTAATAACGAAGAGGCCAGAATCTGCAGGGCAACATCCCCTGCCTTATGCCCCTTGATATCATTGATGACCTTCAGGTCATCAATGTCAAGGATAACGAGGCTGATCGAGCGGTTATAACGCTTAGCTCTGGCCACTTCTTTGAGCCAGAAATCTTCTAATAACCGTCGATCGTAAACTTTGGTTAACGGATCGAGAAACATCTCCTCTCCGTGCTTCCATCCATATATTGCGGCCCTTAGGCGCTTTCTTATTTTCAAAGTGCTTCTCCTTTAATATTGTCATTATACCACTTCACATTCTCCTTGTCAATAATTAATTTTCCAATATAAAATGAGCCAGAAATGGCCCATCACGCCCCTTGGTTGCAGATGGCACAGATATTTAATATCCACGGCTATTAAAAACCTATCTCCTCTAAATTAATATATCGAGCCAGGTATTTAAAAGGAACTTCTATTATCTGTATTTCGTTGGGATGAGGACCAAACTGGCGAGGATAAAAATAAATAATTAAATTATCTTTTCTAAAACCAAATTTTTGGAAATTCTCTTCTTTTGGTTGCGTGCCTGACTCAATCCAGTCTTCCATTAAACTCAGCTTATCTTGAAATCGTTCAAATAAAATTATCTTTGTAAAATTTGAGAGTATTTCCAAGTGATCAATCTCAGGGAAAAATAAATCTTTTAGGGCAATCTTTCTTCCTTGAACGATATTATAATTAAAAACCAATATATGATTATTAGAATCAATCACTCCACCATAATACTCTGAAACCCTAAATTTAATACTTATAGATTCCTCTGAGAAATAAGTAGCCTCAGCGTTCAAATGAAAGCTACTTCTCCCTTCAGGAATCTCAATCTCTTTTACTTGAGTTTTAAAATTATCTATTGATTGGATCATTAAGTCTTTAATTTTTTTATTTAAATTTATCTGTTCTTCCTCGCTCTCCATTCCTTTAATCACGACAAAATTAGCCTTAATAATATAATCATCAGTCTCTTCTTCAATAATACCCGAAACAATCCTTAGAGCTCTCCCCTCCTCCTCTATCTTGACATAATCCTCGCTTAACTCTTTTAATGCCTCGGGAAGAATATCCCTCTCTCTGCGGCCGCTTATTGGATAAATAAAATAGGATAAAGCCATAATTCCTAGCATTAATCCCAAAATAAAAATAATTTTCTTTCCTTCACTTTTTTTTTGCATATTTTTATTCTAATCCTTGCTTATTTTTCTCTTTTTTGAATATTGGTAGGCAGTTTGTGCTGCTTCTTTGCGATAACGACAATAGTCACAATCTACTGCCATCTCCGGAATATCCTTTTGCTCCAAACATTGATGAATATCTAAAATCGCTTTATCTATCCAATTATCATTTCCTTCATAAGGGATAATTATAACATCAAACTCAATCTTTTTATCAAAGACCTTTTTATCAGTTCTTCCATTGCAGTAGACAAAATAACCAACACTAGAAACTTTAAAATTATTTTTTCGAAAAAGCCATTGATAAATCTCCATCTGCCGCTTATAAGTAATCTGCCAAGACGCATCCAATGTTATTTTTCCATTTTTAGATGTCGCCTTATAGTCCACAATGTACAATTCTCCTTGAGGATTCTGCCAAATATCATCAATTGCCCCCATTATTAATAAATTCGTTTCTGGATGAATATACTGAATCCCTTTTCTGTAATCTCGCCACTCATCCATCTTTAGATGTTGAAAAGGGACAGCGTTAATGTTATATTCTTGCAATAAAGGATGAAGAGAAGCCTCTTTTCGATGAATATCAAATTCTTTTTTCAAGAGCTTGTCGACTGCATTATTTAAATTAAAAGGAAATCCCGGGGGCCTAGCTATGCCCAGCCGTCTATCTATATAAAAACAGCGGGGACATTGCAAAAATAAATCTATTTTTGAGCGACTTATTTTAAAAGGAATTCTCTCTTCTGGCTTGAAAATATTATTGATTCTTTTAGGATTGTAAAAATTAGACATTTTATTTTTTAAATTGAAGATAATCTGGAAAAAATAAAAACTATTTCCCTGGATTATAATATTTCTGCTCCCCTATCTTTTTTGGAAAATGGGTTTGATCAGATTTTTTACTTGGGATATCGTGGACATACTCGTATCCTTTACCATAACCAATCTTTTTCATCAAATTAGTAACTGCGTTCCGCAAATGTATCGGCACACCAAAAGAGCCTTTTTTAGCGTCTTCTTTTGCTTTAAGTAAAGCAGTATAAGAAGCGTTGCTCTTGGGCGCAACAGCTAGATAGGTCACCCCATGGGCTAAATTAATTTGAGCCTCAGGCATACCGACGTATTCTATCGCGTGAGCAATCGCCACTGCTACCTGAATCGCCCTCGGGTCAGCATTGCCAATATCTTCCGAAGCGAAAACAATCATTCTCCGAGCAATAAATTTTGGATCTTCACCTGACTCCACCATCCGAGCCAACCAATAAAGCGCGCCATTCGGATCAGAGTCTCTCATACTTTTGATGAAAGCGGAGATCACGCTGTAATGCTCCTCGCCTTTTTTATCATAACGCAACGCGTGCTCTTTTAATATCTCAGAAATCTGGCTTGATTTTATTTCTTTCTTGTCTTGCCCCTTAAAATAATTCGCCACAAATTCTAAACTATTTAAAGCAACTCGAGCATCACCGTCGGCAAAATTAATAAGACGATCCAATGCTTTGCCTGTTATAACTATATCTAAATTCCCCAATCCCTCTTGTTTGTTTTTAAGGGCATGAATTAATATCTGTTTTAGCGCTTCCGGAGAAAGAGACCTTAACACATAGACCGCTGAACGAGATAAAAGAGGAGAAATAACCTCAAAAGAGGGATTTTCAGTGGTTGCTCCTATTAGGATCACCGTGCCATCTTCAACATAAGGTAAAAGAGTGTCTTGTTGCGCTTTATTAAAACGATGAATTTCATCAATAAAAAGAATTGTCCTTTGTTTTTGAAACTTTAACCGTTCTCTGGCTAGGAAAATTGCTTGCCTAATATCCTTAACGCCTGCTGAAACAGCTGAAAATTTAGCGAAATGAGCCTTGCTCTTTGTAGCAATAATTTTTGATAAAGTAGTTTTACCAGAACCAGGTGGCCCCCAAAGGATTAGGGAAGTCAGATTATCCTCTTGAATAGCTTTCCGTAAAGGACTACCCTTCCCCACTATATTGTTCTGTCCAAAAAAATTATCAAAATCTACCGGCCTAACTTTATCAGCTAAGGGGGCACCTTTTTTCAAACGCTCTTCCAAATTTTTATCAAAGAGATCTTGCATAAATTAATTCAAGATAATATGTCTATTCCCTCTGCTAAAAGATAGGGTCAGGAAATACGGGTAAGATATGCGGATCTGTCGTCTCAAGCATATCAAAAGGTTTAGGAGAAACCACTACCTCGTATTCTGCTGGTGGCATAATAGCTGGAACCGCATTATGGTCGCTATATCTAAAATCTACTGATAACACAATGCTAATATTCTCCAAGGCTTTTTTTATTTTTTCAAATTCAGCTATTTCTTCTGGGGTCACTTCTACTCCTTTCTCTCTCGTTATTTTATTTATCATTGTTACAAGGCTAGGCAGACCCATATTAATTGTTCCGACTTCTTTTATCATAAATCGAGTCTCTTGGCAGATATAAAAACTAGAGTCTGATTCTATCGCTTCAAAAAGTCTCACTACTTCTGGCCAATGCTCAATAATCCCTGCCTTTATCGCCTGTTCGTCTTCTATCAATAATCCTATATCATCTTTTTCAGCAATAAAAGAAATAAAGGATATAACAGCATCTTTTATTTCATCTAAGTCCATAGCAAGGACAAAATTATAAGCCGCAGTATCGTTAACTCTTGTATTGGGCAATACCTTTCCTACATGAATAGCTCCAAGAAAAGACGACATTACTTTCTCTATCTTCTCAAGTATAACTGTGGTCTCTTCTATTATCGCGGGATCACTCGGTGTTTTACGCCAAACACCTAGATAAGGTTCTATCTCCGTCATTACCATCTCGGCCATAAGCTCTCCTCCGGCCTGTGTGAGGACTTCCCTTAATCCAGTGACTTTAATAATCTTCATATAACTGTCAAAATCTATTGTTTTCGTTTCCATCGCTACTGAAATATTTGCCTCACCTATTGCT
>CAZYBZ010000005.1:0-22971 GCA_964646075.1 uncultured Candidatus Saccharibacteria bacterium | reverse complement strand
AGTAGTTATTTTAATTCTCGGTGGGTTATTTTTCCATTTTAATTTTAGAAGAGATATCCCTGAAGAATCTGTAATTGTTGAAGAAATAATTGATGAAGATGTCGTAGAAATAAGACCAGAAGAACTAATAAAAAAGATATCTGAGACGTTTCGACACATGAAGACCTACAAGCTTGATATAGAAACAATGGCGGAATCGAAAGTTACTGTGGCCGAAAAGACAATCCGTGGATATGAGAGTGGCTTTTTTTACATTATGGTTGACATGATTGATCAAAAAACAATGATGACAGCAACGACGAAAGTAACAATGACAATATCCCAAATGCCAGAAGAGGTTATAGAAACAGATGTGGAGATGTATTGGATTGATAATATGAAATATCTAGAAATAACTAGCTTAGACTTGCCTCCAGTCTGGACTAAAACTAAAGCGCCTTGGGGAAATTTTTTTGAGGAATGGGTTGATCTATTAGAAGCATCAGAGATTGAAATTTTAGATATAGAAAAAATAAATGGTATTGATAGTTATTTGATCAGGATAAATTCTGATATTGACAAATTTTTGGAAATAATGGGAGCCCAATTTGAAGTATTAGGGATAACAGACCCAGGATTCGAAGAACTTAAAGAAGTAGATATTTTACAATGGATAGATAGAACTACTTTTCTTCCTGTAAAAAATCAATTACAGATGATATTAGAAGGGGAAATCTGGGGGACGAGGATAGAGAGAAACGTAATATTCCGTTATCATAGCTTCAATGAACCAATTGTTATTGAGTTGCCGACTGAAGCGAGAGAGGCGTTAGGGTTAGAGTAGACAAAGGATTTAAGTTTAAGAAAAAATATGAAAAATGAATTTTACAATAAAGGATTTAGTTCATTAGGAATAATTATTGCCGTGATAGTAATTATCTTAATTGTCGGTGGGTTATTTTTCCATTTTAGGGAACGACCTGAAGAACATGTGGTTGAGAAAGTGGATGTGGAAGATAAGATAGTTGAAGATGTTATGGAGGCGGCCCCAGAGGTGGCCTCAGTAATACCTGAAAAGCCAAAGACAATACCAACAGCAGAAAGAAAGAAGAGGATAGAAGAGGCCAAGCATTATTTTAGCTTGTCACTTAAGGAAGGATTTATAGAAGAAGATAAAAGAGAAATTGCTTTTTTACAAGGAGGTGATATTTGGATATTAAGCAAAGAACTAAGAAGAAGACATAGGATAATTGATACAGAAGAGAAGATTGTTCAGTTTTCTGTTTCACCTGACGGAACATTCTTTTGGATTAATGAAAAAGGAGAATTGTGGAGAGGAAGAGAAGGAGAGCCTGCTCAGCCTTTAGCTGGTATGCCCGGGGCAGTAGAATATGAGAAGTATAGGGGAAGGATAGAAGATAGATCAGAACAAGAAGTCTTTGAAGCATGTAAGGAAAGGATGAATGATCGGGAGGACAGAAGAGAACGGATTCAAAAATTTTGCCAGGAACAAGTTGAATTTTTTAATAAGCTTGGTCAAATACAGGAGTTTGAATTATCGCCAGATGGAAAATATATTGCTTATAATTCGGTTGAAGCGATTAGGAATTTTGGAACCATTGTTGGCACGCATACCTCGCTATGGATCATGAGAAACGATGGAAAAGAAAGGGTTGAAGTAGAAAGACCGTTTTATTTCATTGAAGACGAGAAGAAGACAAGGGAATCTTTTAAAAAGTGGAAAGAGATAGTAGAAGGGGCACAATCTATACGTTTTAATGGGTGGCTTCCTGACAGCAGGAGAATTCTTTTTTGTCTCCAACATTTTGGAGCATCTGTGAAGTGTTCTCCTTTTTTTGAAATTGGAGTAGATGGAAAAAATCTCAAAATTTACTCCGGGTTTATTAATGCTCGGACAAAAAAAGATGTTGAGATTAAAAACAGTCAAGACGTGATTGAAGCTTTTGGAGGTAAAACAGGAGTAGATGTTCTCACGAGTGTGCCAAGATATTCACCTTGCGGGCAGAAGGCAATTTATATTATATATGCTTCCGGTCCAGGAAATCAAGAAATTCGCTTAAGAGATGTTGAGACGAATAAGGTAAAGACAATAAGGACGGCAAGGATGGGCATAGGATCGCCTTCTTCATGGATGATTAGTTGGTCAAAAGATGGAAGCTTGATAGCGATTAGGACGATAGATGAATTACTTATTTTTAATAGAGAAGGAGATTTAATCTTAGAAAGAACTTTAGGGAAAGCAGTTGTTTATTACCCAGAATTAATTGAGATGTTTAAAGGACATTCTGACACTCCGAATTTCTTTTCTTTCTTGAGAAATAACGAGTATTTAGTTATGTCTTTTCTCTCTAATAGAAAAGTAGAGGTTATTGAAGATCGCAAAATTGTTAGAAGAAATAATCTTATTCTTTTTGAAAATCTTATTACTGGAGAAAAAAGAAAATTTATTTTACCTATTGAACATCCATGGAGATGGGGCGGACTGGTTCGTATGAAATTTTTTTCAGGCAAAGATAATTTTTATCTAGGATCCACTACTTTGCCTGCTCCGTTTTGGATTGTAGACACTAACACTTGGGCTAGGTATAAAGTAGGCGATAATATTTCCCACATAGTAGAAATACCCTAAAAACATTGATAGGCCTACCTACGATATGACCTCAAAAGAACTTCGTCAAAAATTTTTAGATTTTTTTGAGAAAAAAGGACATAAAATTGTGCCTTCGTCTTCGCTTTTGCCAAGCGACTCCTCAGTTCTTTTTACGACTGCCGGGATGCAGCAATTTAAACCCTGTTTTTTGGGAGAAAAGTCACCTTATGGCGATAAAGTTGCAACCTGTCAAAAGTGTTTGAGAACTTCAGACATAAATGATGTTGGGGACGCTACCCATCTTACTTTTTTTGAAATGCTTGGTAATTTTAGTTTTGGAGACTATTTTAAACAAGAAACCATTGAGATGGCTTTGGAGTTTCTGAATAAGGATTGTCATTTGCCATTAGGAAAACTATGGTTTACTTTTTTTAAAGGGACAGAGGGTCTGCCAAAAGACATCGAGAGCAGAGAGATTTTTTTAGGTCTTGGCATTCCAAAAGAAAAAATTATTGGCTTTAATAAAGATGAGAATTTCTGGGGACCGACAGGGAACGAAGGCCCTTGTGGTTCAACGGTGGAGATTCATTATGATTTAACAGGGAGAGTTTGCGAGCTAAAGAATAGATGTTTGCCTAATTGTCAGTGTGGCAGATTTATTGAAATTTGGAATTTGGTCTTTAACGAACACTATCAGGATAGAGAGAAAAAACTTACCCCCCTAAAACAAAAAGGGGTCGATACTGGAATGGGCTTAGAAAGATTGGCGATGCTTATTCAAGGAAAATCTAATGTTTTTGAGACAGACTTGCTTAGTCCAGCGATAGAGATGATCTCTTTGCAATCCAAAACTCAAAATTTAGAAAAGCATCAAAGAATTATTGCTGATCATATAAGGAGTGCTGTCTTTTTGGCAGGAGAAGATATCAACCCTTCTAATATTGAGCAGGGTTATATTTTGCGAAGAGTTTTGAGAAGAGCGATTCGTTTTGGCAAAACTTTGGGTTTATCAGAGAATTTCTTAATTCCATTGGCTCAAAAAATTATTAAGACTTATAGTGGTGTTTATCCAGAATTACAACTTCAAGAAATAGAGATTTTAAGAGTTATTAAAAAAGAAGAAGGTAGTTTTAATAAGGCCTTAGATAAGGGGTTGCTTGAATTTGAAAAGATTTTGGCTAAAAAGTTAAAACATGATATAATTTCTGGAGAGGAGGCTTTTAGTTTATTTGAGACTTATGGTTTTCCGCTAGAGTTGAGCCAAGAGATCGCTCAAGAGAAAGGTTTTTCAATTAATAAAAAAGGATTTAGAAAGGCGCTGGAAAAGCACCAAAAGATTTCTCGAGTGGGGGCAGAAAAGAAATTTGGTGGCCTTGGTAAGCAAGCAGAGAATAAACAGGCAGTTAAACTTCACACAGTAACTCATCTTTTACATTCTAGTTTGCGACGTATTTTGGGAAGCAAGGTAAAGCAGATGGGCTCTGATATAACAACTCAGCGGTTAAGATTTGATTTTTCTTTTGATAGAAAATTGACCAATGAAGAAGTAAAAAAAGTAGAGGATTTGATTAATCAGAAGATTCAAGAAAACTTAACAGTAGTTAAAAAAGAGATGCCACTCTCTAAGGCTCTTGAAAGCGGTGCTTTATCTTTCTTTAGAGAGAAATATCCAGAAAGAGTTAGCGTTTATTCAATAAATAATTTTTCTAAAGAAGTCTGTGCTGGTCCGCATATAAAAAAGACGGGCGAGCTCGGGGAGTTCAAAATTATTAAACAAAAGTCAATTGGCTCTGGTATCAGAAGAATTAAGGCAGTGCTTGTCTAGAATTATTGACCATTCATTTTGATTCTTGATTATGGCAAAGAAAAAAATTTATGACATTATACCGCCGGGAGAGAGGAGAGAAATATTAGGTATTTCCAAAAAGCCTTTGGCTGGAGTTTTTGCTTCAGAGGGAAAGAGGCAAGGGCGAGTTTTTGCTTTTTCTAGAAAAAAGATTTTTTATACTTTACTCTTAGTGTTAACAGTAACTCTTGTTTATTGGTTTTTTTCGGTTGCCTCAACTGTTGAGATAGAGATTTTTCCCAACTCAGAGCCGTTGGTTGTTAGTACAACCGTTTTTTTCGCCACTGACCTGTCTGAGCCCACCTTGTCTCCGTTTGATTTATCTCAGACGGTTATTCCTGTTTCTGATATAGAGATAGAAAGAACTTTTACTAAGAGATTTCCTGCTTCTGAGGTTGCTCTTCAAGAAAAAGCTCAGGGAACGATTAGGGTTTTCAGCAAGCACAATAGAGCCGTAACACTAGTGAAAGGGACACGTTTCCTTTCTGCGACTGAACCAACGCGCCAGTTCCACACCCAAAATAAAATAATTGTTCCGATAGGAGGATATGTTGACGTTTTGGTCATAGCCAGTGAATCAGGAGAGGGTCATAATATTGGGTCATCAACTTTTTCTGTGCCTGGGTTGAGAAATTTTTCTCCGCCTCAATTATTTTTTAATATTTTTGGCAGATCATTCACTGATATGGAAGGAGGAAGGCGAGAGATATCTCGAATAATCACTCAAGAAAGCTTACAAAGTGCCCAGGAGGAGATGTTAGAAATCGTTCGTCAAGACATCAGGGTTATTTTAGAGGAAGTGGCTGGAGAGGGCTTTAAAATTTTACCAAATAGTATTGAGTTAGAGATTATTCAAGGAAAGGCGCTAAACGTTAAAGAAGGACAAGAGGTTGATGATTTTGCTTATCAAGCAGAGATAAGGGCAACAGGGCTTAAGGCTCAGAGGAGCTTTCTTTTAGAGCTTGCTAAAGAGTTAATCATTACTGATTTAGCTATGTCAAAAGATTTTGCAAAAGAATTTTTATCAATAAGATTTTTACCGAGAAGAGACGAAGTTCTTGGTGGCGTGTCTGTTGAAACAAGAAGAATCAAAGAAGGGGTAGAGATTTCAACTAAGATTTTTTCTAAGGTTGATAAGGATTCCCTTTACGAGGTCGTTAAAGGGCGAACAAGAAGAGATATTTCAAGACAGATTTCAAATATTCATCAGGAATCATTTAGGGCGCCAAGAATTAAGTTTAGTCCATTTTGGGCGCGTCGACTTTCTTCTGAGCCAAAGAGTGTTGAGATAAGGATGGGTTTTCAATAATAAAAGAAGGAAGGCAAGAGGCGACATCTAGGCTTATATTAATATTTTTAGGACAATAACTTGATATTTTTATTCTGATAGTTGCCAAGATTTGACTCTAATATTGAATAATGCTATCCTAGTGAACATCCTTACCAATGAGTCCAAAGAAAAATACTAACAGAATAGAGGGAATAGTTGAAGAGGCCTTGCCAAGCACTCATTTTAAGATACGCTTAGAGAATGGCAAAACGGTTCTTGCTCATTTAGCTGGAAAGTTAAGAATCCATCGGATTAAGATTCTTCCAGGAGATAGAGTTGTCGTTGAGATGGCCTCTCTTGATGATGACAGGGGAAGAATAGTTTATCGGAAAAAATGATTTCTAAGAATTATGAGTATTCATAAATATATGGATAGAGTATTTTGGGTCGTTCATATATCATTTTATTATGAAAGTTAGATCATCGGTAAAAAAAATTTGTGATAAGTGCAAAATCGTGCGAAGGAAAGGGCGAATTTATGTTATTTGTAAGAATCCAAAGCACAAGCAGAGGCAGGGTAAATAAGTTAATTAATTGCGATAGAGCAGACAATAAATAATTATGCATAGAATTAGTGGTGTCAATCTTCCCCCAAAAAAACGAATAGAGATTAGCTTAACTTATGTCCTCGGGATAGGTTCTTCTCTTAGCAAAGAGATTTTAGAAGAGGCAGGGATTGATAAAAATAGAAAGGCAGAAACTCTAAAAACCGAGGAAGTACGCAAAATCCAAGAGATTATTAATTTAAAACACAAGGTCGAAGGGGATGTTCGTAAAACCCAGATGATGTCTATTAAAAGATTAAAAGATATTGGTTCTTGGAGGGGATTACGACATAAGAAGAATTTACCGGTTAGAGGACAAACGACTAGAATTAATTCAAGAACAGTTAGGGGGAATGTGAGAAAGACGGTTGGTTCGGGAAGAAAGGGAGCTCCAGCGCCAAAATAAAAGACCTCGTTAATCAAGAAATAATTTTTGTATAGAACGAAGTGTAAAAAGCAGCTTGGCGTGTCTGCTGAGTATAAATTCACTAATATTTTTAAAATGGGAAAGAAAAAAGTTATTAAAAAAAGCGAAGAAGAGTTGCTGAAGGAGAGGGAAGAGATTGAGTCAAAGATGCAAAAAATAGTTTCTGAGCCTAAGAGTCAGAAGCGTTTGCAAAATGGACGACTCTATATCTCTTCTTCCTATAACAATACAATATTAACCCTTACTGATGAACAGGGGAATGTTTTGTCGTGGGCGACTCCAGGAAAGTTTGGCTTTAAGGGAACTAAAAAAGGTACGCCCTACGCTGCTAATCGAGCCGCGGAGGTGATGGCTCAAACTATTCAAAGATTAAAATTAGACGAGATAAATGTTAAGGTTAAAGGGATTGGCGGAGGTCGTGAATCAGCTATTAGAACATTAGCTACTCATGGAATAAATATTGTTTCTATAGAGGATCTTACTTCTATTCCTCATAACGGATGTCGACGTCCCAAGCCAAGAAGGGTTTAAAAATATAAGTAGCAAATGACTAGTTAATTATTATGATAGGAGACGCAAAATGTAAAATTTGTCGTAGGGTTGGAAGAAAATTATTCCTGAAAGGAGAAAAATGTTTTTCCCCTAAATGTCCAATGATTAAAAAAGCATATCCTCCTGGCTTGATAAAGAAACGAAGGAGGCAAATTTTGTCGGAATATGGTAAAGAGTTAAGAGAGAAACAAAAATTAAGGAATTGGTATGGCTTGAGAGAAGGACAGTTTAGTAGGTATGCCAAAGATGTCCTTGATAAAACTCGTCGAGCTTCTTCTGGGGAGAATCCCGCTGAGCTTTTAATTAGAAAATTAGAGCTTCGCCTAGATAATGCTATTTTTAGACTAGGATTTTCTCTTAATCGTGCTCAAGCGAGACAGCTTGTCTCTCATGGTCATTTTTTAGTTAATGGCAAATCGGTTGATATCCCTAGTTTTAGTTTGAGAAAAGGAGATAAGATTAGTATCCGTCTAAATTCTCAAAAGAAAGAAGTGTTTGGAAAATTAACCGTTTCCTTAGATAAATATGAAGCGCCAAGCTGGCTTAAATTAAATAAAGACAAAAAAGAGGGAGAGGTGATAGCTTTTCCTGCTCTTGAAGAAGCAAGTCCGCCAGCGGAAATTTCATCTATTTTTGAGTTTTATTCGAAATAAGTAATTAAGTAATTTTGACTAAACCCGAACGAAGCCGATAGGCGAGTGAGGGTTAAGGAGTATGATTTCTTTGCCAAATTCTCCCAAGCTTATTCAGAAACAAGATAATCAGGCGACTTTTATAATAGAGGGGCTTTATCCTGGATACGGTATTACGGTAGGGAATGCCTTGCGTCGAGTATTGCTTTCTTCTTTGTCTGGGGCAGCCGTTACTCAGATGAAGATAAAGGGGGTTCAGCACGAATTCACTACGATTCCTTGGGTAGCAGAGGATGTCATTACTATTTGTCTTAATTTGAAAGAGCTTCGATTTAAATTTTATGGTGAAGAATCCCAAAAGGTAGTTTTAAATGTTCGTGGAGAAAAAGAAGTAATAGCTGCTGATTTTAAGTTGCCTTCTCAATTGGAATTAATTAATAAGAATTTACATATTCTTGCTCTTACCGATAAAAAGGCCGATTTAGAAATGGAGATATTGGTTCAGAAGGGAGTTGGTTATGAGCCACGGGAGATGCGGAAAAAGGAGAAGCTAGAGATTGGGCAGATTAGTCTAGATGCTATCTATACGCCGATTAAGAATGTTAGATATCATGTTGAGAACATGAGGGTTGGAGAGAGGACTGACTTTGATCGTCTTTCTTTAATCGTAGAGACCGACGGTACTTTATCGCCCGAGCGAGCCTTAATTGAAGCAACCGAAATTTTGGTTAATCATTTTTCTCTTATTTTTAAAGAAAAAGATGTTCTGATTAAAGATCCAATTAAGAAAAAAGGTAAATTAATCAAAGAGAAGAAGGCAGAGAAAAAGATAAAAAAAGAGGTGAAGAAGAAACCCATTCTTGTTAAAAAGTCTTTTTCTAAGAAAATAATAAAAAAAATAGAAAAACCTAAAAAAAAGAAGACGAACAAGCATGAAAAAAAGAAAATCAGGAAGAAAACTACATAGGAAAGCAGACCAAAGGAAGGCTCTATTAAAAGAGTTGGCCAGAAGTTTAATTTTAAGGGCAGCGATTAAAACAACTGAAGCTAAGGCGAAGGAGCTTTCTTCTTTTGTTGAGAAACAGATAACAAAGGCAAAAAAAGGCGATTTAGCCACAATTAGAGATTTAAGAAAAAATTTTTCTAATCCAGTGGTCAAAAAATTAATTCAGGAGATTGCTCCTATTTATAAAAATCGCCCAGGAGGTTATACAAGAATTATTAAATTAGAACCCAGGAAAAGTGACAATTCTAAGATGGTGATCATTCAACTAGTTAAATGACAAATAATACTATTCATACAATTGATGCTGAAGATATTTCCTTGGGTAGACTAGCGACTAAGATTGCTGGTCTTTTAAGAGGAAAACATAAGGAAGATTTTGCGCCGAATAAAGATGATGGTGATTTTGTAATAGTTAAAAATTTTTCTAAAGTAAAAATTACTGGAAAAAAAATGGAGCAAAAGAAATATTATTCACACTCGGGCTACCTTGGAGGATTAAAAGAAATTCCTATGAGCAAGCTTTTTGAGGAAGATCCGTTTGAAGTGCTTCGGAGGGCGGTCTGGGGAATGCTCCCTAAAAATAAACTAAGAAGGGATCAAATTAAAAGATTAAAGGTAGAGATGTAACGCTAAGATATAAAAATATGCCTACAAAAGTAAAAAAGACGACTATAAAAAAAATAGCTAAAGAAGGAAAAACGGAAAAGACGACTATAAAAAAAATAGCTAAAGAAGGAGAAGTAAAAAAACCTGTTAAAAAATTGGCTGAAAAAATCGTTCGCCCTAAAAAAGTCGTCTCTAAATCAAAGAAGCAAGAGGAGGAAAAGACGCCTAAAGCCGAGAGATATATTGAAGCAGTGGGCAGGAGAAAAACCGCTGTCGCTAGAGTGCGTTTTTTTATTAAAGGGAAAAAAGAGTTTTTAGTTAATAATAAAAATTATCAGGAATATTTTCCTAATTTTAATCTTCAGAAAACCATAAACGCACCCCTAGAGATGATGAATGCCGAGAATAAGTTTATGATTTCTATAAAAATAAAAGGTGGGGGAGTTTATGCTCAAGCAGGGGCGGCCAGGCATGGAATTTCGCGTGTTCTGGTTAAGATTAATCCAGAGTCTAGAAAACGGCTTAAGAAAGCCGGGTTTTTGACCCGTGATCCTCGTATGCGCGAACGTAAAAAATTTGGCTTAAAACGGGCGAGACGTGCTCCTCAGTGGAGCAAAAGATAACAAGAGAACTGAATTTATAATATCTCTTAATTATGGCAGTTGAAATAATTATCGTTTACTTCTTTTCTTTTTTAGGGTTGTATCTTTCTATTTTTTTCTTACTTACTATTCTCGGAAACCGTAAACAATTATATCGTATTGTCGGAAAAAGGAATTTTCCGAGTGTTGCCATTATCGTTCCCTGTTTTAATGAAGAAAAAACAGTTGCTCAGACCATTGAGTCCTTATTAAATTTGGATTATCCGAAGGGTAAGCTTGAGGTTTTAGTGATTGACGATGGTAGCACCGATCAAACGTTTGCGGTAGCCCAGAGCTATACTGGACATTCTTCAGTGCGAGTTTTCCATAAGGTTAACGGTGGCAAGCATACGGCAATGAACCTTGGTTTAAGAAAGACTAGTGCCGAACTGGTCGGTTATTTGGACGCGGATTCTTTTGCTGACAGATTAGCAGTCAAGAAGATGATTCCCTATTTTGATAATCCCAACACTCAAGCAGTAACCGGTTCTCTAAAAGTTTTTTCTCCTCAAAATTTTTTACAACATATTCAAAGCATTGAATATCTTTTTGGAGTTTATTTACGTAAATGTTTTTCTTTAATGGGGAGTCTCTATGTCGCCCCCGGTCCTCTTACTCTTTTTCGTAGAGAAATTTATCAAAAAATAGGTTATTATCGTCGCGCTCATAACACTGAAGATATGGAGATTGCTCTGCGCTTGCAAAAAGATAATTATCAGATCGAAAATGCTCTTGATTCTTATGTTTATACGGTGACGCCGTCTAAGTTTAAAGAACTCTATCACCAACGAGTTCGCTGGTATCAAGGATTGTTACGGAACGGATGGGATTACCGTAAAATGTTTTTTAGTTCTAAGCAAGGGACGCTTGGCTTTATTCTTCTGCCAGCTATTTCCCTTAATATTTTTGCTCTTATGGTTTTGACAGGTTTATTTTTTCTTCAAATAGGAAGAGGATTGATAAATTTTTTTCAGATATGGAATTATGTTGGACTTCAACCCCATCTCTTTAGCTGGCGACTAGAATGGTTTTTTATCAATACTCAAGCGATTACATTTATTAGTATAATTTTAATCTTAGTTACTCTTTCTGGTGCTTACTTAGGGAAAAGATTATCAAGGGATCATTCTCGTTTCTTTAGCTCTTTATTTTTGAATTTTATTTTTTATACTCCTCTTTATCTAATCTGGTGGGCTGGTGCTTTGGTCCAGGTAGCTTCAGGACGGCGTAATAGCTGGGTTAAAAGAAAAGACTAAATGAATAAAAATCCGCATAAAAAACTGAATATCCGTCTTCATCTTACGGTTTTTTTGCTTACAGCTTCGGTTTTTATTTTAGGTTTTTGGTTAAGCGATAGGATTAATCAACAGCGTTTTAATGTTATTGATGAAATGAGGCAAGATTTACATATTGATTTACTCTCTGCCGATCTTCAATTTTCTATTTTACTAGAAACAGCTATTTGTGAAAATATCGATTTTTTTCCAATTGCTTTTGAACTTTATACAATCGGAGAGCGGTTGGTCTATATGGAGAATACCTTAGGGAGAGATAACCCCACGGTAGTCCGATTAAAAAAGTACTACTCTATTCTTCAGATAAAGGATTGGTTATTAACAAAAAGAGCTCACAAGGAGTGTGGTCTTGACCTTGTCCCGATTCTTTATTTTTATGGCTCAGAGCAAGAGTGTCCAGATTGTTTTAAGCAGGGACATGTTTTGACCAGCTTGAGACGAGAGCATCCTTTCCTACGGATTTATTCTTTTGATTATAACTTAGATTTAGGGGTGATAGACACTCTAAAGATTTTTTATTCTATTCGCGGTTCACTGCCCATTTTAGTAATCGACGGACAGGCTCACTCCGGCTTTCATGATAAAGTCGCTGTTGAAGAAATTCTTCCTGAAAGATTCCACGAAATACTGGAAGAAAAAGAAAAAGAAAGAGAACGAAAAGAAACTGAAGAAAGAGAACGAAAAGAAACTGAAGAAAGAGAACGAAAAGAAGCTGAAGAAAGAGAACGAAAAGAAGCTGAAAAGGAGGAGACCTCAAGAGAAGAAACAGAAAAAAAGATTGAAATTATTGAATAAGATTTTTCTTAGAAGAAGTGACACCAATCAACCAGAAAGATAGGAAATTTTAAAAGGCATAGTTTGCCATTTTTTTTGTTTCAGGGTAGGATAGAGATATTCATGGAAGAGCAATTTATCATTAATGGAGGGAAACGGTTAAGAGGCACAATAGAGGCAGGGGGGGCTAAAAATGCCTGTTTTCCAATTTTAGCCGCCACCTTACTCACAGATCAGGAGTGTTTAATAGAGAATATTCCCTTAATTGAGGATGTTTTTCTTTTACTGGATATATTAGAAAGTTTAGGAAAAAAAATATCCTGGATAGGGGAAAGAGCTGTTAGGATTGAAGAAAAAGAGTGTCCTGACAATGGGAAGATTAAACAAGATTTAGTAAGAAAATTCAGAGGTTCAGTTTTACTTCTTGGTCCTCTTTTGGCAAGATGTAGAAAGATAAAATTTCCCCAGCCAGGCGGTTGTTTAATTGGATCTCGGCCAATCTCTACTCATTTAGATGCTTTCTTTCAATTAGGAGTTGAGGTAAAAGTGGAAATGGGAGAGAAGGGCGAATATTTTAATTTAGAACTTAACAAAGCACCTGGGAATAAGGTTATTCTTAATGAATTTAGCGTTACGGCCACAGAGAATATTCTGTTATTTGCTAGTAGATTCGAACAAAAAACGATTCTTAAGATAGCTGATTGTGATTATGGTGTTCAGGATTTGATTAGATTTTTGAAGAAGATGGGAGCAAGGATAGATATGGTCGGTTCTCATAGCTTTTCCATAGTTGGCAAAAAGAAGCTATTAGGTGTTCAACATAGATTGATAAACGATCCGATTGAAGCTGGAACTTTTATTATAATGGCTGGAGCCACTAAGAGCGAGATAATTATTAAGAATGTCGAGATTGAGCGTCTTGAATTAGCTTTAAAAAGGCTAAGAGATTTTGGCTTACCGATAGAGATACTAGAGGATGATGTCGTTAAGGTAAAGCCATGGGTTTCTCTAAGAATGGAAAAAATTCAAACATTGCCTTGCCCCGGGATTCCAACTGATTTGTTACCTTTGTTTGGTGTTTTAGCGACCCAGACTCAAGGAACGACTCTTTTGCACGAGCCATTATATGAAGGAAGATTGCGTTATTTGGACGAATTGAATAAGATGGGAGCTCAAATTATTTTTGCTGACCCCCATCGAGCGATTGTTCACGGTCCGACAGAGCTTCGTGGAGTAGTCGTGGATTCACCCGACCTGAGAGGAGGAATTTCTTTAATAGTTGGAGCTTTAATTGCTGGAGGACAGACATTTATTAATAATATTTATCAAATTGATAGGGGCTACGAGCGGATAGAAGAACGACTTCAAAAACTTGGAGCTGATATTAAAAGAGTAAAAGTTGGAGAATTAAATCAAGACTCAAAATCAAAAATTCAAAATTAAAAATTAAAACATATGTTTGTCCGTAAGATAGGAATAGATCTTGGAACTTGTAATTCATTAGTCTTTGTTCCTAAAAAAGGGGTTCTTTTAAATGAGCCTTCGGTTGTGGCGGTAGATACTGATGAAAATAGAATCTTGGCTGTTGGGAAAAAAGCAAAAGAGATGATAGGGAGGACGCCCGGATCTATCACAGTTTATCGTCCTCTAAAAGATGGAGTAATTGCCGATTTTCGAGTAACTGAAGCAATGTTAAAATATTTTATTTCTAAGGGTAAGCATAGGTTTCAATTTTTAAAACCAGAATTAATAATTTCTGTTCCAGCTGGTATTACTTCTACCGAAAAGAGGGCGGTTATAGAGGCGGGTGTCTTGGCCGGAGCGAAGAACGTTTATCTTGCTAAAGAGCCAATTTTGGCGGCTATTGGCGCAGGTATTCCTATCCATACTTGTTCTGGTCATTTAATCGTTGACATCGGAGGAGGAACTACCGAGGTGGCAGTTATTTCTTTGGGAGGAATAGTTACTTTTAGTTCCATTAGAGTAGCTGGAGACAAGATAAGTGTCGCGGTGAGCGAGAGCATTAAGAAGAAACATAATTTAGCGGTTGGAGAACAGACGGCTGAAGATGTGAAGATAAAGATTGGCACGGCTATTCGGGAGAATAAAGAGAAAATTATTCAAATTAGAGGAAGAGATCTAGGCACTGGTTTACCGAGGAGCGTTAAGATATCTTCTAATGAAATTTGCGAGGCGATAGAAGATGTTTTAGAGGAGATTATTCAGGCAATAAAAATGGTTTTAAGGGACACGCCACCCGAATTAGCTTCGGATATTATGGACAAAGGGATGATTATTTCTGGCGGTGGCGCACTTTTAAGAAACCTTGATCGCTTAATCGCCAAAAGAACTGGAGTCCCTTGTTTCTTAGCAGAGGAATCGTTTTTCTGCGTTGCTAAAGGGACGGGCGCAGTTTTAGAGAATTTGGATGTCTATAAAAAGAGCGTGATGAGTAAAAAGTAATGATTATTGGGCATCAAAAACAATGGGATTCTTTGAAAAGGAGTATTGATAACAATAGAATCGCTCATGCTTATCTTTTTTGCGGTCCATCTAAAATTGGTAAAAAGAAAATAGCTTTTCAATTTATAAAATTACTAGCTGGCTTAGACCAGGATAGGATTCTTCCAGACTTACTTATTGTAGAACCAGAATGTTCGCTTAATAAAAAGGGCGAAATAAAAGAATCGTTAAGAGCGATTATTCACATTTCGAAAATTCGTGAGCTAAAATCAAAATTATTTTTATCATCTATCGGTGGTGGTTATAAAGCGGCGATCATAGATGAAGCGCCAGCGATGACGGCTGACGCCCAGGGGGCATTGCTAAAGTTGTTAGAAGAACCCAAAGAGAAGACAATAATTATTTTACTTGCTCAGCATTTAGAAGAGTTGTTACCGACGATTGTTTCAAGATGTCAGATTATCCTTTTTGGCTTACTTCCTAATAGGGAAATAGAAGAGTATTTAAGTAAGCAAAAAGTTTCTATTGAAAAGATTAAAGAACTTTCTTGGTTATCTTTCGGGAAGCCAGGTTTAGCGATAGAATATCTTAATAATTCTAGTGAGGAAAAATTTCAAAAAGCAAAAATTAAAGAAATTAATGAAATCATACGAGCCCCGCTAAAAGTGCGTTTTCAGTATGCTCAAAAACTTTCTCAAGAAAGGATAGAAATGAACAAGGCATTAGAGGTTTGGTTAAACTATTTTAGAGAACTTTTGTTGGATAACTTAGGGAACGGGCGATTGCCCTCATCTTTTCAAGGAGAGCATCATTCAACGCGAAACTTAAAGAAAAACATTAATCTCATTGAAAAGATAAAGTCAATTTCTTCAAACATTAATGTTAATTCGCGATTAGTTTTGGAAATCTTGTTAATGAAAATTCAATAAGTAAATTTTTAGATATTTAGAACACTGGTAAAACTATTTGACATTTACATTAATCTACATCATATTGATAAATATAATCTATGTATAAAGAAAGTATTGAGAAAATTAAACCGGAATTAGATAAGGTAGTTCAATTTTTTAAAAGAGAGGTGCAAAGAATTCGTTCCGGTAAAGCTAATCCGAGCTTAGTGGAAGATTTATTAGTCGATTGTTTTGATTCAAAAATTCCTTTAAAGCAGCTCGCTGCTATATCTTGTCCGGAGCCAAGGCAGATACTAATTCAACCCTGGAGCGCGGAATATTCAGAAGCTATTAACAAGGCTCTCCATGGAGCGGATTTAGGGACTTCACCAGTAAACGATGGACAGGTATTTAGGATTAATCTTCCGCCAGTCACTGGTGAATTTAGGGAAAAGCTAATTGTCCAGGTTTCTAGAAAAAGCGAAGAGGCATTGCAAACGATTAGACGATGGAGAGACGAAGCTTGGAAAGAGATTCAAAATAAATTTCACCAAAAAGAAATTTCTGAAGATGATAAATTTAAAGGCAAGGATGAGCTTCAAGAGGTGATAAACGAGTATCAGGAAAAGATTGAGGGGCTTAGAGAGAAAAAGAAAAAAGAGATAGGAGATTAAACAATTAAACAGATTAAATTGTTTAATTACCTAAATGCTTAATTATTAAAATGATTTTAGCTTTAATTGTTTTTATTTTAATTTTTAGTTTTTTGATTATTTCCCACGAGCTTGGGCATTTTTTAGTTGCTAGAAAGCTAGGCATCAGAGTGGATGAATTTGGCATTGGTTTTCCGCCAAGAATTTTTGGTAAGAAATTTGGTAAAACAATTTATTCTATAAACTGGATTCCTTTTGGTGGCTTTGTAAGAATTCATGGCGAAGAACAGGACGAAAAGAATGGCAAAGATTTAGAAAGTTTTAGTAATAGAAGACCAAGGCAAAAAGCAGCTGTTCTTTTAGCTGGTGTAGCCGTTAATTTTTTAACAGCGATAATTCTTTTTTATTTTCTTTTGGGATTTAGGGGATTCCAAACTCATCAGGGGCAGTTTTTCGACTATCAGTTTCCATTTGGACGACAAGAGAGCTTCTCAGCAATCTCTTGGATTGAAGAAGGTTCTCCTGCTCAATTAGCCGGGATTGAGCCATTTGATTTAGTTCTCGCAGGCAACGGAGAGGATTTAGTAAATTCCGAAGAAGTGATTTCTTTTATTAATGAGCGCAAAGGAGAAGAGGTCACTCTGTTTTTGAGGAATATTCATACCAAAGAAGAGAGGTCGGTTGTTTTGGTGCCGAGGATTGACCCTCCTGAGGGTCAAGGAGCGATAGGAGTAGCGTTAAGCGATGTCAGCCTTTTAAAGTATGAGACTACGGGAGAGAGGATGTTTGTGGGCGTTTTACATAGTTTAAATCTTGCTCATTTTTCTTTTTACGCTATGGGGAGTTTAATAAAATCTTCAATCACAGAAAGAAGTATTGAGCCAATCTCTGGAGCAGTTACTGGACCAGTGGGAATTTTAGCTTTTACAAAACTAAGCATGGCTGTTGGTTTATGGCAAGTTTTTTATCTTATTGCTGCTTTATCCCTAGCTTTGGGAATAATTAATATCTTGCCTATCCCTGCGGCTGATGGCGGAAGGCTGGTTTTTGTACTTTACGAAACAATTTTTAAAAAGAAGCCTCCTATTAAATTAGAGAAAATTATCAATTTGGTCGGTTTTTTCTTTTTACTCATTTTGTTTTTTCTGATAACCGTTAAAGATGTTTTTCAATTTAAAGATATTTTATTTTAATCTTTGTTAATACAGATTAACAACGAGACCGTGGCTCGTTCACATATGGTTGATATTTAACATAAGAATTGTTAAAAATAGGCTTATTATGAAGCAGTCCCAACTTTTCTATAGAGCAAAAAAAGAGGTGCCTAAAACCATTGAAGCGGCTTCTCATAAATTTTTATATAGAGGCGACTTTATTGATCAGCTCGGCTCTGGCATCTATAGTTTTCTGCCGCTAGGCTGGTTGGTTCATCAAAAAATAGCCCAAATTATCAGAGAAGAAATGTCTAGTATTGGCGGACAAGAGGTCTTCTTGCCTTCATTGCATCCTAAAAATATTTGGCAAAGAGCAGGTCGTTGGGAAACAATGAGTCCACCATTATATAAATTAAAAGATAGTCATAAAAAAGATTTTGCCCTAGGCCCCACTCACGAAGAAGTAATGGCAAAAATTGCCAAAGAGAGGATAAGCTCTTATAGGGATTTACCCTTTGCTCTTTTTCAGATTCAATCAAAATTTAGAAATGAATTGCGTTATACTAGCGGGTTGCTAAGAACAAGAGAATTCGTAATGAAAGATTTATATAGCTTTCATGCTAGTCAGAAAGATTTTGAAGAATATTATGAGATTGTTGCCCAAAGTTATTTAAAAATTTTTAAAAGATGTGAGCTTTCAGCCGTAAGAGTAAAAGCTTCTGGGGGCGGATTTACTGCTGAATTTACCGATGAATTTCAAGCCTTAACTCCAGTAGGAGAAGATACAATTATCTATTGTTCTAAATGTAGTTTTGCTAAAAACAGAGAAATTTCTAAAGAAAAAAAGGGAGATAATTGTCCTCAGTGTGCCAATCCTCTTAGTCAAGAGAAAGGCATTGAAATAGGGAATATCTTCCCCCTGGGGACTAAATATTCTGAGCCATTTGACTTGCATTTCATTGATAAAAATGGAGAAAAAAACTTAGTTATTATGGCTTCTTATGGCATTGGGATTGGTCGGTTGATGGCGACAATAGTTGAAGCTCACCATGATGACAGAGGGATCATTTGGCCTAAAGAAGTCTCTCCGTATTTAGTTCATTTAGTAGCGATAGACGCACAAAAGGAAGAGACGATTGTCTGTGCGGATAAGATTTATAATGATTTACAAAAACGAGGAATTGAAGTATTGTATGATGACAGGAGAGATGTAAGCTCGGGAGAGAAGTTAGCTGAAGCAGATTTAATCGGTATCCCTTATAGGATTATAGTCAGTAGAAAAACATTAGAGTTGCGTTCTGTGGAAATAAAAAGAAGAGATAAAAAAGAAGTTAAATTAGTGAAAATAGAGAAGCTCAATGTGCTTAATTATTTAATTGTTTAATTATTTATATGTTAAATCTTTTATCTAGACTACGCAAAGATATTGCTATTGATTTGGGAACGGCCACAACATTAGTCTATATCAAGGGAGAAGGAATTGCTATCACCGAGCCTTCGGTGGTGGCTGTCAATAGGAAAACTTCTCAGATTTTAGCTATTGGCAAGGAGGCAAAGAAGATGGTTGGTCGAACACCAACTCACATTGTTGCCAGTAGACCCTTAATTAAAGGAGTAATTTCTGATTTTGAAATTGCTGAGCAGATGCTTAAATATTTTATTGAGAGTGCTTATAAAAATAGAATTGTTTTTCCTAGGCCGAGGGTGATTATCGGCGTCCCTTGTGGCTTGACTGAAGTGGAAAAAAAAGCAGTTAAAGACGCAGCTAAGAATGCTGGGGCTAGAAAAGTTTATTTGATTGAACAGCCGATAGCTGCGGCTATCGGGGCTCGTTTGCCGATTCAGGAGCCAGGCGGTAATTTTTTAGTAGATATTGGAGGAGGAACCGCTGACATTGCTATAATTTCTCTTGGAGGCATTGTTTTGGCTCAAAGCTTAAAAATAGCGGGAGATAAGCTTGATCAGGATATTATTGATTATTGTCAGGAAGAGTATCGATTATTAATTGGGACTCGGACTGCCGAAAAGGTGAAAATAAAAATTGGTTCTGCTTATTTAAATAAAAACAACAAAGAAAAGGATAAAGATAAGAAAGAGGTACCTGTGAGAGGGAGGAATTTAATAACGGGTTTGCCCGAAGAAGTAATGGTTAATGAAAATAGTATTAACATGGCTCTTAAAAGATCAGTTAAACAGATAGTTACTGCTATCAAAGATACCATTGAAGCTACGCCACCAGAGTTAGTGGCAGACATTATGACTCGTGGTATATTTTTAACCGGTGGTGGTTCAATGCTAAGGGGTTTAAATGAGCTGATTACCAAGGAGACCAGGATGCCGGTTAAAATCATTGAAGACCCCTTAACAGCAGTTGTGAGAGGGGCGGGAATGGTTTTAGAAAATATGGATCAGCTAGAGGAAGTCCTAGCAGAGCAGGAGGAACTTAGACCACCGGGACAATAAGCCCACTAACTAATCAGTAAAACATATGATTGCCTTAAAAGAAGTAAAACATGTTTCTGGGTTGGCGAGAATTCAATTCTCGGAAAAAGAGCTTAAGGACTTACAGGAGAACCTTTTTTCTATTTTAAATTATTTTAATAAGCTAAAAGAAGTTAATGTCCAGACAGTTAATCTCTCTGACTCTTTATTAAAATCTCAAAGCGTGATGAGGGAAGACAAGGTAAAAGAAAAAAAGGCTCAAACAGAGAAAGATCTTTTTAGGTTTGCGCCACAAACAAAAGGGCGTTTTATTAAAGTAAAATCAGTTTTTTAATGAAGTTATCTTCTTTAACTATTGAGAACATTCGTCAAGGCTTAAGCAGTAAAGAATTTTCTTGTGAAGAAATTGTTAAGTTATATTTAGAGAATATTGAAAGATTAGATAAAGAGCTTAACGCTTTTATTACGGTTTTTGATAAGAAGGCGATTATTCAAGCGAAAGAGATTGATAAATTAATTTTTAAGGGGAACCCGTTGCCCTCTTTAGCAGGGGTGTCCCTCTCTGTTAAAGATAATATTTTGGTTCAAGGGCAAAGATGTACTGCTGGCTCAAGAATCCTGGATAATTATATTGCTCCCTATGATGCTTCGGTGATAGAAAAGCTTAAAAAAGAGGGGGTGATAATCTTAGGAAAAACTAATCTTGATGAATTTGCTCACGGATCATCAGGAGAATATTCTGCTTATGGCTTAACTAAGAATCCTTGTGATTTAGAGTATGTGCCTGGCGGCTCATCTTCTGGTTCTGCTGTTGCGGTCTCTGCGGGGATGTGCGTTGTTTCTTTAGGCTCAGACACTGCTGGTTCGGTGCGTCAGCCAGCTTCTTTTTGCGGAGTGGTTGGACTAAAGCCCACATATGGAAGAGTTTCCCGTTTTGGATTAATTGCTATGGCCTCATCTTTGGATCAAATAGGTTCGCTTACCAAGAATGTTAGAGACGGAGAAATTATTTTTAATATAATAAAAGGAAGAGATCCGATGGACTCCACTAGCGTGAAGGGGGAGTTGTTAAGTCGTCAGTCTGATAAGCCATTAAAAGATTTGGTGATTGGCTTACCCAAAGAGTGTTTCGGGGAGGGGGTCGATAAACAAGTTATTGCTCTTATAAATAAAGCGGTTAGGAAATTAGAAAAAGAAGGTTTAAAAATAGAAAACGTGAGTTTGCCTCATTTAGAATATGGAATTGCTTGTTATTATATTCTTATGCCAGCCGAGGTTTCTAGTAATTTAGGCAGATATGATGGGGTCAAATTTGGCATGTCAAAAAAAGGAGGGAAGAATTTATTAGATTCATATTTTCAGACTCGGGGAGAATTCTTTGGACAAGAGGTGAAAAGAAGAATAATGCTTGGTACTTATTGCCTGTCGTCTGGCTATTATGACGCTTACTACTTGAGAGCACAGAAGGTGAGAGTCAAAATCATTGAGGATTTTCAGGAGGTATTTAAAAAGGTTGATTTATTGGTTACCCCGACGTCACCCTTTCCTCCTTTCAAGCTTGGCGAACGATTGACCGATCCTTTGTCAATGTATATGGCAGACCTCCTTACTGTTCCGGTAAATCTCGCTGGATTGCCAGCAATCTCTGTTCCAGCAGGCAAGATTGGAAAACTGCCAGTGGGGATTCAGTTTATAGCACCACGATTTAGAGAAAAAAGAATTTTCAAGGTCGCTAAATTTTTTGAATCATTATGCTAGAACAAATTTTCCAAATGATTATTTCCCCAGAACTTCAACAAGCCCTTTTGCCACTGAGGATTATCTTTTTATTATTGTCTGGGCTGGCTATTGGTTTAATTATCTATTTCCTTATTAGAACCACGTATTTAAGATTCGTATTTTTAGATCGTTGGAATGACTATAGCCATTGGAAACAACACTATAGCTACAAGGCAATAAAAAAGGCGTATTCTTCCGCTTCTGGGCCAGAAGAGTTTTCCAAGCTAGAAGACGAGAAATTGAATTTAAAAGATGGCAGGATTAAGAGGAGTGAGTGGGAGAGAATTAAGGATAGGTTAAAGACTGGAGAGGAATTGAATTATAAATTAGCCCTTATTGATGCCGACAAGCTTTTTAATCAGGCATTAGAAAAACGAGGTAGAAAATTCTCGCCAAAGTTAGTCCCTAATACTAAAAATGTCTTAAGGGCAAAAAAGGTTTTAGAGGAAATATTAACCCATCAAGAAACAAAATTGACCTTAAGAAGAGCTAAAAAAAATATTGCTATTTATCAAAAAGGATTTTCTAAGCTTAAGAAATTTGATGATAAATAATTGATGGTTAAAATGGTTAATAAAAATAGGTGATCGCCGAGATAATGAGCTTGATTTTGTGTTGAGAATCGGTTAAGATGGTAATAGTTTATGATAATAACTTGTCTTAACTATCAGAGCGGGGTAGAGAAGTAGTATCTCGGGGGTCTCATAAGCCCCAGACGACCGTGCAATTCGGTCCCCCGCAACAAGCGAAAGCCGGCGTAGCTCAGTGGTTAGAGCGATCGTTTCATAAGCGATAGGTTCGCTGGTTCAAATCCAGCCGCCGGTACAAAGGAGATGTTTGGGGGCGTAGATCAATTGGTTAGATCACATCCCTGTCACGGATGAGGTTGCCGGTTCGAGTCCGGTCGTCCCCGCAAATTTTTTCAATAGTAGAAATCACAAAATTTTACTTGAGGTGGCACTGCTTAGGATAGACAAAAAGCCATTAGAATTGTATTTTTTTTGATTAGACAATACAGATATCAAGCACTTACGGACATCTGTGGAAATTAAAGACTGATTAAGAAATTTACTATGAAAATTCAAATTGCAAAAGCGATAAAACAAGGGTTAAAAATAATTATAAAGAATCCAGTGATTATGACGATGGTGGTTTTTATTGGTATCGCTCACTGGGTATTTATTTATTATTTTGTTCATCCTCCAAGGTCCTTCTTATTCATGATGCCAGTTATTCTCCCGCCGCCGACATTAGCCAGCGTGCTTATTGAATTATTGGAGACTGTTGGATCTTACATCTTACCTATATCAATTTTGTTATTTTTAAACTTAATCATCTGCAAAATG
>CAZYBZ010000004.1:0-26768 GCA_964646075.1 uncultured Candidatus Saccharibacteria bacterium | reverse complement strand
TCATATATCGTGTGAAGAATTATCCTCGGAATTATCTTTGGTTTTTCTTTATCAATAGGGAAATGGTTTTCTTCTGGAGTAAAAAAATCCATTAAACCTACAAACCTATATTCAGAAATTTTTCTAAGACCTGAACCATCTTTGTTAACGATATAAGTGCCCTTCTTTCCCCACAACCAATCTGTGAGAATAATCTCACAGTTTGAAAACCATGCCACGCCTACGCGCGCAGGATGTCTGTGAATTATCGTTCTGATATTCGTACCATCAATATCTGCTATAAAAACAGAAAAGCGTTCATCGCCAATGTTTCCCACTGCTGCGCTATACATTATATGCTTTCTGTCTGGTGAAAAAAATATATTTCCCACAAAACCATACTCCTCCGGCATTAAGATTGGTATAGTTATGGTTTCTATTATTTTTTTATCTTCCCAATTATGAGTTTTAACAGAAAGCTCGTTATTAACAGAATCAAAATTGACAAAACTAACTATATTCTTATTAGGCAAAAAATTAGTTATACCTCCTCTGTCTTCTACTAATTTTGAAATTTGACCGTTGTCAATATTAATTACAAAAAAATTACTACCTTGCGGTACACCAAGCGGCCGATATCCTCCACCGTTTAGCATCTTGCTTTTAGTAAAATAGATTTCTTTAGAATTTTCTGACCAGCCAATTATTTGAAAAGACCAAAACAGTTCAATCCCTCCTTCTTCTTCGGGAAAAGTTTCCTCAAATAATACCCTTCTATTTTCTCTATCTATATCAGAAATAATTAATTGGATTGTGTTTCCCCACACGGGTCCTTTTTTTGCAAACTCCCACCAAACTATTCTCTGTCCATTAGGCGAAACAATCGCATTAAAAAGCCTTGTACCAGATCCATGTTCTTTTATGTTTTCGTCTATATCAATAGATTTCAGAGCTCGCTCCACATTGTCATAAAAAAATATCTTATCTTTTACTATTTGAACCCGCAATATTCTTCTATTCTCAAGGCTTGTTTCCAGAAGAGCATATTCGGTGCCTGCAGAATCTATTAAGTGAAAATCATTATTTTCATCTATCACTACTAACAGATTTTTTTCAATAACTTTCGGTATTTCTATTTTCGGTGCTTCCGTTTCCATGGGTGTAAAAACTGGAGGCGGTCGAAAAATCACTTTCCAAAAAAAGAGACCTGTAGCGATTACTACTGTTGACAATATTACAATTATTAAAATTATTTTTTTGTTCATATTATTTTACCAACGAGATTAGACCTTATTGACCTAACCCTGCTTTAATTTTCTGATCTGCCCATCTAATGTTGCTAAACTCTTTTTACCGCTGTCTCCTTTCAATACCTGTTAATAAAATCATCATTGCCACCAGAAGTCTTTTGTCAATAGAATTCTCCGTACCCTCTATCTTTAAATCATATTTAAGAATAATTGGATTAAAATATCTTCTAATTTCAGCAATTTTCCTCCCGTCAAGAGAGACGACAATGTACTTCTGAGGAATAAGAAATCCAACTGGCACTATTCTTCTGAAAAGAGCACCGATTAAGCTAGTCTCAGTTAACTTGCCAATTTCCTGTTTATTTTTAGAAATAAAAATCCACTCATCTTTAAAAAGAGACCTGAGAAACTTTCGTTGCAAAGCGCCCACCATCTCTCCTGTAACCTTGTCTTGAACATTGTAAGTGGCGCCGATGTCAATAATTTGGGGAGTTTTAATCGTTAAAAGCTCTGTTTCTTTACTTTTGTCTGAATAGATGCGAAAATCCTCTTTTAATCTAAAGGGCTTCTGCCTTGCCCAAAAAATAATATTTTTATCTTTGTCGTATCCATAAAAAACCCCTCCAAACAAAACAAGTATTTTGCGACGAATTAAATAATAATTATTTTCAAAAGTAGAACTAGGTTTTGTTGAAAGCATAAAATTATCTTATTTTAAATTCAGAAGCCTATCTTTGTAACTTGATTAAAGTAATCTCTGGCGGACAATTAAATCGAACAGGGATGACAGAAGTGCCAATACCCGGACTAACATGTAAATAAGTCTCCTCTATCTTAAAGAGACCATTTGTGTATCTTAATCCGTATTCTGAAAGCTGTTGAAATAATCTTCCCAAAAAAGGGAGATTAACTTGCCCGCCATGAGTGTGCCCAACTAAAACCAAGTCTATTTTTTGTTCTACTGCCTCATAAATTATTTCTCCAGCATGAGCTAATAATATCTTTGGAACATTCGCCCTAATGCCCTCTATTGCTTTTGGTAGGTTATCACGACCAGTCCAAGGATCATCCACTCCAACAAGATAGATATAATTATCATCAAAAAATATTTTCTTATGTTCATTGTCTAAGACCCGAATTCCTTCTTCCTCAAGATATTTTCCAACCCTCTTTGAGTCGTGATTACCCAGAACAGCAAAAACCCTATTCTGATGCTGTTTGGCTAACTCCTGCCAAAAGACCCTAACCGACCTTAACTCTCTATCAGTCACGAATTTGGTTACCGGGTCAATAAAATCTCCAGTAATAAAAATAAAATCTGGTTCAAGATTTTCAACTATTCTCAAAACTCTTCTTTCGCGCGCACTAAACCATAAGGAATGAAAATCAGTGAGATGAATAATTCTTGCTCCATCAAACCCTTTGGGTAAATTTTTAATAACAATAACCTCTTCTTCAACTTGAAGATTATTTGGTTCAAAAATTACCGAATAATATCCTAAAAGCAAAAACCCTAATAAAAAAAGCGTCAAAATTATCTTGCGCTTAATCTTTTTTGGATCTCTTCGTCGCATTTAAATATAGGTATCTAAAATGTATTGCCTCACCATTCGGTGAGAGTTAAACATTGAACCATTAATCATAATCGCTGATATCATAATCTCTTGCCACTTATTTTTATTGCCATAATATGTTGGGAGAATGTCTCTTTCTAGCTTATCGTAAAGCTCGTCCGCTTCACGGTAATCAGAGGTATCTCCCTGATCCCTCTTCCCAATTGACCAACCAGTAACATTTTCAATATGACCTTCCACCCACCAACCGTCTAGAGAGCTAAAGCTTGGCACACCATTAAAGGCGGCCTTCATCCCACTTGTACCAGAGGCCTCCGAAGGAATTTGGGGCGTATTTAGCCATAGGTCAACGCCAGAAACAAGTTTCTTGGCAATATTGATATTATAATTTTCTAAAAAGACTATTTTTATTTTCGAATCTTCTAACACTTTTTTAATCTCAAAAACATATCTTAAGTTTTCCTTACCCTTAAAATCTTCCTGCGCTGCTTTGCCAGCAAAAATAACTTGAATTGCTCCAGAATCTTCAGCAATTTTTTTTAATCTTTCAATATCCATGAAAAATAGATATGATCTCTTATAAAGAGTAAATCGACGCGCCCAGCCAATGGTCAGAATATCTTCTCTTAAATCTTCTCCGTGCTCTTTCT
Source organism: uncultured Candidatus Saccharibacteria bacterium (assembly GCA_964646075.1). GTDB lineage: Bacteria > Patescibacteriota > Minisyncoccia > Minisyncoccales > PEYH01 > JAYENY01. The sequence continues at coordinate 23,315 of CAZYBZ010000004.1, read as the reverse complement.
TTATAAAATCAATCAGGTCTTTTTTCGTCTTCTGGTGAGCATTAATAATTTTATTTTTAGGAATAGAAAAAATATACCTCAAGGAAGAAGGTTGCTTAACCCAGGCATCACCGAGATACTCATCATAAACTTTTTGGAAATGCTTACTCGTCCAGGAAAGATGATGTGCCCCATTGGTAATTGAGTCAATTGGATAACCTATAAACATTTTCTCAGAAACCTGCTTATGTTTAATCGTTACCCCATTAATATAATCACTGTGTTCAAGAGCCAAATGGGTCATATTCAATTCATCATTAAAGATAATGTCATCAAGATTATAATTAGTTTTCTGAAAATATTTTCCCAACAATCGATGAACCAACTCAAGCTCAAACCGATCATGACCAGCTGGCATAGGAGTGTGAGTAGTAAAAATAATTCTCTTCTTTAATTCTTGCTTGCTATATCTTTTCAATAGTTCTAAAATCACTAAAGCTGAATGACCTTCATTCAAATGATATTTATCTATCCTGTAGTTCAATAATTCCAACAACCTAACCCCACCTATTCCTAGTATGATTTCTTGGCTTAAACGATGCCTTCTGTCTCCATAATAGAGCCTAAAAGTTAATTTTCGATTTTCCGGACTATTTTCCTCGCAATCGCTATCTAAAAAATATATCGGCACACTCCCCTTTATTCCAATTAAAAGATACTTCCATATTTTAATCACCACTTCTTCGCTACCGATCTCAACGCTAACTCTTTTATCTAATAATTTGAGTCCGCAATCGGCAGGACTCCATTTTTCATATGTTTCAACCTGATTTCCGTTTTCATCAACTCTCTGATTAAAATATCTTGCTAATAAAGTTATTCCAACGACCGGAAAATTTAAATCAGCAAAAGACCTTATCGTGTCTCCAGCTAGGACGCCAAGTCCGCCAGCATAAGTTGGTATACTGTCTTTTATCGCAATTTCCATTGAAAAATAGGCAAATTTATTCATCTATTGGTCATATAATAATTAACTAACTCAAGATACAAAGCGCTGCTCCATGATTGAGCCCAACACCCTTCTGACTTAAACTTATTAGCCGAGCTTAATTCACTGTGGTGCCCGATTACTCCCTGCCATAATATTTCTTCTGTGCTAATCTCTAGAATTTTATCAATATGTCTCTTAAATTTTTTACTATTTAACCTACAAAGGACTAGAGCCGCCAAATTATTAATCCAAAACCATGAATCGCCATTATGATAGCTTCCCGGCTCTTCGCCGCTATGTTGATTCATAAACAATGGGCTTTTTTTGCTAACAGTAGCAAGTCCTCCCCATTTAAGCCATAATTTTGATAAGGAGTTTTCAAAACATTTGATCCACTCTTTTTTAGACAAGAGTCCTGGGTAAACGTAGGCGACCAAGAATATATTTGGCCGAACAGTAAAATCGTCAACCGCGTCAGCTAAAATCTTGCCATCCCAAAATTTTTCTCGTACTTGTTTTCGTAATTCCTTCTCTAGTTTTAGAAATTTTACATCATTAGTGGCCTGATAGGCAAGTCCATATGAATACAATTTTAAAGCCTGAAGCTCTATCGCCCCGGGTCGAGACAAGGTGTCCATCCAAGTAATTCCGGCTTTAGAAATATCAAAATCCCCTTTTGGGTCAAAAAATGTTTCTTCAATCTTTACATCTTTCAATAATTCTCCGATTCTCTGAAAAAGCCAACCCAGGGCGTCCGAAGAGCTGTTCTCTTTAATGTTATAAAATTGTTTTAATAAGATATGTTTTTGTAATTCTTTATCCAACGGTTTGAGGGATATTATCTCATCTCTTGCCCAAAACTGAAAAAACCAAGGTAGTCCAGCATACAGCCTCCCTGTTGAATTTTTAAGACAAGAATCTTTGTCTCTGAAAACCACCATGCTATTTAAAGAATTCTGGGCGCAAAGATAAGCCATTTTTACCTCAGCAGAGACCTTTTTTTTAAAAATATTTTTTTTCGCTTCGCTAAAAAGTATTCTTGTCCTTTTCTTTTCTATTTTTTTTAATTTTCCAATTTTTCTAAAAACCTCTTGAGACTCTTTTATCGCTTTATCCTTTTCTAAAGCAACAGAAAAAACAATTTTTTGGGCATTAATATTTAAAGCCTTGTAAACATATCTCTCAAAGGGATATGAATTCCTCTTCTTATCTAATTGATAATCTCTAAAAACCCATTGCCCTATTTTTGAATAATCAATTTTATCCGCCTTAAGGACTAAATAAAAAATATCTTCATTGTTTCGACATTCAATAATAATGAGATTTCTTTCTTCAAAAATCTCATAAGCTCTCCCGAATTCCTGATTATCATAAGATTCTTTAACGTCTAAAAACAATTCTATCTTTGTTCTTTTGCTTAACTCATAAACCAACGAATTATAACCTCGGGGTAGAAAAAATCTCTCGCCAAGGTCTTCCCTTCGCCTCTCAATATTCCAAAAGTTATTATTAGTCTCAGAAACCTCTGGCTGATCTGGTAACTCAATATTTTCTATAACTTTAAATATCTTTTTCCCTGCCAAATCTCTTGGAGCGAAAAACCAACCATGATACCTGCTAGTAGATTGAATCGGCAAAGAAAGATACCCGCCAAGACCATTGGTCAATAAAAATCCAGTTGTCTCGCCTGTTCTTTTTTCAACTATATTTTTTTGCCAAGAATGCCTAATTTTCATTTAGCTATTGATGTTTTATTGCTTTATTGTGAGCCTCTATGTAATTTTTAACAAAAAATTTCCAATCAGCATAGCTAGCAATTTTGCGAGCTTCAATCTTATTTTGTATCCTCTGTTTCCGGGAAAATAGAGAAAATTGATACAAGAAATCAGTCAGAACCTCTAGCTCTTCTTCCTCTGTTTTTTTATATCTTTCTAAAACAAAAACCCCTGGTTGACTCTTTTTCTTATTAAACTTTAATCCTTGAGAATATCTACCGAAACCAGCCAAGTCAGTAGTCACAGAAGCAACCCCTAGAGCGGCTGCTTCTAAAGGAGTATATCCCCAAGGTTCATAAAAGGAAGGGAATACGCCCAGGTGACAAGCCTCAATGCTCTCATGATAACTCAAGTTTGATAATCCATCGTGACCTGTTAGGTAAATCGGGTAAGAGATTACTTTCACCTTATCGCTTTTTTTATTACTCAATCCTGCCTCTTGAAAAGATTTTAAGATTGGGTCATTAAGCTCAGCCATGTTGTGGGTAGATAAAGACGGCAACCCCTGCCTCTCTAATTTCATTAGTCTTTTTTTCATTTGAAAGAGAAAGTCCTTTTCAAACAAAACTTTCTCAGTAAGCTTTTTCTTTCCAACAAAAGAATAAAGAATTTTCTGTTTAGTTTCCCATGAAATATCTTTCAAGCTGTCTTTGATGTCTTGAAAAAAATCCCTGTTTTCTAAAAGCTCTTCTTTTATCCCTCTTGTTTCTGTAGGAATCCAGAAAAAAGCGACAATTGTTTTCTTACTTTTGTTTTCTATTAATCGCTGATTAAGCCTAGCTAAAGATTTAATAAAGATATCAATTCCTTTGGCTCGAAATTCATATCTGCCAACTATAAAATAAAAAAGAGTGTTATCTAAATCAAAGGTAAAATAAGGGAAAAAATAGTATAGCAAAAATTCTTTTAATCGAGTCTTCTGAATCTGGTGCTTGATAATTATCTCTTCAAGTGTCAGAAATTTTTCTAAATCTAAGCCATTGAACAAAAGAACATCTGGTTTTCTCCCTAAAAAATGTTCCGCTTCTAAGGCTGTAATTTCGCTCACCGTAGTAAATATATCACAATTTAAGGCCGTCTGTTTTTCTAATTGATGCTTCTCTTTAATATTATATCTATTTATCTCTTCTTCAGAATCAATCTTTTGGAGAATAGAATAAAAATCAATATTATGATAAGCCAACGCTCTGCCAAGAGTGGTGGCATGGGTTGTAAAGACTGTCCCTATTTTTAATTCTTTTTTCTTCAAATAAAGAAGACCAGTCCCGCTTAACCATTCATGAAAATGAGCAACTATCTTTTTCTCCGGTAATAAAAATTTAATTTTTTCAATAAGCATTCCTACGGCATAAGACCAAACCATTGGCTCATTAAAGCCATATTCGCTTCCTAGGGAGTCTATCTGATAATCTTGCCACAGCTCAGCTTTAATCTGATTTTCTCTCCACCAAAAATTTTTAAAATCTATTAAAATTATATTTGGTTCTCCTCCTATTAGCCATTTCCCAAAATGACATTTAACTCCTTGCTCCTCTAATTGATTAAAAATGTCTTTAAATCTTTCTGGGACAAGTTGTTCTTGAAACTCTCCTTTGATTTTTTCTTCAAAATAGGGACCTATTAAACAATAATTTTGACCATAAATATTTGTAAGATGACGAGCCTTTGATTTTAAGACCGTGTAGATCCCGCCAACTTTATTGCAGGTTTCCCAAGAAACCTCAAAGACATAATCAGCCTTGGCGCTTATTGATCTTGACTTCACCTTTCTTTTATTCATACTTATTTTACCCTAAAATATTAAAACAAACTTAACCTTTTCCAAAAACCACGAAAAATAACGAAAACTAGATACTTGCTCGAATCTTTTTAGCAGCTGTTTTAGCTGTTTTCGCTCTTCTTAGAGCGGTCGCCAACTTCTGTTCACCAAAAACATCTTTTACCCAAAGGGCAAAATCGTTCTTCTCTCCAGAGACATGATCTTTAAAAACATCATTGTTCATTTTTTCTAGAGCAACAGCAAGCTCTTTAAGATTTTTTAAGACCTGACCGTCACAAAGCCAAAAATATTTTTCTGGGCCTATCTTAACTAAAGGGTTAGATCTTTTTTTAATCCTGGGCTTAACTCTTATTTTAGAACTTATTATTTTTCCTTTTTTCTTTTTAAACATATTTTAAAAAACTAATAGTTGAAGAATTATTTACGACCTTTAACAAAATTTTAAGACGAGCTTAATCTTACTTTTAAATCATTAAATGTATTCATAAAATTAATAAAAGCGTCATAAGGGCTCTCGTAATGACTAAAGTATTTATGAACATCGCCATCAGCAAACCATTTGGTGCACATATAATAAAGATGATCTGATACTTGCATTTTTCGCCAATCTTCTATTATTTCTTCATCATCGCTAGACAAGACTCGTTCTTCTAAAGAATAGATCTGCTCTGCTACCGCTTGTTGCATTCTATTGCCCAACCAAGCACTTAAATCTCTTTCTGTATCAGCCCAAGAAACGATGTGGGGAAAATCTAACTCAGCTACTGGCTGATATGATTCTACCACTTCTGATAAAGTATTAAAAGTGTTGTCAGGATGCTTTAAAACCTGATAAGGAAAAACTTTTAAAAATTCAAAAATTCCAGTCTCCTCCCACTGATGTTCGCCAAAAGTTTCATAATCCATAAATAGATTAACTACTTCTCCCTGCCCATTAACTTGATTTATCCAAGAAGCGTATTTCTCTGCTGTCAGGGGCCAATCCTTCCAGTCTCTTGTAGAAAACCTAAAGGCAATATCGTCGCTTAATCGATAATTTTTTAGAAGTAGCTTTATTTTGTTAGCCCCTTTGGCCCGATAGAGAAAATTCGGAGATCGCCAGCCTAAAATATGATCAGCTCCTTCGGCTAGAATTCCCTTGTAGCCTAATTGCTGAATAAATTCCGCCATCTCATTATTAAACATCAGCTCTGTGTTTCTAAAAATTTTAGGAATATAATTAAATAATTTTTGAATTTTCTCTTTATGAAGAAAAATCTGTTTTTTAAATTCTTCTTTAGAGTAAAGATAAGATAATGAGTGATAATAGGTCTCAGACAGAAGCTCAACCCTGCCAGTCTCAACTAACTCCTGAAAACTCTCAATCACTTCTGGAAAATCTTTCTCTAATTGTTCTAAGAGTATGCCTGTCAAACTAAAATTTACCTTAAATTCACCATTGGTATTTTTTATCAGGTCTAATAAGATTTTATTAGTGGGTAAATAGCTTTTTCTAACAACTCTTTCTAAATAACTCTTATTTTTTTCTTCATCAAAATAGGGCTGATGATTACCAATATCAAAAACAGAAGATTTTTTTAACCTTAAGGGTTGATGGGCGTGTAGGTATAAACAAATTGAAGCCATATTAGTTTAAAATAATTCTATTAGATTTATTAAACAACAAGTTCATTGTAAATTTTAATGCATTTACGAGCTGGATTCTGCCAGCTAAATCTTTCTACTTCTCGCCCTCCATTCTCTATAAGTGCTTGCTCAAGCTCTGGGTATTCAAGAACCGCCAAGATCTTTTCAGCCATTTCATTGATATCCCAGAAATCCACCTTCAAACAATGAGATAGCACTTCTGAGACTCCTGATTGTCTAGAGATTAAAACAGGGGTTCCGTGTGCCAAAGACTCTAAAGGAGTAAGTCCAAAAGGCTCTGAAACTGAAGGCAAAATATACAGGTCGGCTACCTGATAGGCTCTAGCTAATTCGTCTCCTCTCAAAAATCCAGCAAACAAGACTTTATCAGCGATTCCTAGATGAACCGCTTTTTCTATAATTTGAGTCTCCATATCCCCAGAGCCGACAATTAGAAAAAAAACATCTTGTTTCTTTTCTAAAACTTTTTTAGCTGCTTCTAAGAAATAATCTGGTCCCTTCTGAATAGTTATTCTACCAAGAAAAAGAACTATCTTTTCAGCTATCTTCCTTAAGCTCTCGGGATTCCTTTTTTTATATAAAAGACCTTTCTTCTCTATCGCGTTATGGACTACCACCACTTTTTGAGGATCAACAGCATAGTGCTGAATAATCTTATTTTTAGTAAAATTACTAACAGCAAAGATCTTATCTGCTTCCGAAAATCCTTGTTTCTCTATCTCATAGACTCGTTGATTAACATTGTTTCCTCCTGTTCGGTCAAATTCTGTTGCGTGGATATGGACCACCAAAGGCTTGCCAGAGACCTTTTTCGCTGCTATTCCAGCTGGAAAGCTTAGCCAATCGTGAGCATGAATAATGTCAAAATCTTCGGCAATGGCAATTTTTCTACCTTCCTGTCCATACCTCAAAACCTCACCAAATAAATCAGGACTATAAAAGCTTTCCCTCTCGTCTTCTAGGGCTAATCCTTGGCAAAATGCTTGATGGAATGTCTGGTAGGCCTTAGAAGTAATGTAGGGAGATAGGAGAGAGTCAACTCTTTTGATACTTAAATGTGGTCTGGCAAAGACAAATCTACAAAATGAAGACCGATAGTCAAAACTTTTTAATTGATCCTGAATTTTTTTAGGCAAAACAAAGCTAATGCTTGTCCCTTGACTTGATAACGCCTTGACTAGTCCTTCGCAAGCAACTCCTAATCCGCCACTATTGAACGGAGGAAACTCCCAACCAAACATTAAAACTTTTATTGAACGGTTAAATCCCATTACGTTATAAAAAACTAAGAAATTTTATTTTTATTTTTATTTTTATTCAAGCTCTTTTGTTAATTCTTTAATTTTTTCTTTTAATTCAACCATTTTTAATTCTCTGCCTACGGTTATCTTTTGGAATCTTTCCAATTCTATTATTCTGTCCTGAAGCTCTTTCGTTTTTTCTTCAACTCGTTTCTCAAGCGTCTCAGCAAGTTCTCGCAATTCTTTGGTTCGAGCATTGACCTTTATCTCTAAAACATTTCTTTGTTCTTCTAGTTCCTGATAACTCTGAATAATTTTCCCACTCATATTGTTAAAAGCCTTGACTAAAGTTTCTATTTCGTCTCCTGTTTTAATATTAATTTTTTCTCCAAAACCCTCTTTTTCTATTTGCTGAATTTTTTTAGTAAACTCAACGATCGGAGCCGCCCCCCTTTTAGCTATTATCAAACTCAACCCTCCAATCATCAAAAAGGTAATTAAAAAAACAATTGTAAAATGTTTCTCCTGAGCAGCAACCAATAAATCATATTCTGTTAAATCATAAGCGATTCCTCTTATTGACACATACTTAAAATCCTGATCAACTTCAGCGATGAAATGAAAACGATAAGCTTTTTCTTCTAATTCTTCTTTCGAAACTTCCACTCCCTCAACATAACAGGCTCCTTCTCCATTTCTGAAAACAACTATTCCTGGGCAAGGCCTAAGGTAGATTCTTTCTTTGGTATAAAAAACAGTATCTCTACCAACCGATTCTTTCAAGCCTTCTCTTATTTTATTTACTCTTATTCTTGCTTTTTCAACAAGAGTCTTTCCATTAACGATAATCTCTACTGGTCTTGGTGGGTTAACAAAAAAAGAAGCCATTATTTCACCAGTTGGCGTAATAGCAGTGAACTCGGCCCCGGTGATAGCGTTAATTGCTCCGATGGCTGCGTTGTTATTATTGAGAATAGTAATAATAATAAAGATACCAAGCTGTTCTCTTTCTTGATTAAAAATAGGAAGTTGAGCGGTTAGCCCCATAATTTCTTTATATCCATGCTCGTCTATAAGGTGACCATAGCCCTCTCTCCTTATAAATGCTTTGTTATAAATAACTTTCCGGGCGTCTATTTGCCCTATTCGAGCATTATCAAAAGCTACCCTAAAATTGTCTGGAGGCAACCATCCTTTAAAAATATGACTGACTTGGTCTACTTGCTTTCCAATTATCTGCCCCTCTTTTGTTACGACATTAGACCTCGCCAAAATATTTCCTTGCTTATCGGTAACTATTAAAATATGATAACCCAATCCTCTGCCAGTCCCAATCTCTGGCTTGTCTATTAAATCAATAAGTCGTAACTTTTCTCTTATTCCCTGAAGATCCTGGGCCTCAATTAAATCAGCAATTTTAGGGACAGCCGTAAAAGCAATATTTACCATATCGCCCACGACAACTGAAATTAAAGTATCCACTGAAAAAACCGATTCATAGTGGGCTTTTTCGATTTGCTCTCTTAAAATATCGTGAGTAGTTATATAAAAAACCAAGCTAATTGCAATGGCTGGAATTAGAGCTAGAGACAAGATAAAAAATAATAATTTATTCTTAATTTTCATAGCCTTTCCCTTGTTAAATGTTTCTCGCCCCGATAGAGCTATTTCAAAATAACACTTAGCAAGATAAATCTTAATTTTATTTATTACTCAAGCTTATTGTCTCCATTCTACCATAATTCTAATTATTCGTTAATCCTCTCCTTATTTAATCAAAATACTCGAAAATAAGTTGTCGCCTAATTCGTCTTTATGAACAAATTTAGAATTTTTCAAAATTAGTTTTATTAACACCCTATAATTAATGAATTCTAAGAACATTATACTGGGCTTTGCCTTTCGGAGTTCTAATTTTTAATCTATCTCCTACTAATTTTCCAAGCAATTCTTTCCCAAGAGGAGACTCGCAAGAAATTTTTCCCTCTAAAGGATTTGCTTCTGCCGCCCCAACAATTTGAAACTCCTCTTTTTTATTCTCTAGGCCAAGCAAAACGATTGAACCAACCTGAATGTATTTAGCTCCTTTTCTTTTTTTAACAACCTCAGCATTTCGGATTGTTTCCTCTATCTCCAAAATTTTTCCCTCTAAAAAAGCTTGCGACTCTTTCGCCTCATGATAAGCAAAATTCTCTGAAAGGTCTCCAAAAGAGATGGCATGCTTAAGTTGTGCTGCGATTTTTTTTCTTTCAATCGTTTTCAAACGATTCAATTCCTTTTTTAATTTTTCTAGTCCCTCTGGGGTAAGATATTTGGTCATAAAAAGTTAAAAGGTTGTTTCTTAAAATTTTAGAAAACAGCCTTATTGTTAATTTAAAAGCATTGTTGCCCAAAACGGAATTGAAATGATTGATAAAGCCGTGCTTAATACTATCGTCCTCATAATAAATGGCTTATTAAGTTTATATTTATCAGCTAAAGCAAAGGTTGTAATAGCCAGGGGCATTCCGGCTTGAATTATTGTGGAAGAAAAATAGGGAACAGAAAATCCAAAAAATTTAATGCCGAGATATAATCCTAAAGGAAGAACAAAGAGAGTTAATGATGAAAATAAAAAAACAGGAATCCACTCACTAAGCTTCCCCAACTTTGATTTTCCCATAAAAAGCCCCACAACAATCAGGACGACTGGCGTAACCGATAACGCAATCATATCAATAGTTTGATAAATAGCTTGAGGCAATGACAATCCAAGGACAGAAACCGTTATTCCCGCTACAACAGCGATTAGAAGAGGATTTTTTACTAATTCTATAAATATTTTTTTAAAGAGATTTTTTCTATTTTGCTGTTGAGTGTAATCCAAAAATCCAACTCCTAAAGTAAACATCCAAAACAAATAAATTGCAACAATCAAGCTAGCTGTGGGCAAAATCTCTTTTGTATAAATTTGAGTAAGAACTGGTATTCCTAGATAAGCGATATTGCCAAAGGCAAAACAGATGAAAAGAGTTCTTAAATCCTCTATTTTTAATCGTAATAATTTTCCAGCAACAAGAGCCACTAGAAAACTAGCGATTAAAAAAACAGAATTAATTAAAATAAGATTTCTTTGTTCGGAAAATACAAAAGTGGTTCTTGATAAGGCAGAAAAAATTAAAGCCGGAAGACCGATATATAAGGCATAATCATTTAGAGCAGACAGCCATTCTTTTTTGGCAACTTTTGTTTTCTGCAATATTGCCCCTAATAATATTATCGCAAACAAGGGGATGATAGTAAGGAAAATTGTTATCATATTTTAAATTACTTCTTTGCTAAAATAAAAAAAGTAGTAGTTATAGAGCTAATTAATCAAGATGGTCAAATTAAAATTTTTGAAAACTAGTCGTCTTTCTAATTATAATTGCTCAATTTTCTTTTTATATTCACTATTGTAGCATATTTGTATTTTTATAAAAACTTTATCAAAAATTTAAAAAAGCAAAAGAGCCCGAGCGGGCTCTTCTACCTTCTTATTTAGAATACTACGAAAGAATTTTAAAAATTTTTCTTCATTGGTCTAGCTTCATCTACCATGAGATTTCTCCCTCCAAAATCCTTTCCGTTGAATGATTCAATAGCTTTTTTGGCCTCCTCTTCAGAAGACATCTCAACGAAGCCAAACCCTTTAGAACGACCAGAAATTTTGTCTATAATGATAGTTGCAGAAACTACAGTACCAGCTTCTGAAAACAAATCCTTAAGAGCATCTTCGGTTGTCTCATAAGGGAGACCACCAACATATAACTTTGTGCTCATTGTCTTTTTTTCTTTTTTACAACTTACTTAATTGTCCGACCTATGTCTCTTTTACGAGAAACATTCTCTGTATATAGTATTTTTCTCTTCTTGTCAAGCGCTTGTGTTCGCTTCGCGTTCATTTTTTATTTTTATCAATCTAAAAATAGAGATCTCTATCTTAATAGTTGGCTTTAGTCTACTAAATAATAAAAATCTAATGAGACAAATTATCTTTTACTTTCTCTGTTTAAATATGGTATTATAACAACAGTTGGAAATAATGCTTCTCTTTTTTCACAAAAATATTAAAAATTAACAAGATGGTTTAAAATCATCTAAATATATTCTATGATTGATTTAAATTTTCAAATCATCTGGCCAGTTATTATAAGATGGGCTTCTATTAACGGTCTAAGAATCCTAATTATTATTATTGGAGGAATTATTGTCTTTAAAATCTTCAAAAGAATTACCTCTCAAGTAGTAGAGAGAACCATAAAAAAAACTTATACTGATAAAGACAAAAAGGGCGCAGAGAAAAGGATCCAGACCCTGTCTAATCTTTTTTTAGTCACTGGAAAAATATTAATAGTATTAACGATTATCCTAATGGTTCTTCCTGAATTTGGGATAAACATTGGGGCTCTATTAGCGGGCGCAGGAATCCTAGGATTGGCGATTGGTTTCGGCTCTCAAAGTTTAGTTAAAGATATCGTTACTGGCCTTTTTATTTTAATGGAAGACCAGTATCGTATAGGAGACTGGATAAGAGTTGTTGGCTTCGGCTTTAGTATAGAAGGAAAAGTAGAGTCGATTAGTTTACGGAAAACAATGATTAGAGGTGTTGATGGTGTCGTCCATTTTGCTGTTCACGGTATGATCCGCAATGTTTCTAATCTTACAAAAGGATTGTCTCGAATAGATGTCAGTGTCGCAATCTCTTACGACACTGACATTGATAAGGCTGAAAAGTTAATAAATAAAATAGGCGAGGAAATGGCCAAAAATCCTAAACTAGCTTCTTTAATTTTAAGTCCACCAAAATTTTTAGGAGTAGAGGATATAAAAGGAAATCAAGTCTTATTAAAAATCATTGGCGAAACTCAACCAGGAAAACAGTGGGAGGTTGCTACCGCTCTAAGAAAAAGAATCAAAGCTGTTTTTATCCAACAAAAGATAGAGCTAAAATAAAAATTTAGCACCAAAAAAGGGACTAATATCTTTTTCCCAAGTTAAGCCCCTCTCTCTGCTTTTTAACTATTTGCACACCATCATAAAGACAAAAGAATCTCTGTCTTTATTCCCCTCTATCCGTTCTGAAGAAAAAGATAGATTACCTTTTTTGCTCATTGTGGAATATTCAGAAACCTGAATATTTTTTTCAAGAACACCGACCCTAATTAAAGACTTCCTAATAGCTTGTCCTGTGTCAAGAAAATAATGCCCTTGTTTTTTCTCATTTTTTTTAAAAAAACTTTGGATATCTTCTTCACTATAGATCAAGCACCCGTTTTCATCTTTAGCTTCTTGAAATCGCTTATATTCTTTCTCGCTAACTTCAAATTCTTCACCGCCTGCATAGGGACCAATAACAATCAAAAGTTCTTCTGGTTTTGAACCATAAGTATTACCCATCTCTCTTACTCCCTTAGAAGAAATTTGTTTTAAGGTCCCTTGCCAGCCAGAATGAAATACCCCTGTCGCTTTATTTTTAGGATCATATATTCCTACTGGCGCGCAATCAGCTGCCACGACCATAAGGGGTTTTTTTCGAATATTAGTAATTAAACCATCAGCTTTAATACGAGCGCGTTTTCCCTTATCTTGCTGAAGATATTGTTGATTAACAACAATAATTCTATCGCTATGCTCTAATGAAGTTTTCTCTATATTATGAACATTAACTCCTGGAGCAATCTTTTCTAAAAAATTAACCAAGATGCGCCCAGCTCCAAGTTTAGCAATTCTTATTTCCTTGTCCTCTTGAGAGAATCTTTTATCAAACCTTTCTAGAGATGCAGTTATTCGAATTTTTGCTTCTTCTCCACTGATTAGTCTTTTTAATTCTTTTGTTGAGGCGCCAACTCCTAAAACATCCTTAAAATCATCAAAAATAGACGGCTTCCAAACCCCGCCTTCAATTCTTTCTTCATTTTCTTTAACGCTTTCAACTTTAGTTTTTTCTGGAAAAGATTGTTCGTTTTCCGCTCCAAAAGCAAATTCTTTAAATGGCATTTTCTTGTAAAGTTTAATTTTTATTCAGTCAATACTACCTTAATATCAACGACCTCCGTCCAACCACCTATAATAGAATATGCCAAACTATGCGTAAATCGCTTTGAACGAAATGCTTGACAGACTAATAGCAAAGATTTTTCTCTGAAAATATTTCTATTTTACTCACTGTAGAGAAGTGCTAAAACAACAAACACCGAACATACAATTTGGCTCCGCGGGTAGGGCTCGAACCTACAACCTAGTGCTTAACAGGCACCCGCTCTACCATTGAGCTACCGCGGAATAAAACAACTATACTTTAGAGTAATTTTATCATCTTTTCAAGGTCTAATACCCTTTTTTAATAACCTTCCAATTTTTTTAAATCCTTGTGCTTGCGGATTCTTTCTAAAGACTTAGCCTCAATCTGACGAATACGTTCTCTGGTTACAGCAAAAACCTCTCCTACTTCTTGAAGAGTATGAGTCACCCCATCCTCTAATCCAAATCTCATCTTAAGAATTTTCTGTTCCCTATCAGTCAAGTTACTCATAATTTCATCAAGTCGCTCCTTCAATAAAGCTCGAGCCGCCTTTTTCGAAGGAGAGGGAAGCTCTTCATCTTTTATGAATTCGGACAAAACGCTATCCTGCTCATCCTTGTTGCCTATCGGTGTCTCTAAAGATATTGTTCTTTGAGCAATTTTTTTTATATGCCTTACTTTCTCTGGACTAAGTCCCATTTCTCTAGCGACTTCTTCTGTCCGCGGATCTCTCCCTAATTCTCTTAATAAATCACGATTTATTTTAATATATTTAGATATCGTTTCTATCATATGAACTGGAATACGAATAGTCCTTGCCTGATCTGCCAAAGCTCTTGTTATTGCCTGCCTTATCCACCAGGTAGCATAAGTAGAAAATTTATAGCCCCTCCTCCAATCAAATTTTTCAGATGCCCTGAAAAGGCCTAGATTACCCTCCTGAATTAAATCAAGCAGGGTTAAGTTTGGAGACCGACCAACATATTTTTTGGCGATAGAAACCACTAGTCGGAGATTGGCTCTCACTAATCGTTGTTTTGCAACAATATCATTCTTCTCTATCCTTTTTGAAAGCTCTTTTTCTTCTTTAGCGGTTAAAAAGCCAACTTTGCTAATTTCTTTTAAATACATCTGGATAGAATCCGGCCATCTGCTTGAAATTGGCTTTATCTTTTTCTCTCCTTCTCCTATTTGCAGAAAACTCCGGCTCTTCTTAATCTCAATTCCTTCTTCCTCTAGTCGTTGATAAAGTTGCTCAAGCCCTTGAATGTCTTTTTCGGCCTCAGGAAAAGCGTATAAGATTTCGCTATAAGTAACAAAAGCCCGACCCCGACTTTTTTTAATCAGTCCCTCTACCTTGTCTTGAAGAAAAATTTGCCCCCTCCTTGTCCTTGGAACTTTTCTCGAAAGAATCTTTTGCCTACCTTTACTTTTTACGGGTTTTTCAATCTTCTCAATTCTCTTAAAATTGCCTCTTTTCAATATCTTTTTTTTGCCTATCTTAACCATATTCCTTCCCTTGGCCACCTTAACCATCTTGACCGTTTTGACTGTCTTCTTTTTTTTAATTATTCTTTTCGTCTTTTCTTTTCTTTTAATCATAATTTACTATTAATCTTATTATAATCGCTGATGAAAGATCATTAATCGTAATAATGTCACCTATTAATAATTATTTAATATTTAATGGCTGGTTATTATTTTGATCTAGCTCTTCTACTAAACGGCTAAACTCTTTAGAGAGGCTCTCTACCTCCTCTTTCTTACCATTTTGTTCAACTTGTTTAATTTTCTTAGAAAGCGACATTAGTTTTTCCTTAATCGCAAAAAATTTCAGTTCATTGAAAGAAGTCAAAATCTCCTTCTCAATATTAACCTCTTCTCCCTTAAGATCAATCTCAATTTCTCCTCTGAGGGCAAGATAATTAAGAGATTCTTGCTGTTCTTTTGAAAAATCAAAGCCTTTTAGGCTCTTTAATAAATCTTTCGGCTTTTGCTGAATTTTTTCTAAAACCTCCTTAACCTCAGCTGAAAAATATTTAAAAGAATCTTCTTTCAATGGCTCAATTCCTTTGGAATAATTTAAAAGTAAAGAAATAATTTTCTCTTCGATCACTCCTCTTCGCGTCTTCTGGGGAGTGATACAAGGGTCTTGAACCAGGCTTTCTCTTGTTTTAACTGATGGACATCTTTTTAATTCTTGCTCAACGCTTTCTTCACTTACTTCAAGACGCCTAGCTAACTCCTTGATCCATGAAGACTGCTCAATCTTATTATGAATTCTTTTAATAATCGGGAGTAACATCGCAGAAGTATTTCTTTTCCCTTCAGGCGTCTTGCTGTCAAAAATTGAAAAAGCGTTTTCAAAGTAAAAATCAAGAATAGACTTTGATTTTTCAATTACTTTTTTCCAATCCTCTATTTTAATAAAAACAACATCAGCCGGATCCTTGCCCTTGGGCAAGTCAGCAACTTTTATACTAAATCCTTGCGTTTGGGCTAAATCAATCCCTCTCTTAGTGGCTGAATCTCCGGCAACATCCATATCAAAAGAAATAATTAGATTTTTAGAATATCTTTTCAAGACAGAAAGCTGATGAGCTGTCAGCGCAGTCCCAGAAGTAGCAACAACATTCTCTACTCCTGCTTGCCAGGACATTATCACGTCAGTATAGCCTTCAACTAGAATGCAAGCATCTTCCTTTCTAATAGGAACCTTTGCCCTATTCAATCCATAAAGAACTTGACTTTTATTATAAAGCAAGGTGTTAGGAATATTAAGATATTTTGCCATCATCCCCTCTGCTTCCCTTTTGGGTTTAACAAAGGCGCGACCACCAAAACCGATAACTTGAGAATTCAAATCAAAAATTGGAAAAATTATTCGCCCACGAAACCTATCGTAAGATTTCCCTTCCTTATTTATTAATACTAAACCAGTTCTCTCAATCTCTCCGACTGAAAATCCTTTTTCTCTCAAAAAGTTTAGCAAAGCATTCCAAGTATCAGGAGCAAAACCAATCCTCCACTTTTCAATTGAATCTTCTAAAAGCCCTCTTTTAAAAAGATATTCTTTAGCTTTTCCCCCTAATTGACCAGTTTGAATCTGTTTTTCAAAAAATTTTGTTCCCCATTCGCAGATATCATAAAATCTTTTTCTAGCTGTTTGGATTTCTGGATTTTGTTTTCGTAATTCTACTCCCGCCCTTTTCGCTAAAATTCTCAGAGCATCTCCAAACTCTACTCCTTCAATCTGTTGAATAAAAGCAAAAATATCCCCAGCAGCCCCGCAACCAAAACATTTCCAAATCTGACGAGAAGGGCTGACAAATAAAGATGGTTTTTTGTCAGAATGGAAAGGACAAAGAGCACGATGATTTGCGCCTGTTTTTTCAAGCTTGATATAAGTAGAGATTATGTCGATAATATCTAAGCGCTCTTTTATTTCGTCAATAGGAGAATCCATCATTGTCAGCTATTTTTAAAAAAACATCTAGTCTTCATTTTTAAGAAAAGATTGATTAAAATTATCTGTGCATTCATCTTGCAGCGCTCCTTTGTGCCTTTCCAAAAGCCCATCTTCTTCTCTTTAATAATATGATTTACCCCATCTAAAATAAGGGGTTTTATTCTGAGCTTATTCTCTTTTGCCAAATAAGTGATAGCGCTTTCAATATAAAATTTCTTTTTATAGCATTTAGGAATTTTGTCCCAAAAATCGCGCTTAATAGCTCTCATCCCTGAAAAAGGCGATTCGGTTCTCCGAAGCCATGAATCTAAAAATATTCCAAACATTTTTCTATCTATCGCACCAACTGTCATATCTGCTTCTCCAGACATTACGGGTTTTAGAAGATTGTCAATATGTCCTGATGTTAGCCCAACTAAATCGGCGTCTAAAAATAATAAAATCTCACTATCAACTCTTTGAACACCTATTTCCAGAGCCCTGCCTTTCCCTTGATTATTTTTAATCCTTACCACATTAGCTCCGACTTCTCTGGCAACAGCAGCCGTCTTGTCAAGAGAGCCATCATCGACTACAAAAACCTCGTCAATTAAAATATTGCTTTTAGCAACTTTTACTACCGCACTAATGGTTTTTGCTTCGTTATAAGCGGGAATGATAGCGGCAACTTTCATAATAGATAATTTCGGAATCCTATTGCTCAATCTCTCGCAACGCCACGAGGAACAAAAATGAGTATTAATTATATTATTATTCTTATTAATCTCGCCTACTCTTTCCTATCTTTAAAAATTTGTCCAAGATTTATTATTGAAATATAAGTTTTTTCTTTAGCCTCCATTATTGCCGATTCTTTCTCGGTCTGATGATCATATCCAAGAAGATGCAGAAAACCATGAATAAAAACCCTGGCTATCTTGTCCTCTTCTTTCTCTTTAATTTGAAAAGGACAAATCACTATCTCCCCTAATTCTTTTTTTTGAAAAGGTGGCAAAATAAACTTTAGATTTTCTCGAAAAGACAAAACATCCGTTGGTTTGTCTTTATCCCTATAAATTTTGTTTAATCTTCTAATTTCGTCCTCTGAGACTATCGCCACTGAAATATCAACTTTTTCTTGAAAGCTCTCTCTGGCTAAAATTTCTGCTCCAAGCCACTTTAACAATTCTTCATTTATAAAAACATCGGTAAGATTATTAATTCCAATCATCTGCTTGTCTGATTAGGAGTAAATTTCTCGGTAAAAATCAATTGTTTGCTATGAAAGCCTATCGGCTCTTACCTAGTTTCTCTAAGCGTTTGTATTTCTCCTTAAGCTCTTCTTTCCTTAGGGCAACCCTTTTTTTAAGTTTTTTACTTAAAGGCCGCTGAATGTATCGAGATTTTTTCGCCCTATAAACAAGACCACTTTTTCTTAAGCTTCTAATAAATCGACCAACTAGTTGCCGACTATTCTCCCTCTCTTTTTTCTCTAATTTAAGTCCAGACATAGAATTAGTTATTAATGATTTAATTATTTTAAACGCTTTTTTATTTCTACAATAGCTTTCTCTATCTTCACTAATGATTGTTTACCACTTTTCATATCTCTAATAATAAGCATATTTCTACTAGCCTCCTCTTCCCCAATAATCAGAGTATATTTTACCCCTAGCCTGTTTGCCATCTTAAGCTGAATCGCAAGAGAATCTCTGTGAAGCTGCTCGCTTGTTGAAAGACCGGCTTTTCTTAAGTTATTTATTAATTTCAAAGCTCTGCTCTTAGCAATATCGCCTAATTGAGCTAAAAAAATAACTGGCTTTCGTCTCTCGGGAACTTTTGTTCCACTTTTTTTCATCGCCGCTATAATTCTTTCCACTCCTCCGGCCCCACCGCAAGCTGGGATATCTTTTCTGGAAAATTGTTTTATCAAGTTATCATATCTTCCTCCACCAAGCAAGCTTGCTTTCTTTTTTCCTTTTTTATCTCCAGTAGTTATTTCAAAGACAGTTTCAGTATAATAATCTAAGCCCCTAACTAGATAAGGATTAAGATCATAAGGGAGGGCTAATTCATCTAAAAATTCTAAAACTTTTTTGAAATGATCATGGCAGCCTTTGCAGAGATGATCAATAATTTGAGGAGCTCCAGAAACTATTTGCCTGCACCGTTCTATCTTACAGTCTAAAACTCTTAGAGGGGTTTTCTTTAATCTCTCTTGACAATCTAGGCAAAGAAAATCCTTATTGCTTCTTAAATATCTTGTCAATTTTTTTTTGTAAGCCGGACGACACTCTTTATCTCCTATACTATTAACCTCTATTAATAAATCCTTTACGCCTAATCCTTGGAGAATATTATAGGAAAGATAGATAAGTTCAGCATCAATAATCGGTTTCTCCGAGCCAAAAATTTCAAGATTAAATTGATGAAACTGACGAAAACGACCGGATTGCTGTCTCTCGTGACGAAAAACTGGTCCAAAAGAAAAAAGTTTTACTGGCTGAGGCAAACTAATCATCCCGTGTTCAATATATGCCCTTACTAGAGAAGGAGTAAATTCTGGCCTTAAGGTTAAACGATCCCCTCCTTTCGTACGGAGAGAATACATTTGCTTTTCAACAATTTCTGTGTCAGAACCAGTCCCTTTTTCAAAAAGTTCAGTATATTCTAAGATTGGAGAAGAAAGTTCACTGAATCCATAGTCAGATGAAATGTCCAAGGCTGTTTTATAAACTTTCTTAAAAAATGCCTGGTCTTCGGGCAGGATGTCTGACATTCCTGAGACACTCTGAATTTTTGCTTTGCTTTTTTTAACCATCATGATTTAAAAAAATGACTCTTCTCAGCGCCAGCATTAACAAGAAGACCGCTAGTAATCAAATGTCTGATAATATTCTAGAACCTCATCACCCACCTATCTTGTCCGTCATTCTTGAGCAAACAAAACTAAAGGCCACAAGCGGAAGGCGCTTCTGCCGATAAAAAACTCTCTATTTAAGGCGCCAAAAGATCTTGAGTCCATAGAAAGTTCTCTGTTGTCTCCTAAAACAAAATACTCGTCTTCTCTTAAGGTTATTCTTAGGTTACCTGAGGTTATGGTATTTTGGGGTAAATAAGCTGATTCATCTAAGACCAAAAACTCCCCGTCTTGCTTAAGCATTACTCGGCCTTCTTTGATTTTTATTGTTTCCTGTGGTAAGCCGACAATTCTTTTAATAAATCTTCCAGCGGCACGACTGGGATTATGGAAGATGACGACATCTCCCCTTTGAGGCTCTCTGAACCTATAAGAGATCTGATCAACAATTAAATAATCAAAATTATCAAAATTTGGATTCATGCTTGCCCCCCTAACAATGAAAGGCTGGAAGATAAAGGTTCTGACAGGAATGACTATTATAAGGGCAATAACGACTATTTTTGTTATCTCCCAGACAAAAAGTAAGACTTTTTTCATAGTTTCATATTAAACTAAAAATCAAATTTTGGCAAACAAAAAAATAATTTTTTATTTCTATAAAAAAAGGTATAATGCAAAAGATGATTCTGCTTGTCGGGTTAGGAAACCCTGGTTTAAAATTTAAAAATACCCGCCATAATCTCGGTTTTGAGATTCTTAATTTTTTTAAAAAAAATAACTTTTCTGATTGGGAAAATAAAAAGAAATTAAAAACAAAGATCTCCCAAAACAAGGTTAATAATCAAAAAATTATTTTAGCCAAACCTCAAACTTTTATGAACCAATCTGGACAAGCAGTCAGTCATTTAATAAAATTTTATAAAATTCCTCTAAAAAATCTTTGGGTTATTCATGATGAACTCTACTTGTCTCTTGGAGAAATAAAAATCAAAAAAAATTCTGGAGCTGGGGGGCACAAAGGAGTTCAATCAATAATTAACGAACTAGGCTCAAAAAATTTTAATCGCCTAAAAATAGGTATTGGACCGAAACAGCCAGAGATAGACTTAAAAAAATTTGTTTTACAAAAATTTACTAAAGATGAACAAAAAAAATTAGAACAGATAAAAGAAGAAATTGACCAGACTCTATTTTCAAATCTATAAATATCAATTATTTCTATCTATATCTTTACATTATAAATAATCAGACATTCTGTTCTGCCTAAATCTATAAAATGGATAAAATAAAAACGATTCAAATTCAAGACAAAGATTACCCAGAACCGTTAAAAAAAATTATTGCCCCGCCAAAAATTTTGTATTGTAGGGGAGAACTAGACCTAGGAGGTAATCCTGCTTTGGCGGTGGTTGGTCCTCGGCGATGCTCAAATTATGGGAGACAAGCAACAATGGAAATTGTCGCAGAGCTCTCAAGAGTTGGATTTATTATTATAAGCGGGATGGCTAAGGGAATCGATACCGTTGCCCACCAAACAGCCCTAGACAGTGGCGGACGAACAATCGCTGTTTTAGGAACAGGTATTAATGAAAAGAATATTTATCCTCAGGAAAACATCGGGTTGTCAAAAAAAATCATTCAAAAAGGTGGAGCGATAATTTCAGAATTCCCAGTTGGAACACCAGGTCACAAAGGAAACTTCCCTCTAAGAAACCGTATTGTTTCTGGCCTATCCTTGGGAACATTGGTGATAGAAGCAAAAGATCGCTCAGGTGCCCTGATCACCGCTAATCACGCCTTTAAACAAAAAAGGAAAGTTTTTGCTCTGCCTGGATCAATTTACTCCCCTAACTCTAGCGGCTGCCATACTCTTATTAAAAAAGGAGCTGAACTAGTAGAACGAGCAGAGGATATTCTTAAGGGGCTCCAACTTCACTTGATAATTTCAAAAAAAGAGATTAGCTTGGATTCAAAAGAAGAAGAAATAATCCTAAATGCTCTTAAAAATAAAAAGGCAATGCATATTGATGAGATTATTGAAAAAATCGAATTAGACCCAGCAAAAGTTATTTCAACTTTGACAGGATTAGAGATAAAAGGAATAATAAAAAACTTAAGCGGTAATGTTTATACACTTAGGACTTAGTCCTCGAATAATATGAAATTATTAATAGTTGAGAGTCCGACAAAAGGAAAAACATTAGAAAAATTCTTAGGCCGAGAATATAAGGTTTTATCATCTTACGGACATATTCGTGATTTGCCAAAATCAAAACTAGGGATAGATATTGAAAGAAATTTTGAACCTCAATATGTTATTCCTACTAAATCGCGAAAAACAGTTAATTCTTTGAAAAAAGAAGTTCAAAAAGCCGAACTGGTCATCTTAGCAGTTGATGAAGACAGAGAAGGTGAAGCTATTGCCTATCATCTTAAAGAGGCCCTTAACTTAGATAATTATCAAAGAATTGTTTTTCATGAAATTACTAAAAAGGCAATCCTTGAGGCTCTAAAAAATCCAAGAAAGATTAATATGGATCTCGTTAGCTCCCAGGTTGGTAGACGAGTTCTAGATAGAATTGTTGGTTATAAGCTTTCACCCTTTCTTTGGAAAAAAATAACTCGTGGTCTTTCGGCCGGCAGAGTTCAGTCGGTGGCCACTAGGGTAATTGTTGAACGAGAAAGAGAAATTGAGGCCTTCAAGCCAGAGGAATATTGGAGTATTATTGCTACTCTTAAAAAACAAAACAATGATTTAAAAATCAAAACCGAATTTGAGGCTTTTCTCAGTTCAAAAAACGGAAAAGTAATTCCAAAATTAGGCATTCAAAACAAAGAAAAAGCAAGTAAGATTCTTAAAGATTTAGAAAAAGCGGAATATCAGATTCAAAAGAATCAAAAAAAAGAGGTGAAAAGGAATCCTTTACCACCATTTATGACAAGCACTCTTCAGCAAACAGCAGGACAACAACTCTATCTTGCTTCTCAAAAAACGATGTTCTTAGCTCAAAAGCTGTACGAAAAAGGACTGATCAGTTATCATCGGACAGACTCTTTAAACCTTTCCCAACAAGCCTTGTCTTCTGCTGAAAGTTTTATTATCAAAAATTTCGGTAAAAACTATTGGCCTGGATTTTCAAGAAAATATAAAACCAAAGCAAAAAGAGCCCAAGAGGCGCACGAAGCAATTAGGCCAACCGATACCAATAAAACTCCTGACAGCCTTAAAATAGAAAAACAGCAAGCTCGGCTCTATGAATTAATATGGCAAAGATTTATTGCCAGCCAAATGAGTCAAGCAATTTTTGACTCAACCAATATTAAAATCAAAGCTGCTAATTATACTTTTCAAGCCAATGGTCAAACTTTAAAATTTGACGGTTTTTTGAAGATTTATCCTATTAAATTCAAAGAGGCAACTCTACCTCCCTTGACTGAGGAAGAAATTTTAGATTTACTTAAATTAACGCCTCAACAACATTTTACCAAACCACCGGCTCGCTATAATGAACCGACCTTAATAAAGGTTCTTGAACAAAATGGCATTG
>CAZYBZ010000003.1:18857-33637 GCA_964646075.1 uncultured Candidatus Saccharibacteria bacterium | reverse complement strand
AATTTTTCCATTGTTTGTACTTATGAATTTCGTCAAAAATTATTAAAGAAGATTCCGCTTCAAAATTTCCAGAAAGAATATTTTTTCTATCTTGACGGTTGTCCCAATTAAAATAAGTATATTTTTTATAATCCGAATCCCCTATATGCTTAGCTAAAGTAGTCTTTCCGACTTGCCTTGGTCCGCCGATAAAAACCATTTTATCTCTTAGGTCTGAAATTATGGCTGGATGGAGATATCTATCTTTGAACATAAAAATAAGTTAAATTAATATCACCTATATATTATACCGAAGTCAAAAAAGATGTCAAGTATTTTCTACTTCTATGTTGGATATTATAAAAATCTGCCGAAACTAAAGTTCGGCAGATTTTTATAACTTGTATTATTTACAATTAATAAAACCCTGACATCAGTCTTTCTTGATAAGATTAAAAGCCTCTTCTGCTGAGTCAACTAAACAGAAAATATCCATATCTTCTTTTTTGACGGCTTTTTGTTTTTGATAAACTTCTTCTTTAATCCAACTAAATAAGGGTTGCCAATATTTTTCTCCTATAACAATAATGGGCACTGGTTTAGCAAGTTTTTTAGTTTGAATTAATGTTACCATTTCGAAGAATTCATCCAATGTGCCGAATCCGCCGGGGAAGAAAACATATGCCTCAGAAGAAAAAGAAAGCATAACTTTTCTCGTGAAAAAATGTCTAAATCCAATCGATTTATTAACATAAGCGTTCATTCTTTGACCTTCTGGTAATTCAACATTAATGCCGATTGATTCTCCGCCGACTTCAAAAGCGCCGCGGTTAGCCGCCTCCATAATCCCTGGTCCACCGCCGCTAATTACCCCATAGCCAGCTTTAGCTAAATAATTGCCTAATTTTCTTGCTTCTTGATAGTAAGAATTTTCAGAAGTAAAACTAGTTGAACCAAAAATAGTAATAGTTTTCTTAAAATCAGCAATAAAGTGGAATCCTTCAACAAACTCTGCCATAATACTGAAAATCCTCCATTGAAATGTTTTTCTAAAATCTTCTTTAACCGCTGGCAATTTGGGATCAGGAAACAGATTTGTTGCTTTCTTTTTTTTCATTTTTCCTTTAATTAAGATTTTTATGAAGTTCTTTTATAATTATAACCCCCGAGCTGGTTCCAATAATATCTGCTCCAGCCTTAATCATTATCTGAACATCTTCTAAATTTCTAATTTTAGCAGAGGCCTTGATTAAAAGACCTGGCGCACCTTTTGCCATAATTTTAAGATGTTTAGCTTTTTCTTCTAATTCTCTACTCTCTAAAGGATCTTTTTCAGTAGCGGTTTTAACACAAAAAGCACCAGCTTTTTTAACAATTTCCGAGGCCTTTTTTATCTCTTCGTCAGTTAGAAACCCGGAACCAATTATTACCTTTGTTGGTAAAATTTTAGAAATTCCCCTTAAATCCTTTAAAATTTTATTATATCTTTCGTATTTCAAATCCAAAACATTCATCACTACATCTAATTCGTCGGCTCCATCTTTCTTCGCTTTTAAGCAAATTCTTTTTCTTTCTTGATACAGACTCTGCCCCATTGGCGGATCTATTAGAACAATAACTTTTAAATCTGTTCCTTTCAGTTCTTTTTTGACCAAGCTTACCCACTTTGGCCTTACATCAACGCCACGAAAACCATATTCTATTGCCTCTTGACAGGTTTTTTTAATATCTTGAATTGTAGCATCAAGATTTATATTAGTATGGTCAATAATTTTTGCGATATTCATAATAGGTTTTTAAGTTAATTTTAATCTGAATTCTTTTCTATATCTATTATATCAAAGAACAAAAGACTAAGCAAACTATGCCCTAACCAATGAAAATAAATTAAGCAGATGGGGTTTCTTATGGTGCTTTCCGTAAAAAACCAGTACTATCTCTTTTTCTAAAATAATCTTTCTTTTTTTCAAAAAATAGATAATTTTTTCAGATGCTTCAACTTTGTTAAAATCCATCAAGATATGATGTGATACTATCCCGTAAGAAAGAGATAATCTTTCAGCTGTTTCTTTGCTATTAGTAACCGCCACTATCTTAATCTTAGGACGAAAAGCGCAAAAAACCCTTGCTGTATAGCCGCTCTCAGTAAAAATAATGACTGTTTTTATATTTAATTGTTTAAGAACGTCTTCTTTTTTCAGCTCTTTAGCCATTGATCCAATTACGAATTCAGTTGGATTGAAGGTTGAAGCAATGATCTCTTTAAATTCAGTTTTCTTTTCATTAAACCTTAAAATTTTATTCATTACCGCAACTGATTTAATTGGATACTTTCCAGAAGCTGTTTCTCCAGAAAGCATAATTGCATCAGCTCCGTCAAAAACAACATTAGCAATATCAGTTATTTCTGCTCTAGTGGGCGTTGGGTTTTTAATCATAGAATGTAGGACTTGAGTCGCTACAATAACTGGCTTTCTGTTTTTCCGACATTTTTTAATAATCTCTTTTTGCCAAAAAGTCATACTCTCAACTGGGATTTCTACTCCCAAGTCTCCCCTGGCTATCATTATGGCATCTGATTCTTCAATAATTTCATTAATATTATTAATCGCTTGTTGATTTTCAATCTTAGAGATTATAAGAGCTTTTATTTTTCTTTTGGCAAGCTCTTTTCTTAATATCTCAATATCTTTTTTAGAGGTCACAAAAGAAAGAGCGATAAATGTAACGCTATGCTTGGCCATTGCGCTGAGGTAGTTTAAATCTCTTTTAATTAAAGAAGATAATTCAATCTTAGAATGAGGAAAATTAACACTTTTCCTATCTTTGATAACCCCTCCTTCAATAACTTTAGCTTTAATTAAAGATTTTTGTTTTTTTATAACTTCTAACTCAATTGAACCATCATCTATTAAAATGGGGTCTCCTATTTTTATTTTTTTAAAAATATGAGTATTGGGTATAATTAAGGAAACCCTTTTATCAATAAAAGAATTGCTAATAAAAATAATAGTATTTTTTCTGGCTCTTAAATTCTTTTTTTCTTTTGTCTCAATCCTAACCTCACTTCCTTGAAGGTCTATCATCACTCCAATATTTTTCTTCATTTTGTTTGCCACTCCTTGTACTCTTTTTACCCTTTCGCTATGCCACTCAATCGTAGAATGCTTTGTGTTAAAACGAAAAATATCAGCGCCAGCCAGAATCAGCTTCTTTATCTTAGAAACACCATCAGAGGCAGGGCCAATTGTAACCACTATTTTTGTTTTATTTTCAAAATCTATTTGCATAAATTTTTATGAAATACTTAGGTGGGAAAACGCAATCCTTTTATTAGTTATAAATGTTAAGTATCTATAGCTATAACTCTGAAAGAGTTTTTTCAAAAAAATTCATTCTTTCAATTAATTCCTGAGGCAAATTTTTTAGTTTTAATGATTTTATTTGAGAAACTATTAAGCTGATAAAATATCTAAATATCTTCTCTTCGTACTCTGATTTTTCCGTTAAAGAAGGGGCAATCCTTTCTATCGCTTGCTCTAAGTTTTTTCCAGGAAAAACAAGGTAAAGAAGAGGGATATTTTTTATCCTGGCTGGGACTATCTTCTCTTCTTGTAACGAGAGCCCATATTTTAATTGACCGCCTCCTTCTCTATTTCTTTCTAAAGTCTTTTTTTTCTTCTCTTCTGTTCTTTCGTCAAAATTATCAACCACCTCGTCAAGAGCACAAATTGAATTGCCTGTCTTTTTGTCTATAATTAAATTATCAACTTTATTTTTAATATCGTCATATTGGGATGTTCGGACGGTAATAAAATCCTCTCCTATAAATTTGTGAAAAACTAAGGTTTTTAATATCTCAAATTTT
Source organism: uncultured Candidatus Saccharibacteria bacterium (assembly GCA_964646075.1). Taxonomy (GTDB): domain Bacteria; phylum Patescibacteriota; class Minisyncoccia; order Minisyncoccales; family PEYH01; genus JAYENY01. The sequence continues at coordinate 29,790 of CAZYBZ010000003.1, read as the reverse complement.
TCTCCTCTGCTTTTTCCCCTTTTTTCTCTTATTTCTTCTTGGGATAAATTTCCATACCATTCTTTTTCCAATCTATTAATATTTCTTTTATCACAATCAATTGTTTCTGGAGAATGCCCCTCTTCACTCTTAAAAAAATCCATATTAATGCGACAACCCTCATTCACTGGCACTCCCTGCTCTTGTAAATGCTCTGCCATTTCCCCAAGAAGTTTTTTCAATTTATCTTTTTTTTCTGATTCGCCTTCTACTGTGTTGTCAGGTTCTGTATTAAATTTTTCTGGGCCCGCTTCAGCCTTTCTTGAAATTTTCATATTTTTAATAAAAAAACCATAGGGTAAGGTTGGAAACGAAACATACGGCTGCGGGGCAGGGATTCGAACCCCAATCGGCTGGACCAAAACCAGCTGTCCTACCGTTAGACGACCCCGCAAAATGATCAATTATTGTTTATCACTTATCTCCGATTATTTCAAGGATTGCCAGCTCTATTGGCAGTTGAGGAATTGAAGAATATCTAGTTTTATTCTGAGCATCTAAAAAAAGTCGTAATGCCTGACGAATTTCTTTTTCTTTTAACTCTTTGGTGTGAATTTTTAGTTCTTCTTTTACCTCTTGAGTTAAGTTGCGAAAAATAGGATTTTCTAAATCAGGACTAATTTTAAAAATTAATCCTTGGCGAAGATAATTAACAACTGCTTTAATAAGTTGAGAGGGATCAACTCCATCCTCCACCATTTCATTAAGGAAATTAATCGCTTCTCCGCTTTTCTTTTGAAAAGTTAAGCTAATTAATCTTGCCACTAAGCCAACATCTATCACTCCCAGTAATTCTTTAATATCAGCCGCGGTTATTATTTTTTTCTCCGACTCCCGGCTAAAGCTCATAGCTTGGTCAAGCAAAACCTCGGCGTTTCTCATAGCACCGTCAGTATTCATAGCGATAAGCTCAAGCGCCGACTTTTCAATTTTTATCTTTTCCAATCCCGCAATCCATTCCAACCTTTTAAGCATTTCTGAAACCGTTAATCGTCTAAAATCAAAACGCTGACATCGAGAGATAATGGTTGAAATCATTTTATGTGGTTCAGTCGTTGCTAGAATAAAAATAACAAAAGAAGGTGGCTCCTCCAATATTTTCAATAAAGCATTAGCAGCTTCTCGCGTCAATTGATGCGATTCATCAATAATAAAAACCTTATATTTCAATCGGGTCGGGCTAAACTTTATCCCCTCTTTTAGCTCTCGGATATCATCAATCCCCCTATTAGAGGCAGCGTCAATTTCTAATAAATCAATAGCTCGACCACTGTTTATTTCTAAACAGGAAAAACACTTATTACAAGGTTCTTCGGCTTTAGGATTTTCACAATTGATTCTCTTCGCTAAAAGCCTGGCGATGGTAGTTTTCCCAGAGCCCTTAGGTCCAGCAAGCAGATAACAGTGGCCAAGTAAATCGTTAATAATAGCGTTGGTAATCGTTTTAACAATATGCTCTTGCCCAACAATTTCGGAGAATATTTTTGGCCGATATTTTCGGTATAAAACTAAATTAGCCATAAGCTTATTATCTATTATTTATCATTCATCATTAATTATTTATCAGTCATTATTGGTCATTGATTATTTGCAATTATTATTGACTTTTCGTAATTCTTGTTTGTTTATCTTATCAGGTTTGAGCAAAAAAGCAAAATGTATTAGAATAGACTCAATGCTAAAAATATATAATACTCTCACCAGAAAAAAAGAAATTTTTAAACCCTTAAAAGATAAAAAGGTTAGTTTTTACGTTTGCGGACCAACCGTAAATGGTCCTTGCCACATCGGCCATGCCCGCACTTTTATTGCTTTTGATATCATTAGACGATATCTGGAACACAAGGGCTATAAAGTAAAATATGTAATGAATATCACTGACGTCCACGACGATATCATCAATGCGGCTATTAAAGAAAAAAGCGATATTTTTATCTTGAGCGATAAATACGCTAAGTTATTTTTAGAAGAACAGGAAAAATTAGGCATTAAAAAAGCCGACACCTATCCTCGCGTGACTAGGCACATTAAAGAGATTATAAAATTTATTCAGAAACTGGAACAGAAGGGCTTTGCCTATAAAAAAAATGATTCTGTCTATTTTGATATTTCTAAGTTCAAAGATTACGGAAAGCTCTCTGGAATTAAGTTAAAAAAGACAAAAACCGGCACGAGAATCCAAGCAGACAAATATGAAAAGCAAGAAGCCGCTGATTTCGTTTTATGGAAAAAAACTAAATCAGGAGAACCTTTTTGGAACAGCCCCTGGTCTAATCAAGGGAGACCAGGTTGGCATATTGAATGTTCAGTAATGAGTAAAAAACATTTAGGGAAACAGATTGATATTCATGCCGGAGCAAGAGATTTAAAATTTCCTCATCATGAAAACGAGATTGCTCAGTCAGAAGCAATAACTGGCAAACCTTTTGCTAAGTATTGGCTTCACGCCGGACTCTTGACTATCAATGGCCAAAAAATGTCAAAATCACTTAATAATTATATTGAGATAGAAGATGTCCTGGAAAAATGGGATTCAAGGATAATCAGAATGTTCGTTTACTCAAGCCATTATCAAAGCAACTTAAATTGGTCAGAGAAAAATCTTTCACAAGCAAAAAAGAATTTAGGAAGAATTAATGAGTTTATAGGAAAAATCAAAAATTTTCCCGCGCGAGCAGATAAAGAATCAAATATCGCTGACCAATTACTATTAAAAGCTCAAAAAGATTTTGAAAAAGCAATGGAGGACAATTTTAATACGCCTGGAGCGCTAGCAGCGATCTTTGAGCTTATCCGACAGACAAATCCCCTTCTGGACAAGAGGCAAATTAACAAAATTCAAACCAAAAAGATTTTGGATTTTTTCAAAAAAATTGATAAAATTTTTAATTTTATCTTTTCAGCTAAAAAAGAAAAAATCCCTCAAGCAATTAAGGATTTAGTTGAAAAACGAGAACAATCACGTAAGCAGAAAAAATGGGCTGAAGCGGATAAAATTAGAAAAAAAATTGTTGATTTGGGCTTTGAAATTAAAGATACTCAAAACGGCGCTCAAATTAAAAAAAATAGATAGGTGGGTAAACCAAGATAAGCTCCGCTTGCTTGCTAAACTTTAAAAATTAAGTAGAATAGAAATGATGAACCAAAATCAAACCAATCAAGCCCTACCCGACAAGATGCCTCCCCAGAACGTAGAGGCAGAAAAAAGTTTATTAGGCAGTTTAATGATTGATAAAAACGCGATTATCAAGATCGTGGATTTTTTAGAGCCCAGAGATTTCTACAAAAACAAGCATCAAGACATCTATACGGCCACACAAGAATTATTTGAACGTAACGAAACGATTGATTTTCTTTCTTTATCTTCTCGTCTTCAAGAAAAGAAAAAACTAGAGGCGGTTGGTGGCAAAACCTATTTAACTGAATTAGTCAACACAGTCCCTAACGCTCTGCATGTTTTTGACTATGCTAAAATCGTTCAGAAAAAAAGAATTCTTCGAGATTTAATTCAATCGTCTTATGAGATAGGACAGATGGGCTTTAACGAAGAGGAGGATGTTGATGTTTTACTGGACAAAGCAGAAAGTAAAATATTTAGTATCGCCCAACATTCATTTTCTCAACAATTTGTCCCAATCAAAAGCGAATTGGAAGGAGCTTTTGAAAGAATTGACATGCTCTCTAAACATCGGGGGGTTCTTCGCGGGGTTCCTACTGGATTTAACGCCTTGGATAAAATTCTTTCTGGTCTCCAAAAATCGGATCTAATAATTTTAGCCGCCAGGCCATCAATTGGGAAAAGCGGTTTAGCCTTAGATATTGCTAGGCATGTTGGGGTGCATAGAAAATCACCGGTCGGAGTCTTTAGTTTAGAGATGTCTAAAGATCAAGTGATAGACAGGTTGATTGCTGCCCAATCAGATGTTGACCTCTGGAAATTAAGAACTGGACTTCTCTCTGGAGAAGGAGAAGATAATGATTTTGAAAGGATTCAGCACTCCTTAGGCATTCTCTCAGAAGCCCCTATCTTTATAGACGATACTGCTGGGGCAAATATAATGCAAATGAGAGCAATGGCCAGGAGACTTCAAGCTCAGCACGGCCTGTCTCTTTTAATTGTTGATTATCTCCAGCTAATGGAACCGAGGAACACGAACATGGGCCTGGTTGAGCAAATGACTGAAATTTCACGCTCTCTTAAGGGCCTGGCTAAAGAATTAAACGTACCAGTGCTGGCATTATCCCAGCTTTCAAGAGCGGTTGAACAGAGAACCCCCTCTATTCCTCGACTATCAGATTTACGCCAGACCGGTGCCCTAGAACAAGACAGCGACATCGTCCTCTTTATTTATCGTGAAGATAAATATAGAAAAGATACGGCAAAGAAAAATATTGCTGACATTATTATCGCTAAACACAGAAACGGTCCTGTTGGAAAAATTGAATTATATTTTGACGAGCAACGAGCCAGTTTTAGAAATCTAGAGAGAAGCGAGATAGAGGAAGAAATTATGCCGGGAGAAGAGATTCTCCTCTAGAGAATCTTTCCTAAAAAAAACTTCCTCAAAAAGGAGCTTAGCTTATTTTAAGAAATCTAACAAAAACTCCGGAGTCCCGGGGTTTTTTATCTAAAAAACCTAAATATTAAAATAAATTATTTTTCAGAAAAACCCTCTATCTCAACTAATGTATAAAACTGTCGATGTCCCTTTTTTACCTTATAACGCTTTTTGGCTTTATATTTAAAAATAGTAACCTTTTTACCCTTTCCCTGCTCCACAACTCTTGCCTGGACCGTAGTGTCAGTAACTAGAGGAACTCCAATCTGAATTTTTTCATTTTTTTCCAAAAGCAAAACCTCGTCAAAGATTATTTCCTCGCCTAGCTCTGCTTCAATTTTTTCAATTTTTATTTTATCTCCAGGGGTAACTAAATATTGTTTCCCTCCTGTTTTAATCACTGCTAACATAGTTTTTAATCAATTATGATTTATCAATTATTTTATTTACTAACTTCTTGTCTGATTTAGAGGTCTCTAATAAGCGCTCCAAACGATCATCAAATAAGGAAAGTCGTTTTTCAGAATTATCATAAGAAGAAATCGCATTTCTCAAATGACCTCCTAATTTTCTAAAATCATTCATTAACTTTACGCCATCTAATTGAATCCTAGCTAATCGTTTTAATATTTGCGCTGTTCGTTGAGAAACCTGAACATCCTTGTACCAATGCTCAATAGCCCGTAAGGCCAAAAAAATTGTATTGGGTGATGTTAAAACTATTTTCCTAGAGCGAGCATAGCTCCCGATATCAACTTCTTTCAACATATTAAGCTCATAATAGACCGCTTCAGCAGGAATGTACATTATCGCTAGGTCAACTGTATCCTCTGAAGGTAAAATATATTTTGAAGCAATCTCCTGAATTCTCCGTTTACTATCCTCAATAAATTTTTTACGAAACTCATCTTTCTCTTCTTTAAGCTCTGCTTCTACCATTCTACGAAAATTATCAAAAGGAAACTTAGCATCAATTGAAATTATTTTTTTGTTTGGAAGCCTTAAGACTGCGTCAACTTGCTCCCCTGAAGAAAAAAGATATTGAGCTTGGTAAAGTTCCTTTGGGAAATATTCGCTTAGTATATGTATTAGACTTGCTTCCCCCCATTGGCCTCGAATCTTCGGGGATTTAAAAAATTCTTGAAAAGAAGAGATTTCTTTCATTACTTCCTGAACCTGTTTCATCTCCTCCCTTATTTGGACTGTTTCCCTGGTAAAAGAAGAGATTTGCTGATACATTGCCTTTGAGGTTCCATCAACGCTTCCCCTAATCTCCTTGAGCTGTCCAGCCATTAAGCTAGTAAGTCCTCTCTCTATGTCTCTCATCGCTTCTGTCTGTTTCTGGTCTACTTTTATTTTTTCCCGAGTCAGAAGGAAAACTCCAAACATTCCCCCGACAACGATTAAAGCAATAATAAAAATAAATAAAATATCATTCATCTTCCTGAATCAATGCTGGCATATTAGCATTTTAAAATCTAAAAATCAAGCACCAGCTTCATCTGCCCATCCTATATCAATTAATTGTCAAATATCAGCGGCCCCAAGGGGAGTCGAACCCCTATTACCGGCGTGAGAGGCCAGCGTCCTAAACCATTAGACGATGGGGCCAAGCCTCCTTATCCTACTACAAAATACGAAAAAAACAAACGATCTATCTCTCGGTTGGCGGAATTTGGAAATAATTAAGGATAAATTTTGCTAAATCTCTAAAAATCAAAGTGGTAGATTCGCTGGCTGTCCTACTGCTTGGATTGTTAAGCTTGATAGCAATAACAAACTCCGGGCTAAAGGCTGGAGCAAACCCGACAAAGCTTTGCCATGTCTGGTCACTATAGCCAGGTTTATTTATCCCTAAATTAGCAAAAGGAATCTCTGATGTTCCTGTTTTACCAGCAACGCGATAACCAGACACGCGCGCTCGTCGCCCGAAACCATCTTCAATGGTAGAAACTAACATTCTTGTAAGGTTGTAGGCTGTTTCTGGTAAAAGAATTTGCTCATAAATCCTCTCCTCACCAACCTTCTCAACCCTACCATTCTTAATAATCTGTTCTACTATATATGGCTGGACTAATTTTCCCCTATTAGCAATGGCGGCATACATTCTCGCCAATTGCAATAAAGTCATCTCTATCCCGTGGCCGAAAGAAGCTGTAGCAAAATTGACATCCCATCCTTCTTTAAAAATTCTATTTTCAGAAAAGATCTCTCCTTGCAAGCCAATGTTAGTTTTTTCGAAAACTCCGAAACGAGTTAAATAGTCTAAAAATACATCATGGGACATCTGTTGTTGGGCAAAAACCGCCCCCGTGTTAATAGAATAGCCTAAAGCCTCGGTCATTGTTCTTTCCCCCCAAACTCTTTGATCAAAGTTTGTAATCTTATTTCGTGAAATCATTACATAGCCCCGGTCTACGAAGGTCGTTTCTGGGGTAATCTTGCCTTCGTTCAAAGCCGCAGCCATAACAATTGTTTTAAAAACAGAACCAGGTTCATATAATGTCTGAATCACCCTATTCTTAAAAAGTGCAATTTCCTCTTCTCGGAATTTGTTGGGATTAAAGGCAGGAAAATCCGCTAAAGCCAAAATCCGACCATCAGATGGCCTAAGAACGACAATTTGAGCTTCTTCAAAATCAAAAACTTCAGAAAAATATAATAATAATTTTTCCGCCTTGGACTGAATGTTCTTATCAATCGTCAAAACAACATCTATTCCCTTGATTGAGCTATGAATATCTCCCTTTAAAAAGGAGCCAAAAGGACTATGAACAACCCTTCTCCAGCCATCTTTACCAATTAAAACATCGTTCCAATAGCCTTCTATGCCATGTTGCCCATAACTATCTTTATTGACAAAGCCCAAAACATCTGAAGCAAGGCTATGGTGAAGATAGTAACGAAGAAATTCTTTCCCTAAATAAACACCAGCAAGATCTAGCTCGATAATTTGAGACGCTTGCTCGGGGCTGAGCCTTCCTTTAGCTCGCCAAAAAAGACTCTCCCTGTTGACGTAGATCTCCTCTAGTATTTTTTTCTCAGGAATATCTAAAATTAGAGCCAGTGATTTAGCCACCTTTTCCTTATCATTAATAAGCCTTGGGGAAAGAAAAGCATAGATAAAGCTTTTGTTGGTAGCTCCCAGTATCAGCCCGTTATTATCCTGAAAAAAAATATCACCTCTTCTGCCAGAGATGGGCTGAAAAATTTGTTGTTGCCCTCTAGCCAAGGCTTTCCAAAGCTCACCCTGAACAACCTGAAGGAAAGCCAAGCGAGCAATAATAATCCCTCCGCATAAAAAAATAAAAAAATAGATTAAATTTATTCTAGAAAATTTCATTCTTGCGCTAAAACTATATTTTTAGTTGTCTTGATGTAGTGAATTCCCTCTATTCTCTCAAAATTTAAATTTTGAGCAAGCTGAACCAAATTAATCATTGCTTTAGGAGAAAATCGACTTAACTCTTTGTTGTTTCTGGCAGATAATTCTGTTAAATATCTTTGTAATACAAAGACAGATTTAGAATTCTGAGACAAAAAGTAAATCTGTAAAAGTAGAAATCCAACCAGACAAATCATTGAAATGATAGAAAAAATCCAAAAAATCTTTAGATTCATCAGATTAAATATTGAATACTTAATAGGATTTTTAATAACTCGCTTTGCCATAATTAATTTGCTTAATTACTTAATCGCTAAACTATTTTTTGGGCTACTCTTAATTTTGCCGACCTTGATCGAGGGTTACTTCTAATCTCCTCTTCTGTTGGAATAACTGGTTTCTTAGTTAAGTTCTTCAAAATATTAATCTCCTGACCTCTTTTAAAAAATCTTTTTACAACCCTGTCTTCTAGTGAATGAAAAGAGATAACTGCGCATGTTCCATTTTTTACTAAAACATCTACCGCTTGGATGAGGACTGTCTTGAGGTTATCTATTTCAGAATTAACAACAATTCTTAACGCTTGAAAAGTTTTGGTAGCTGGGTGGATTCTGTTTTTCTTAAACCAAGGAGGAAGGCCCATCCATATCACTTCTACCAAGTCAAATGTTGTTCTAATGGGTTTAAACTCTCTCTGGCTAACTATTTTTTTAGCAATATTTTTTGCGAATCTTTCCTCGCCATATTCTTCTAAAATTTTTTGAATCTCCTCTTGAGGATAAGCATTGATTAACTCAAAGGCAGTCAATGGATTATTAGTTGGGTCATATCTCATGTCCAAAGGTTCGTCTCTTTTGAAAGAAAATCCCCTATCGCTTTCTTCAAGATGCCAGCTTGACAAGCCTAAGTCTAGTAAAATTCCATTCACTGGTCCGAATTTATTCTCTTGAACAATTTGTCTAAGGTTGGTATAAGAATCATTTACTAAAATTAACCTATCGGATAATTGATTATTAATGACCGAAGAACCTTCTTCTTGAAACTTCTTATACAATTCAGAATCTGCTTCTATGGCAAGGACCTTTCCTTCTGGTTGATTTTTTTTAAGAATAGTCAAACTATGTCCTCCTTGCCCAAAAGTACAATCTACGAAATTTTCTTTTCGTTTCGGGTTAAAATACTCTATAACTTCTTTTGTTAAAACTGGTATATGAGCCATTGTCTTAAAACCCAAATTCCGCTAACCGTTCGGCCATATCTTCTACGCCTTTCCCTTTCTCGGCTTTTTGGGTATAATTTTTCCATTGTGTTTCATCCCAAATCTCTATTCTATTAGAAATGCCAGCAATAATTATTTTCTTTTTCAAGCTGGCATGTTTTTTTAAATAATCCTGAATCAATATTCTTCCCAAAGAATCAATCGGGACTTCTGTTGCACCCGCAAGCATAAAACGAGAAAAACCACGAGCATCAGATTTTTCAAATTGAAATTTACTTAACCGCTTAGCTAATTTTTCCCATTCGCTTTCGGAAAAAAGAAAAAGACAATTGTCCAATCCCTTGGTAATAACTGCCTTTTTGCCTAAAGACCTTCTAAACTTAACTGGTATCCCAAGTCGTCTTTTAGCATCTAATGAATATGTGTATTCGCCGATAAACATAATTTATAGTTAATTTGAGTTATCCACAGTTTCCATTAGTTATCCCCACCTTTTTCCACAGCACCTTCTTTGTACTCCACTTCTTCCCACCCGTCAACCACTCTACCTGTGGATAAATTTCATCGTTATTTAAGAATATCCTTGTTGTAATAAAAAATCGGCTTCAATCCAAGCCGACTTTTTATTCAATAAATCTATTTTTAAGCAAACTGCTCTGCTCTTTTCTTTTTAAGAGAATAATAACTAATCATAGAAAGAATGGCTAGAAGGACTAAAAATAATAACATCACCAGTATAAAAACGATACTACCGACGACTCTAACCGCCTGGTCAAATATTGTTCCAACTGCAGCCAATCCTTTCACCTCTCTGGCAACTTCAATCTCCACGGTATCGCTAATTTCTTTATCTTTATAATGAAGAGTGCTCACATTATTTAAGAGAGTGCTGCCTATGCTAAAATTTTCTTGACTTGCCACCTTGGCGTCAAAAGTAATTATTTTTGATTGGTTTTTAGAAATACTACCTAAATTTAATCCTAATGAAATATCGCCATCAAGCGGAGCATTATTTAATCTTAGATTACCTTGATAAATTAAATTTTCTGATAAAATATTTTTAAGGCGCAGTTGTTCAATCGTCTTCTCTCCAGAAAAAGCAACGGCAATCATAATGGAAAACTGACTACCTGGATTAAGAGAAATTTCTTCTGTCCAACGAGTATCTACGGCTTTTTGTCTAACTAAACTGGAAACAGCTATGGCCTTAGCTTCAGGTAATTTAACATCAGTCGGACAAGAACAGAGGTTCTCACCGCAATTAATAATTCCATCGCCGCAATGCTTACAACTTCTACAGTAATCAGGTGACTCTTTGGCACAAGTTGAACCATCGCATTTGAGTTCATGTTTACATCTGTCTACTGCGCATCTATCTAGAGTACAAGTGTTGTTGTCATTACAATCCGTAATCCTGGCTCCCCTTCTACCACTAGAATCAAACCAGAAGAGATCACCACTCCAGCATCCTCTGCGATGTCGAGAAACAACTTGAGCAACGCACTGGCCACTTTGGCAGGCTTTGCCTAAATTAGCGCAGTTTTGCTGATTAACCCATCGAACATTTTGATAACAAGCAGAGCCAGCACAGCCTCTATCTGTCTTTTGTCTCTGAATCCAATTGCCTTGGCAACGGCGATTGCTGGTCCAGGAATCTTCTCCACATTGTTGAATCTTGGCTCCCCTTCTACCACTAGAATCAAACCAGAAGAGATCACCACTCCAGCATCC
>CAZYBZ010000003.1:0-18757 GCA_964646075.1 uncultured Candidatus Saccharibacteria bacterium | reverse complement strand
TGCGATGTCGAGAAACAACTTGAGCAACGCACTGGCCACTTTGGCAGGCTTTGCCACGAGGACAGGTATAAGAAGTTGACCATTCTAGGCAAGGGTCGGAGTCAAAGTTACCGCAAATTTGGAATCTCTTGGCACTAGAACATCTTCGTTGACTTGCAGATGAGCATTGGTCTATGCAAAAAGCAAAAACGACATTAGAATCAATGACTGTTTCTTGGTTCTCCTGACTATCAACAGACGGCATAGAAACAATAGAAAATGGCTGAAGAGCGAAAAAACAACTGAAAAAAAAGACAGCTAATATCCAGCGAATGCTTTTATTATTAAAAAAAATATTCATATTTTTAATCTTTAATTTCTTCATGCTCTGACAAAATAACTTAAGATAGCACGAAACAGAATTAAAATAGATATTATAAATTAGGGGAGGGGGCTAGAGATAAAAATCATCTCTGCGCCTCCCTCGCCCCTGTTCCTAGTAACGGATAACCTCCGTTCCCAGCATCAAGAGAACACTCACATTCCTCCCTTGGGAGAGGATTTCTACCTCCCCCACTTGGAGAAATGACCTCCCTCGGGGTAGCCAAAACCAAAGATCAGCTACGAGGGAGATCCCTCCCTCCGATACTCTGCTGGGGGCGGAAAAAATCGCAAAGATCTTTCCTTGCCCCGAAGTGCCAACCTGCACTTCAAGGCATTCCAGAGTCCATTCGCCACAAGCCGGATAGGCTCCGGCAAACCAGATTTGGTTCGGTTCGTATAAAATTTCTATACGAACCTTATCTCCGTGTCCCTCAATTAATAAGGGAACGCGAGCCATCCCTCCTTCAAAGGTATAGACCACTTCTCCCTTATTAAGGGAGATAACGGCGTTCCTCTCTGGGGTCGCCCCCTCTACCTTCGTGGTAGGGAGAAAAGCGCATCCCAGCACCCCTCCCAGTAGCAAGAGTAGCAGCAACGCTGCTCCTGCCAGCCTCAATTTCTTTCTCATCTCAAACCTCCTTTTCTTTTTTACACATTAACAGATATAGAATAATCTGTCAAGCTCTATGACAGACAACCATATATTAAATATGTAAATGTTAAGCATCTGTAAGGTTATGGACATTTATAAATATATCTAGTCTATAAAAACAAAGCGGACAAGTATTCACTATGTCCGCTTTATCCGTTACATTCACTCTGTCCACTTACTTCTCCCCTTTTGTTCGTGACAAATATTATTTTTTTAATAATTTCACCTTAAACCTTCTTGGCTCTATCTCAATTCTGTCACCTCTTTTAATCCCCTCTTTTAATAACGCCTCGGCCAAAGGATTCTCTACTTTATCCTGAATAACTCTCTGTAAATTTCTAGCACCAAAGACCGCATCATAACCTAAGCTAACTATCCTTTCTTTAAGCTCTTCCCTGACAACAAATTTAATATTCTTCTTTTCCAAGCCCTTTTGTATCTTTGACAACATTAAGCCAGCAATGTCTAAAGAATTCTCTTTGCTTAGGGGATTAAAAATAACAACTGCGTCAAAACGATTAATAAATTCTGGTCTAAAAATAGCCTTACTAAAAAGCTCATCTAAAAGTTTTTGCTTAATATTAGAAAAATTGGAATTATCTCTCAACTCTTTTAAGATAATTTTATAACCTGCATTAGAGGTAGCAATAATTATAGTATTTTTAAAATTTACTTTTCTACCCGAACCATCAGTGATGTGCCCATCATCTAAGACCTGTAAAAAAAGATTTAAAATATTGGGATGGGCTTTTTCTATCTCATCTAAAAGAACTAAGGAAAATGGATTTTCTCTTACTGGCGTACTTAGTAAACCCTCTTGACCAAACGAACCAATTAAACGAGAAATATCAGCTGTAGTCTGAAACTCTGACATATCAAGCCGTATCATTTTTTCTTCAGATCCAAAATAAATCTCTGCCAAAGCCTTAGCTGTTTCTGTTTTCCCTACGCCCGTGGGACCCAGAAAGAGAAAATCGCCCATCGGTCCTTTTCTTTCCTTCAACCTTGCCCTTGCTCGACGTAAGGATGCAGACACCTCTTTGACCGCCTCATTTTGATTAATAACTCTCTTGTGAATCAATTTTTCTAAATTGAGTAAAATATTTTTTTCTTTAACCTCTATTCTTCCTACTGGAACTTCGCTTTTTTGAGAGACAACATCTTCTATGTGCTTAGGCAAAACCCACTGCTTCTTAGATCCAGAAACTGTCACCACGGTTTCTTCTAAGAGTTCTTTGGCTTTTTTAGGGAAAGGAACATCGCCGATATACTTATTAGATAACTCTACCGCCTGCTTTATAGCCTGATAGCTTATAAATTTATTATACCTTTGCTCTAGAGAGGGCGCTAATTGTTGCAAAATCCGCAGGGTCTCCGCTGCACTTGGCTCTTCAACCTCTACCTTAGAAAAAAGGTTTAAAATTGAAGGGTTTTCCTCAATCCGCCGATGTAAACCACGATAATCGGTAATAGCGATGAGTTGAAATTCAGACAAGTTTAAGTAGGAAGCCAATAAACCAGTAATATTAATAACTCCTGGAGCAGATTCTCCTCCTACAAAGTTTTGAAACTCGTCAATAATCAAAATGATATTACCAGCATTCGTCACCTCTCTAAAGATTTTGTCCAAAGTTTCCTCCACCTCGTCCACATTATCCATTTGAGCAAGAAGCTGAGGAATTTTTAATTCCATAATTCTTCGATGATTGACACCTGGTAAACTCTGACCCTTAATACTTTTTAAGGCTATAGCCTTAATAATATTTTCCACTCCTACGCCAGGCTCTCTGACTAAAAGTACATTATTAATCGTTGGACTAGACAAAACTCTCTCTACTTGTTGAACCTCCTCCTTGTATCCTATAATTTCTTGAATTTCTTCTTGAAGAACAAGTCTATTGCGATCAACCGCAAACTTGTCTAAAGTGATGCTATAGCCAGAAGACCAGCTCCTCCCAATGCTTCCTTTGCGAGATAGATTACTATAATCCCAAAATCTTTTTTTCTGCCTCTTTTTCTCCTCCCCTTCTTCCTGCCAGAAAATCACATTCTTTATATCTTCGGGTCTCAAGCCCGCTTCAAGTAAAAATCCGCCAAGAATTGGCTCATTCATACTGAGCGATAATAAAATATCCCCTATTCTAATACGTTTACGCCCCTTGTCTAAGGCAAACCTCAAAGCGTCCCTGATGCTTTCCTCAAACTTCTGAGAATAAATTCCTGTCACCAACTTATCTCGAAATTCCTGAGGCAAAAAATGCTCCTCCATTCTTTTCAGAATCTCTTTTGGGGTTAAAAGCAAGCGCGATAAAAGAAAAGATAATTCAGGATTTTCTTTCAACAAAAAATAGAGGAAAACAGTAGGATTAATTGGAAATATTTTTCTTTTTTTAGAAAATTTTATTGCGCTATTAAGGACCTTAGCTGTTCTGAAGTCTAAAAAATCTGCTAAATTAACAACTGGAGTTATCTCTGGTAATTCAGGATTCTTAACCTTAGAATTAAAAAACCTTATTATTAAAAAAAACTTAACAGAAAAAACTAAGAATATAATAGCAAACCCAAGCAAGAAAAAATATTGAGAAATAGTTTCAACAATGAAAAAATTTACAAGAAAAAGCAAAGAAAAAACTATTGCCAGAAACAAAAATAAAATTTTTATAACACCGAGCATTCTGAAAATTAGATTTTTCTCAATCCTCGCTGCCCGATAAATCATTGTTTTGTGAAAATCAAAGCTAAACATATTTTTCTCTCCTTTTTTCTTTTTCAAGGAGGAAGATTAAGGCGTAACTTATCCCCCCTTTCCTCTCTCTCTGAGCAATAAAAAGAGAAAAAAGGACAGCAAGATAAAAATTAAAACAATAAATTGGCGCCAAAGATAAAACTAATAACTAGCATCGCTGGTAAAAAAAGCCAGCCAAAAAAGAATATTGCTCCGATCAAAAGAATTAGGACATTAAAAAGTAATCCGAAAATTATTAAAAATATTCTTACAATCGCTCCGATAATACGAGAAAAAGAGTTAGAAGCAAAGGCTCTTATGTATCTAGAGGGACTAAAGCCCCTTCCATAAGACCATGAAATCCCGTGCCAAGGATGAAAAAGGGTTTTCGAGAGAAAAGCTATCGAGAAAAAATTAAAATAAAAGCGAAGATAGTTCTTCCACGCCTTTCCAAGCTCTTTCGGTATATCAAAAAAGTGCCAAATCAAATATTGCACAAAAAGATTTTTCTGCATTATTTTAGTATATCAAATTTTTCTTAAAACAACCAATTAAAAATTATTACCTTTTTAATATTTTAAACTGTTTTTAAAGAATTAATTTTTTCATTATTTATTATCCCTTATTTTCAAAATTTTTTCAAAAATACAAATATTAAACCTACTCAAGCTCTCTCTATTATCTTACCAAATTTAATCCATATCCACTCGTATCTATTTTATCAAAAATTCCTGAATAAAAAAAATTATCACCCACGAAATAGCTACCAAAAAATCAAAAAGTCAAGGCTTAGTGGGCGCAGATGGATTTGAACCATCGACCTCTGTCGTGTGAGGACAGCGCTCTACCCCTGAGCCATGCGCCCTTAATTTATCTTAGCTCTTTCAATCTAATTGGTAAAGATGTAAAATAGATATTATGCAGATATTTGATTATCATATTAATCCAAAATCAGACAAGGACTCTGTGATAAAAAGTTTTTATTTTCAAGAAGAAGCCAGTAATCAAAAAAAGATAGGCGATCTATGCATCGTAGCAGAATTTTTTAATTCTTTGTCTAGTGATTCTAAGATTATTAATAACTTAAGCAATATTATTAAAAAAGAATTTTTTTCTCAAGCAAACAGCAGTACAGAACAGGCCTTAAGAAAGGCCTTAAAAAAAGGAAATCGTTTTTTAGAAGAATTATCTAACAAAGGAAATGTCAGATGGCTAGGTAACTTGAATTTTATAGTTATTGCTATCAAAGACTTTGTAATTCATTTTTCAAAAACTGGAAACACTCAGATCCTTCTTTTGAGAGGTAGCGACTATCATGATATCGGAGAAAACCTTGAATCTCAACAATCCTCTGATAATAGATCCTTTCATTTTTTTTCTAATATCGCTTCTGGACAATTAATAGGGAGAGACAAAGTTATCGTTTTAACCCAAAATATATTTGATTTTTTCCATAACGATCTATCTGAAAAAATTAGAAAACAACCGGTTTTAACCTCTAAAATTCTTAGTGGAATTCTAAAAGAAAAAAAAGAAGAAGCAAAAAACAATTCTGGTATTCTTTTCTTAATTTTCATGAATCAAAATAGTCGTAGAAAATATCCTTTTTTAAAAATCAAGCTTTCTTTTAGAAAAATGAAAAAAGAAACTCGCCTAATCATTGCTTTGGCCTTAATCATTATTCTTTCTTATTTTATTTTCAGATAAACCTTTTTCTCTTTAGAGAAATTAAAATCAAGGAATGAAAACAAAAGAACGCCAACGAATGACGTTCTTTTTAATCTTAAAAACTTTTTTTACTTTAATTCAATCGTTGCTCCAGCCGCCTCAAATTTCTTTTTAAGCTCTTCTGCTTCTTCTTTTTTAACATTTTCTCTCACCACCTGAGATTCATTAGCGGCTGCATCTACCATGTCTTTAGCTTCTTTTAGACCTTTGGCCGTAGCATCACGGACCGCCTTAATAACTTCAATTTTTTTATCGCCTACTTTATTAAGAATAACATTATATTCTGCTTTCTCCTCTACTCCTGCTTCGGCAGCCCCAGCCACTGGAGCTGCAATAACAGCTACTGGCGCAGCGGCGCTCACCCCGAATTTCTTTTCTAAAATTTTCACTAATTCAGCTAAGTCAATCACTTTCATTTCCTCTATCTCTTCTACGATTTTTTGAAACTTTTTAGGAACCTCAACACTTTTTTCTTCTTTAATTTGAAGCTCTTTTTCTGGTTCCTGAGGCTGAGCCTCCTTTTCAATCTCGGGTTTTTCCTCTTTTTTTTCTTCTTTTTTTGGCTCTTCCTGTTGAGAAACTTCTTTATCTTTTTTTTCTTCTTCTACCATATTTTTTTCACTAACAAGTGATAATTAATGATTAATGATTAATGATTATTGATTATTGATTATTTTTAATTGCTTCTAAAACACAAATTAGGCCTTTAATATTTGCTTTTTGAACATAAACAAAATTATCAATAGGCGCAAAAAGCGTATTGAGAAGACTGGCAAAAAGTTCGTTTTTAGATGGCAGTTGAGCTAGAACAATCACTTCTTGGGCTGGTAAAAATTCATACTTATCTTTTCCTTTCATATATCCTCCGATAATTTGCAAATTTTCTTGCTTTTTAGAAAAATCATAAATCGCTTTTGCTGGGGCTATTTCGTCTTCAAAGCCAAAGACAATCCCTAGTTCATTATTAATATCTTCTTTTGGAAAATCAATCTTCTCCTCTGTAAAGGCTAGTTCAGCTAAAGTTTTTTTAGCCACAATAAATTTAGCCTCTATATTGCTAAGTTTTTCTCTTAAGATCTCTGTGTCTTGAACCTTTAGTTTAGAAAAGTTAACAAAAACCATCGCTTTTTGCTTAACAATTGATTCTCTTAATTTTTCTACAACCTTTATTTTTTGCTCTCTTGACAAAGCCATAAGTTTTAATCAAAAAATCTGCATTTTACCGCAGACATAAAATAGTCAATGATAAATCATTATTAATCATTATCTACCTCAATAGGACTTATCTTGACCTGCCTATTATCTACGGTAATTTTTAGTATATACCAATTAAAAATATTGTCAATAAACTCCACGCCAATTTCGTTACCAACTAAAAAAAAATAAAGAATAATTAAGCTATTATCTCAGTAAATTTTTTAGCAATGCACCCTGACCGCGCTGCTAAACAGAAATACACGACCTGGGCGTGTTGTCAGGGGGCTCGTTGTTAGAAAAGTAACAAATGAACTATTGTTTCGGCAAACTTCTTGGCAGCGGCCGGGCCATTGGCAGTAATAATTTTACCATCTTGGACTACGGACGCCTCTTGATATTTGGCTCCATTTTCTTCTAATATGCGAATAGTTTTTTTATTCATTAACTCTGACCAAACAGTCGCTTTTTTACCCCGAAGAGCACCAGCTTTCGCTAAAATTGCCGGAGCGATGCAAATAGCGGCCAAAATTTTATCTTGGTTTACCGTTTCTTGGATAATCTGCCAAATACTATGGTCATCAATGTATTTATAGGCACCAGGTCCACCAACAAAAACTACAGCACTAAACTGCAAAGCGTTGAAATCGTTAAAAGACAAAGTCACTTCTGCCTCTCCTCCGCTTCCGCCAATAGCAGTCCCCTTTTCCGAACTTAGGGTAATCACCCCAAAACCAGCAGACAAAAAAATCTCTTTTGGGATAAAATATTCTTCATCCCGAAAGTTTCGAAAAGCAATTATCATTGCTATTTTAAGCATAACCTGTCTAATTAAAAATTATTCTAAGTATCTTTGTTTAGCAATTCTATGCTCTTGAAAAGTTCTGCTAAAAACCGTCCTTCCTTCTGCGTCTGAAAGAAAAAAATTATAATTAGTTGTCTTTGGATTAATAGCGGCTTTAATGGCCGAAAGCCCGGGATTAGAAATGGGTGATGGTGGTAAGCCAAGATTTAAATAAGTATTATATGGAGACTCTACCCTCGTATCTTCAAAAGAGTATCGACGCCTATTAACACCCAGAATATAAGCAATGGTAGCGCAAGATTGTAAAAGATGATTATTGTCTAGTCGTCGCCAAAAAATCCCCGAAACAATCCGACGGTCATAATCTTCTGCAACCTCCTCCTCTATCAAGCTCGCCATAATGATAACATCTTCAATCGTTCTCTCTTGAGTCTTTATTCTCTCTCTTAATTCTTGAGTAAGTTTTCGGTCAAAATTCGCCTTCATTGTGTCAACAATTTGATCCAAACCAGCCCTCTTATCAAACATATAAGTATCAGGAAACAGATATCCCTTTAAATACGATCGTTCCAGTAATTCCCCTTCTTCAATCAAGTTGAGATAAGCCAAGCGAGCATCTATTTGCCTCAAGCTAAAGCCTTCAGGAATAGTTACTCTTATGTCTGAAGGAATAACTAGCCCTAAAAAAAGCTTTTCAGCTATCTGAGAGATATCTAAATATGGATTTAACTTATACTCCCCGGACTGAAGGCGCAAAGCTTTATCGTTTAAAAAAACATATAATTCAAAAAATCGCCTTGACCTAATAAAACCTTGACTCTCTAGATTTTTCGCAATTTCTCTCACTCCTTCTCCTCTATTGATAATAAATAATTTATCTTCTTGGGAGCTTCTGTCTTTTGGTAAATAAATTCCCTGCCAAAGATAAAAACCCAAAACCATTAATAATAAAACGAAAAAATATATTAAAAATTTTTTAAACATTAGGTTAGTTCAAGAATTTATTAAAGGAACAAAAACAAATCCTGGATAATCTTCTTTTTCAAATTCTTTTTTTGATTTTTTTACAAAAACGCAGATAGAACTGCCGATTGAAGTAACAATCTGTCCACCAATTTTAAGCTGCGCTTTCCATTCAAGAGGTAATTTCTTTGCCTCTGCGGAGCATAAAATCTTATCATAAGGAGCCTCTTTTAAATAACCCTTTGAAGCGTCAGCACAGATAAACTCAACCACGCCCTTCTTGATAAAATTATATTTACTTACATTAATTTGACCAAACTCTTTAAGCTCGGGAATAATCTCTATGGCAACTATCTTGCCCTCTAGTCCGACTATTTGGGCAAGAAGAGCACTTGTCCAACCAGAACCAGCGCCAATATCCAAAATCTTTTCCCCTAGTTTAGGTTGAAGTTTCTCAAGCATAAAAGCAACCACTAGTGGTTGAGAGATCGTTTGTCCCCAACCGATAGGCAAAGCTTTATTTAAATCAGCTAAACTTTTTGAATCATCGGGCATAAAATTAGCCCTTTCAATTTCCCTAAAAGCCTCAACAATGCTTGGTGTTTTTAACCAACCTTTTTGGATTAAGTTATCTGTTAATGACATTGAATAATTAGAGCCCCTGGCTTCTAGTTTGGCGAGCACGATGAATAAGCTCATTACGAAGCTGTTCGGCTGCTTCTCGAGAGAGTCCTGGTAACTTTCCTTCAGCGAGACCTGTTCCTGCGGTCTGAATACTAAGACCAGACAGTCCTAATATACGATCTAAAATGCCACGGGAGATGTTTACGTTCTGGATTCGGTCGTAAGGAATAGTTACATACTTTTTGAAGATAACTCCCAGCTCCTTCCGAAAACCTTCTTCAGTAAGCTCGTAGCGATAAAAATGATATTGAAGTTTTGCTACAATAAAAGCAAATATTAAAGCTCCTAAGAGAAACAGTAGTCCAATTCCCAAAAATCCTGCTATAGTAACAGTGTCAAACATCTTGATGACAAGAGAGAATCCCGCCCAAAATGCAATGACTATAAACGCAAAAACCCAACGGAAAAAGAACAGCCCCACGGCTTTTGGGTCAAGCTGCTGTTGGCCAGTTGAAGCAAATGAAGGAGTTGAAGGCGGTCTGGGTGTTTGCCCAAAAACAGAAATGCCGAGAACCTGGTTAATATCCGTCTCTTTCCATCTAGCTCCTAAAAGCTCTTTTTTTATTTCTTCTTTGTTCTTTCCTTGTTCTAGCTGTTCTCTGACATAGTCAGACAATTGTTGGTTAACCATAAGTATTAATTCAATTCATTAATTATCTATCTGTTCGACCTTTTTGAAATTATACCACCTTGCCCGTTATATCCGAAATGAATAAATTCCCTAAAAAATGGTTATCCAGCAGGGGCGGCAGGGCTCGAACCTGCAACCTGTGGTTTTGGAGACCACCGCTCTACCAATTGGAGCTACGCCCCCTTAAAATAATTATAAGTGGAAGTAAAGCAGTATTCTTATCTTTTCATCTCTTTGTGCAAAACATGTTTTCTGCATTTTTTGCAGAATTTTTTCAATTCTAATTTTGTCCCAGCTACTGTCGCTGCGTGGGATTTGTGAACGTGGTAATTAATACTCTTGCACTCCTCACATCTTAATTTTACAAATGCTTTTCTTTTTTTTGGCATATTTATTAATTATCAATTATTGTTAATCAGTCATTGCGAAGCCAGGAGCGAGAATTGAACTCGCGACCTTTCCCTTACCATGGGAATGCTCTGCCGACTGAGCTATCCTGGCAATTTGGGCAGGGAGGGATTTGAACCCCCGAAGGTCATAGACCGCGAGATTTACAGTCTCGTGCGTTAGGCCACTCCGCCACCTACCCAAAATAATTATTGACCACTGATCATTGATTATTGATCACTGATCAATTAAACCCTATCACGAACTTTACTTAATTTCAATGCTTTTAGCGTGTTCTTCTTGCCAGTTCTTAATTCTTTTATGATGCCCAGAAAGTAAAACTTTAGGCACACGCCAAAACTTTATCCTATAGAATTTCGCCAAATATTTTACCTGGCCTTTCAGCCTTTCTCCTGGGCTAAAAATTTCTGGTCGAGTATATTGAGGATACTCCTCTTGAATTTTGAATTTATTATCCAAAAAGCCAAAGGACTCTTCTCTAAGGGATTCTTCTTTTATCACCCCCGGAACCAAGCGGGAGACAGTATCAACAATAACCATTGCTGGAATCTCTCCTCCAGTTAAAATATAGTCCCCTATTGAAACTTCTTCGTCAGCAATATATTTTGCGACCCTCTCGTCAACTCCCTCGTATCGACCACAAATAAAAATTATCTGCCTTAACCTTGATAAACGTTTCGCTATTTTTTGGTCAAATTTTTTACCTTTTGCTGATAATAAAATAATCTTTTTTTTTCTTTTTGGAATTCTTCTATTTCTTTCAACAATACTTTTAACCGCTTTAAAAATCACATCAACTTTTAAAATCATCCCTGGGCCGCCTCCATAAGGCTTATCGTCAACTGTTTTGTGGGGATCATTAGTAAAATTTCTTAAATTATGAATCTTAATTTTGATTAATCTCCTTTTTTGAGCCCGCTTAATTATACTCTCCTTAAAATAAGAATCAAAAATTTCCGGAAATATTGTAATAATATCAAATTGAATCATAATCATTTAAAAAGCCGTACTATTAAGAATAGCACGGCTTTTAATTTTTCTGAAATTTAAAAGTAGTTATAACTTCAGATCATCAAGCTTGGATTCGCCTTCTATTACCCTAGGCGCTGGTCCTGTTCCACCCTCTGGTTCCTCAATTTTTAAATTAACGCGAGCATGATTCTTTAAGCCAATGATTCTAAGTAATGTTCGAATGGCTTTCACTGTAGAACCTTGTCTGCCAATAATTTGACCCATATCTTCCTTGTTTAGGTTCAAATTAAGGAGAACGCCCATTTCGTCAACCTTTCTCTCTATCCTTACATCGTCAGGGTGGTCAACTAATACTTTGATGACAAACTCAAGAAAATCCTTATCAGGCATTTTATCTGTCATATTCTTAAATCGTATTATTAAGTTTCTCTCGACCTTTCTTTCCGAGCTCTCTATCTATAGGACTCGGCAATCTGTAATTATATTTTACTCTTTTATTTTTTCTTGTCAATTTTTTCATCCACTTTTGCATCTACCGTCTTCACTAGTTCTTCTTTTTTAATTGATTCTTCTTTTACCAGGTCATTATTTTCATTTTCCCCCTCCTTCTCTTCTTTCTCTCCCTTTGGTAGATCTTCTTCCTTTTTTTCTGACTCCTTTACTTCTTTAGCTAGTACTTCTTCAGACTGCTTTTCTGTCTGAGTTTCTGTTTCCACTTGCTTTTTGGCTCCCTTAAGATTCTTTTTTTTGCTTAATTTTTTACTATGAACAGCAATTTTCTCTCCCTTGATAACCCCCTCTCTTATCAATAGATTGTGCACCACCTCCGAAGATTGAGCTCCTTGAGAAAGCCAATATATAACCCGTTCCCCATTAATCCCTTTTTCTTTAGTAATCGGATTATAAAAACCAAGTTGTTCAATAAATTTACCACTTTTTGGAGAACGCTTTTTGTCTACCACTACTATCTTATATGACGGCTGGTGTTTTTTCCCTATTCGTAAAAATCGTATTGAAAGCATAATAAAATTATATTTAACTTATTAATTCCATCTCTTTACTTCTAACCCATTCTTAGCCGCCACTTCTTCAGCCTCCTGTTTTGACATCCCCTCCCCCTCTGCCACCAAATCATCTTCTAAAAATACCCCTGAAATAAAACGCTTCTCATGATCAGGCCCCCATTGTTTTAAAATCTCATACCTAGGGGTGATTTTTTCCCTTTCTTGAGCAACTTCCTGAAAACGGCTTTTAGCGTCAATAAATTCTTTATTCTCTAAAATAGCAGGGAGTTTAGTCATTAATGACTTCTCTAAAAAATCCTGACACACTTTATAGCCTTGGTCAAGATATAAAGCGCCGACAAAAGCTTCAAAAGTATTGGCTAAAATTTCTTGACGTGCCCTACCTATCTCTTTTTTCTCTCCTTTTGATAATAAAAGAAAATTATTAAAATTAAGCTCTTGGGCAACAGTAAATAACATCTTACTATTAACTAAGGCCGCACGCCAACTTGTCAGTATGCCTTCGTTTTTGTCAGGATATCTAGTAAAAAGATTTTGACTAATTACCAGTTCCAAAACCGCGTCTCCTAAAAACTCCAATCGCTCGTTGTGTCCTGGTCTAAAACTGGGATGCTCGTTTAAATAAGAACGATGGCAAAAAGCCTGAGCTAGGAGATCTTTATCGCTAAAGGCAACCCCCAATTCTTTTTCTAACTTTACAAAGTTTTCCACAAAATATATAGCTTCATTGTTTTATTATTCTATTGTTATATAAAAAATAAAACAATAAAACAATGAAACAGTCGTTATCTATTTTCTATCTCTTCGTACACTGTTCCCAATACGCCATTAATAAACTTTCCCGACGATTCCCCGCCAAACATTTTCGCCAGCTCAATCGCCTCATTAATGGCTACTTTAAACGGAACCTCCTCTCTGTCACTATAAAGCAACTCATAAATCCCAATTCTCAAAACATTTCTATCAACAATATTTATTTGGCTTATCGGCCATTCTGGAGCGGCTTTTTCAATAATTTTATCAATCTTTTTGATATTCTCCGCCACCCCCTTGGCAAGCTGTTTTATAAAACCAATGTCTTCCAGCCCAGGGCCAAATTCTTTAATATTTCTCTCCAGTATCTTCTTCAAGGCTCTGCTTTCCTTAGCCATAAAATCCCACTCGTAGAGAGATTGCATGGCGATGCTTCTAGAGAGGTGCCTGCTGCCCATAGTTTTATAATTTATTTTTTTGAAAGTCCCTCCATCGTCAGCGGCTTCTTCGCCGTCTCCCCACCTTCCTTCATTTCTTTCGCCTTTTTTTTCTTCTCTTTTTTACTTAGCTCTTTCAAAACATCAATGATCTGCCGACCCTTATAATAACCACAATTTTTACAAAGAGTATGGGAAATAACCGGCTTACCGCATTTCGGACAAACACCCAAACTCGGCTGCTTTAATCGTATATGCATCCTTCGTTGATTTCTCCTAGATTTTGTTTTATGCTGTTTCGGAACGGCCATTTTAATAATGTAGGCATTAAATACTATACTCTCGATACACCATAATATAATGCTAAATTCTACCTTAATACGCCTATCTGTTGTTTTATATCAGACAATAGAAAATAAAGCAATCCTTGTGCTGATTCATATCCAGAAAAAAATACAAAAAAGCGAACCTGGTTTTTTTAAAAGAAAAAAACTAAGAGTCTAGAATTTTCCCCACTTCTTTTATTTTCAAAATCTTGTATAATAAGTTAACTAACATTTATTATGGAAGAACCACTTCAAAGATTCACTATCCAAGAAATGTTCAGAGAATTAAGAGAGGCAGAACGAAAAAAACGGACAGCCGATTTTTCTAATAAACTTCTGCCTGAATTTTCTTTTTCTGGAAGAGAAATAAATGTTAATTTGAATTTTAAAAACTCCACTATCCAAGGAGCTGCCTATTTCGATGACTGTCAAATAAGGGGAAGTTTAAATTTGGAAAACACCTTGATTTACACTACTCTTTATATTTCTAAAACTAAAATTCAAGACGACTTCATCGCTAGAAGAGCTAAGGTTAGAGAAGTGGTCAATCTTATTGCTTCCAATTTTTATAAAAATATCAACTTAGAAGAGATTAATATTCGAGGATTCCTTGGTTTAAATAAAGTTTTTATAAAAGAAAATGTGAGCATTAAGAGAGGGACGACAGAAAGTTTTAAAACTAAGACTGGCACCATCCGAGGAGATATTTATTTCCAAAAAGCGAAAATTGGAGGAGATGTAATTTTAGAAAACCTTTTCGTTGACGGGTTAGGTAATTTTGAGGAAAGCAATATCTCGGGAGATCTACTTCTTAAAAATACTCAATTTCAAGGGATTGTGACTCTAAGTGGCACAATAGTTGAGGGTAAAATTGATGCCGAGGGAATGCAATGCGAAAACTTAATCGCTCATATGATATAGCTATATGGTTCCTAGGTTCACCCATTTACATGTTCACAGTCAATATTCTCTCCTCGACGGTCTCCCAAAAATCGAGGAGCTTTTAGATCATGTCAAAGAAAATGGCATGGACAGTGTTGCCTTAACTGACCATGGCGTACTCTACGGCGCAGTAGAGTTCTATAAAAAAGCTAAAGTCGCTGGGGTGAAGGCAATTATCGGCAGTGAAGTTTATGTCGCCTTTGAGAATATGAGCCAGAAAAGACCTAATATTGACAACAGAAGCTACCATCTAGTCCTTTTAGTAAAGAATGAGATTGGCTATAAAAATTTAGTAAAACTTATCACTAAAGCTCAATTAGAGGGCTTTTATTATAAGCCCAGGATAGATGAAGAACTACTATTCAAGCACTCGGAAGGCTTGATTGCTCTCACTGCCTGCTTAAAAGGAAAAATCCCCCAACTTATTCTTGCCGGCAGGATAGAAGAGGCAGAAAAATTAAGCTTAAAATATCAAGATGTTTTTGGTAAAGATAGCTTCTATTTAGAGATTCAACATCATCCCAATCTACCAGAGCAGGCGAAAATCAACAAAGCTCTTATTGCTCTCTCTAGAAAACATAATATTCCACTAGTAGCCACTAATGATTGCCACTATCTACGGCCAGAAGACGCTGAAGCTCAAGATATCTTGATGCTGATTAATACTGGCGCGAAAGCTGATGATGCCAACCGACTAACAATGAGAGAAAATGATTTTTCAATGCCTCCTCCTGAAGAAATGCTCAAAAATTTCAAAAATGTGCCTGAGGCTCTGGAAAACACTCAAAAAATTGTTAAGCTTTGTAATTTTGAATTTGAATTAGGAAAAACAAAGCTTCCTTATTTTACTGTTCCTAATGGAAAAACGCCTGAGAAGGAATTAAGGGATATCTGCGAAAAAAAAATAGAAGAAAATAAGAAAGAGTTTAGGGATAAAGAGAAAACCTTAAAAAGATTAGAGCACGAACTCGATGTAATCCAGAAAACTGGCTTCGCTTCTTATTTCTTAGTTGTAGCTGACTTTGTTAATTGGGCAAAAGAAAAAAAAATAGTTGTTGGTCCGGGTAGAGGTTCAGTCGGAGGCTCGTTGGTTGCCTATCTCTCTGGCATTACTAATATTAACCCCCTCTCTCACAACCTACTCTTTGAAAGATTTCACAGCGGTCAAAGAGTCTCTCCTCCTGACATTGATTTAGATTTTGCCGACACAAGAAGAGATGAGGTAATTGAATATATCACCCAAAAATATGGCCAAGATAAAGTTGCCCAAATTATTACCTTTGGAACAATGGCTGCTCGGGCAGCGGTCAGAGATGTTGGCAGAGCCTTAGGATATCCTTATAACCTCTGCGATAAAACCGCTAAAATGATTCCTCTTGGCTTCACTCTTGACCAAACTCTAAAACAAATTTCAGAATTTCGTCAAATGTATGAAAGCGATGAAAGAATTAAGCGCTTGATCGACCTTTCCAAAAAACTAGAAGGAGTTGCTCGGCACGCCTCAACTCACGCCTGTGGCGTCGTTATCTCAGCTGAATCGCTTAATGAACTTGTCCCGCTTCAACGCTCAACTCAAAATCATTCCGGTATTCTTAGCCAATATGAGATGCATTCTATTGAAGATCTTGGATTATTAAAAATAGATCTTTTAGGATTAAAAAATCTAACAATCATTGAAAACACTATTAAGCTAGTTGAAAAAATTCGCAATAAGAAAATTGAAATTAATGAAATTCCAGAAAACGACAAAAAGACATTTCGGCTTTTGCAAAAAGCTCGCACAATCTCTGTTTTTCAACTTGAAAGCGAGGGAATGAGAAAATGGCTTCACCAGCTCCAACCCTCTAGATTCGAAGATATCGTGGCAATGTTAGCCCTCTATCGTCCTGGACCGATGCAATTCATTCCTGAATATATTGCTCGAAAGAGAAAAAAGAAAAAAATAGAATATCTTCATCCAAAGCTTCAACCGATATTAGAATCAACTTATGGCCTCCCTGTCTTTCAGGAACAGATGATGCAAATTGCCCAAGCGATTGCTAATTTTTCTTTAGGCGAGGCCGATGTTTTAAGAAAAGCAATCGGTAAAAAAATTAAACCTCTTTTACGCTCTCAAAAAGAAAAATTCATTATGGGCGCTGTGAATCAAAACATTGAGAAAATGATTGCCGAAAAAATCTGGAGCTGGTTCCTGCCTTTTGCTCAATATGGGTTTAATCGCGCCCATTCCACGGGTTACGGAATTATCGCCTATCAGACTGCATATCTTAAAGCAAATTTCCCTATTGAATACATGGCCGCTGTTTTCGCTTCAGAAAAACAAGATGTTGAAAGAACCGCTTTTCTAATAGAAGAATGCAAAAAAATGGACATTGAAGTTTTGCCTCCAGAAATTAACGAAAGTTTTAAAAATTTCACAGTTGTTAATAAAAACCAAATTAGATTCGGTCTTCTGGCAATAAAAAACGTTGGGCATAATATTGTTGTCGCCATTATGGATGAAAGAAAAGCAAGAGGAAACTATCAATCGATTACTGATTTTATAAACAGAATCCAGTGTAAAGATTTAAACAAAAAATCAATGGAAGGCTTAATTAAAACTGGTGCTTTTGACAAGTTAGAAGAAAGAGGCATCCTTCTCGGCAACCTAGAACGACTTTTGACATGCTCTCGTGAAACCCAAAACCATAAAAAGAATGGCCAAAAAGGACTTTTTGATAATTTTTCAAATAATTCAAATATTAGTCTTGAGTCTTTCCCGCCGGCAACAACCGCTAACAAACTAAAGTGGGAAAAAGAACTTCTTGGCCTCTTTATCTCTGGGCACCCCTTAGAATCATTCAAAAAATTAGCAACCAAATATTCTGTGCCTATTTCTAAAATCCATCAAGATATTGCTAAAGAGACTGAATCCCCTGTCCTCCCTATTCCTCAAATACCTGGGCCATTTTTCAAAAAGATAACGACAGGCAATCGGGTAAAAATTTGTGGCTTAATCTCAAAAGTCAAAAAAATCATTACCAAGAGCGGTCGACCGATGTTTTTTTTGAATGTTGAAGATTTAAGTGATAAAATTGAAGTGATTGTTTTTCCAAATACCGCTGAACAAAACTCTTTTCTTTTAATAGAAAATAAAATTGTCTTAATCTCTGGCAGGATAGATGTCAAGGAAAACGCTCCTAAACTTATTGCCGAAAATATAGAAGAATTAATAGAAGAAAAATAATACTATGCTTAAAAAAAATTCTGAAGCTAAGGATTTCATAAACTTAGGGATAATTATTAATCCCAAAAACAGAGCATTAATGATTCGTCGCCTAAAAACAGAAACTGGAAAAGACGGGTCTATCCTAAAATGGGCTTTTCCGGGTGGCAAGCAACGCTTTGACGAAACTCGAGAAGAATGCGTTAAAAGAGAAGTCTTAGTTGAAACTGGTTATGACATTGAATCGATAAGGCAGATAACTATTCGTATCCATCCCCAAATTTCAGTAATGATTGTTTATCATCTTTGCCGATTAATTTCACCAAAACCGATTGCCAAGCCTCAAGAACCTCATGAGGTAGCAGAGATTAAATGGGTTGAAATTAAAAGAATCAAAGACCTCATCACTACTACCCTAAATCCGGAAGTTGCTAAAGAACTTGGCGTATAGAAATATTAACAAGGTGTGGACGCTTAACATCTACGGCTACGCTCTTTTTTAATACGCTCTCAGTATTTAGATTATTCAACGCAATCCCTTGTATTTTTTAAAAAAAGCGGTAGAATAAAAAAAGGTATAGAAAATATGAAAAAAAATTATAAAAGAAAAAAACTAAATACCCTTTTGTTTAAATTAACGAAAATCGTTGATTTAAAAATCAAAGAATTTTTAACTCTTAATGTTAAACAAAGGTTCCAAAATTTAATTTATTGCCAAATTAAAACTGACAAAAAAGCCGAGTCCTGTAAAAGGGCTTTTTTCTTGGGTAATATGTCTTTAAGCGACCAATAAGGCTAAACCGTCTATCAAAAAAATAAATGCCGTAATTACTGTCCTTACAATAAAAAGAAACGAATAACCTAATCTTATTTTATGAAAATTGTAAACAAAACATTAGAATATCAAACCAAAAAATTATTTGACTTTATTGACATCACCGATG
>CAZYBZ010000002.1:0-37170 GCA_964646075.1 uncultured Candidatus Saccharibacteria bacterium | reverse complement strand
TTTTCATTCATTAAGGCATAGTTTTGCCACACATTTATTAGAAAATGGTGTTGATATCAGATATGTGCAGGAGCTATTGGGTCATCAGAATATTAGAACAACTCAAAGATACACCCAAGTAACAAATCCAAAACTTAAAAACATTAAAAGCCCTTTATAATAAGTAAATTGTAGACTCTTCAGATGATTTACAGAAGCCGACCAAAAAAATTATATCTTTTCCAATAAAGTAATGAAAAGAAAATAGAAGAGGAAAAACCCTCTTAAAAAAATCGACTTGAGCCGCCGTTTTACAGCGAAACGGCTGGAAATTGATTTCAAAAACCCTGGAGTTACCTTTATTTTTTACCCGCCAAAGCGAGGACGGAACGTTCGAGCGAGGCGGAACATCCCTCAAATTTAATTATGTGGACCCGACCGGAGTCGAACCGGTGACTTCTTCGATGCCATCGAAGCGCTCTGGCCAACTGAGCTACGGGCCCATTACCCCTGGCAGGAATCGAACCCGCATCTATTCCTTAGGAGGGAACTATTCTAATCCGTTGAACTACAGGGGCAGGTAGGGGCAACCCTTAGCTCCAGAGTATCATCTTGAGGAAATTAATACAAGATTCAAAAAACCCACAAATGCGGGTTTTCTGGATTTTATGGGTGAGCGAGGAGATTCGAACTCCCTCTAAGAATTCCACAAATTCTTGTGCTGAACCATTACACTACGCCCACCATATCCTGTGTTTTAAAATAGTTCAAACACATCTCGCCACCTATAGCAACAATAGCCAATTCTCAAGATTCGAATAGTTTCGATGAAGACCTTAATGGTTTCAAGTTTTTTTTATGAGTTAATCATAGCTCATTACAGCAAATTTTTCAAGGAAAACGAGCTTAAAAAATCTACTGCTTTACCACAAATTCTTTAACACTTTTATAAAAAAAGTCCCTCTCTTAGAATTCTCATCGTCAATGAGTTCCTTAGACAGTAAGGGTGTGAACAAAGGCTGTTCTATGGCTTTTTTAAATAATATGTTATACTAAATTAGATTAAATAGAATTTCATCTCTTCTTCTTTACCCAACCCTTTGTTGAATAGATTAATAGCCACAGTAAGTTCTTCAGAGCAGGATATCGCCAAGTTTTATAAGCAAAATAAATAGTTTTTTAATTCATTAAATTTATTCTTTGAAAAAAATATGAAAAAATTAAAAATTGGATTTTTTGAAACTAAAAATTGGGAAAAGGAATATCTTGAAAAACATCTTTCTGAAAATGAACTTTTTTTCTCTGAAGAAAAAATATCTTTTGACAATTTACCAGCAGAAAAAAATCTTGAAGTTGTCTCTCCTTTTCTCACTTCTAAAATTGATTCTAAGGTTTTAGAGGTTTTGCCTAACCTAAAATTAATCACTGCTCGCTCAACAGGATTTAACCATATTGATATTAAAGAGACTAATGCTCGTAATATCTTAGTAGCCAACGTGCCAACTTATGGGGAAAACACAGTAACTGAACATACTTTCGCTTTGATTCTAGCTCTTTCTCGAAAAATCTTTAAATCCTATGACCAAATAAAAGAAACTGGTAGTTTCTCTTTAAAGGGTTTGCAGGGATTTGACCTTAAGGGTAAAACCTTAGGAGTAATTGGAACAGGCAATATCGGTCGTTGTGTGATTGATGTTGCTAATGGATTTCGAATGAAGGTTTTGGCTTCTGATCTTTACCCTAACAAAGATTTAGCTAAAAGCCTAGATTTTGAATATGTAAAAAATTTGGAAGAATTGTTGTCAAAATCTGATATTATAACTTTGCACATTCCTCTTAGTCCCTCCACCTATCACTTAATCAATAAAAATAATATCTATAAGATTAAGAAAGGGGCTCTTTTAATTAATACTTCTAGAGGAGGGATTTTAGAAACAGAAGCTTTGCTTGAAGCCTTAAAAAACAAACACTTGGGTGGCGCGGGACTAGATGTCTTAGAAGGCGAAAAAACAATAAAAGAAGAATTAGAAATTTTTACTTCTGACAAATACGAGGTCTATGATTTGGTGGAAGGGTACCAAACAAAAGAGGATGACCTTAAGGTTTTAATTCAAAATCGCCTTTTGGTTAATATGGAGAATGTGATTATTACTCCTCATAATGCCTTTAACAGTCAAGAGGCGCTATTAAGAATTTTAGATACGACGATTGAAAATATTAAAAAATTCGCAAATGACAAGCCAATAAATTTGGTGAACGATAAATAGTTAAAGAAAAAACTTCTTTTAATCTTCTATAAATAAAACTATCTGGCCAATGCCCGATAGTTTTTATTATCGCCAATCACTAACTATCAATGACTAATATTAATAGTCTTTATTAATTATTCGCCCCTCTTCTCTTTATTTATAACTTCCTCAGCTAACTGCTTGTACGCGCGAGCAGCTCGAGAATTAGGAGCAGATTTTAAAATCGGTTCTTTTGTCTCTCTTATCTCAGATAAAATTGCGGTTCTGGGAATAATAGTGCTAAAAATATAACCAGAAAACTCATCTCTGGTCTTCTTGGTAATAACTCTGGAAAGTCGACTCCTCCAGCTATGCATTGTCAAAAGAGCACTGATTTCTTTATTTTTAAGATTTTTAAAAGATTTTAAAAAACTCGTGAGTTGATTAGCAGCTCTTAGTGCCAAATATTCACATTGAATAGGAATAATGATTTCGTCGGTTGCGACAAGGGCGTTGGCAACCAAAAGATTAAAATTAGACGGAGTGTCAATAATAATAAAATCATAATCTTCCTTAATTTGATCCAGAATCTCGTCTAATCGTTTCTCTGGCCTACGACTACCCCTGAGCTTAGAAATTATCTCCTCTGGCATCGGGGGAAAAGAGGGGATAATGTCGTAACCGAAATAGGAAGTGCTTTTTATTGCCGATCGTGGTCTTATTTTTTTTAATAAAACATTACCAATAAAATTTGATGATGACTTAATTCTTAAACAAAAAGTGGCGTCACCTTGGGGACACAAATCAATAAGCAAAACTTTTCTGCCCAAGGCAGATAAAAACATAGATAAATTGACAGAAACATTGGTTCTCCCTACTCCTCCTTTTAAATTAGCGATAGTAATTACTCTTGCCATCCTTTTTATCATATAATGATTCTAAAAATCTTACAAATCAGAAAGTTACTATTATCCTTCTTGTTATGGCAGAGCTACTTAGCCTCATCCTTGGTACAAGATAATAAAAACCCCATAACTGAGGTATATCTAAAAAGTAAATGTAAAATATTCGCTTTTTGGGGCACAAATCATAACAAGGGCTTCTTAGAAGAGTTTCACCTTATTTTAACTCTACTCCATTATCAGTAAGAACAGTTTTAATCCTTTTTCTGAAAACACTAGCCACTTCCCACTGCTTCCCTGGTTGAGTCTCTCCAAAAATCTTTAAGGAAACTTTTCCATCTTTTATGCTATCTACTCCCAGAACTTCTGGCTCTTTTATGATTAATGGTTTCATCTTCGGGTCTTTAAGCAACTCCTTGCCAACCTTATTTATTAATTCTTGAGCCTTGTCAATATTAGCCTCATAAGACAAAAAAATAGTAACATTGATCCTAGAAAGACCTTTCGTTAAATTAGAAACTTTTTTAATTGTACTATGAATAACAAAATACTGATCTCCGTTAACTCCTCGCAAAACAGTTCTGCGAAGATTAACTTTTTCTACTTTTCCTTCTGTCTTATCAATATTAACCCAATCACCCACCCGATACTGATCTTCTATTAAAATAAAAAACCCGGCGATTACATCCTTAATTAAACCTTGAACGCCAAAAGCAATTGCTAATCCTAAAATCCCTATCCCTGTTAAAAAACCCCTGATATTGACTCCTATCTCTAGAAAAATCATAAGAATGACCACTAAGATTATCAATGTTTTCCCAGTAACTGAGAGAAACCCTGATAAAGTTTGAGACCTTCTTTTCATACCGTCTCTGGCCAGATCTGTGTAATTTTTTCTAACAACTCTCTCTATCAAACGATTAACAAACCTCTTAAAAATTCGATATATAATAATCCCTCCAAAAACAATAGCTATAATATTTGCGCTATGAATAGAAAGCCATTGAATTATAAAGGACCAAGTGAGTTGAAAGTCAAAATTCAGCATAGAAATAAGTTAATTTTATCTGTTTAGCTGTTTGATTATAAAAGCTTTATCTTAATTTTTGAACAAGATCTTAAAATCAAATTTATTATATCTTGTTTTTAAAAAAGTATCAATAAACGAAATACTCTACTGCTTTTTGATCACGCGCTTCTCTTGAATAAAACTTAGCTAATTTTTGGGCTCTCTTGATTGTCTTCCTTGGAATCTCTCCTCTATAACTTCGGATTAGAACACTTGGTCCTTGAAAATCTTTAAGCTCAACTAAAAAATCGCCTTCTCTTTTTGTTTTTTTAATCCTTAAATTTTCTTGATGATTCCTGCCAACAATAATTTTAATACTTCCTTCCCAGAAATGACGACCAATTTTTAATAGCTCAATATCGTTTTTCTTTACTTTGGGCTCTTTATCAAATAATTCTTTTAACCGTTTACCAAACATCGGATCGGTTAATAAGCATCCTCCAGAGGGGCTAGGATACCATTTAATCTTATATTTTTTAGCCAAAGCTAATTGCTTCTCTCTTTGTCGGCCACTAATATCCAATAACTTATTTCTGTCAACTAAGCCTTTCTTTTCAGCCTCCGTTACTCTTAACAGTCTTGCTGACAATGGCCTCAGGAGCTTGCCTGACAAACCCGATTCTTTTTCTATTAATTCTAACGCCCTCTTATTTTGGGACATTGGTCTTTGTCCCAAAACTTCGCCTGTCGCCACAAAATCAAATCTTTCTTTCTCTCTGATCTCATTTGCTATTTTCAACATTAAAAGGTGGCAATCAATACAAGGATTCATATTTTTTCCATAACCATATCTCGGATTTTTCACCATCTTTAAATGTCTAGTAGAAAAATTAATTTTCCTTAATTTAATACCAAAATATTCTGCTGCTATTTCCGCTTTTTTTGTGTCAAAAAAACAACTTTTAAAAGATAATCCCTCTGTCTCAATACCTTCTTCCATTAAAAGTTTAATTGCTAAGATAGAGACTAACCCACCAGATAATAAAACAAGCGCCTTGATTTTCTTCATAGATTATCAATCATCAGCTATTAATTATCAACTTATATCTCTCACGACCTTCTCTCCTGGTAAAGTAGTCTTGCCAGGCCAAATTTTCCGACCCGGATAAATTAAGGTTCCTATCCCTGTTTTCACTCCATCTCCTAAAATAGCGCCAAACTTTCTTCTCCCAGTACTAACGAGAATCCCCCTAATCTTTGTCTCAATAACTCCTCTGTCGTGTCTGACGTTAGCGACTATTGTACCCGCTCCTAAATTACAGTTTTCTCCAACAATAGAATCGCCAACATAGGAAAGATGAGCAATGCTGGTATTGTCGCCTATTATCGAGTTTTTTATCTCTACCGATTGACCAACTCGACAATTATCACCCATACTAACAACTCCTCTTAAAAAACAGTTTGGACCGAGAACACAATTTTTACCGATATAAACAGGTCCCTCAATGGAGACCCCGCTCTTAATAATTGTTCCCTCTCCAATTCTTACTTTTCCAGAAATATTACAATTTTTTTTAACTTTGGCTAGGTTTTTCCCTTTTATCTGCTCAAATAATACTCTGCTCACTTCTAAAAGATTCCAAGGAAAAGAAACAGGTGTCCATCTCTCGGCCTCTATCAGATAAAGTTTATTTTTCTTAATAAATTGTTTAATGTAGTCAGTAAGCTCATATTCGCCTCTAGGCGATTTTCTAATAGAAAAATTAAAGATTTCTTTAGATAGGAAATAGAGACCGGTGTTAGCTAAATTTGAATTTGGCTTATCGGGCTTCTCAACCAACGAGTTAACTACTCCATCTCTATGCTCAATAATTCCAAAAAACTGAGGTTGAGCTACTTCTTTGGCTAAAAGACAAGGAAAGTTTTTTAAAACTTCTTGGATATCCTTTCGGCAATATAAATCATCGCCATTTAGCAAAAGAAACTTATCGTTAACAAAAGATAAAGTGGACTTAGCGGCGTCGCCCGTTCCTAGTGCTTTTTTTTGAATAGCGTATCTTATTTTTAAATTCTTGTAGTTATTACCTATAGCTTGCTTTATCGCCTTACATATTCCATCAGGCCTTACTACTAATACAACTTCGCTTACAAGACCATTCAGCTGGTCTAAATTATGTTCTATAATGCTTTTCCCCAAAACGCACAACAAGTGCTTTGGCTTCCCGAGAGAAAGAGGCTGCATTCGTTCTCCCTTCCCGGCCGTTAAAATAATTGCCGTCGTCTTGCTGCTTCCTTGTTTACAACACCTTTTCGTCTTTTGACACATAATTTTATTCTCTTCCATATTTAAATTACAAAATTAATTAGTTTGTCCTTAAGAAAAATCATTTTTTTAATCTTTTTACCATCGAGCCATTTTTTAATTTTCGGAGACTTTAAAGCTAAATCCTTGGCCTGTTTTTCAGAAATATCCAGAGGTGCACTAATTGTATCCCGCAATTTACCGTTTACCTGAATAAGTAAACAAAAAGCCTCTTCTTTTATTAATCTTTTGTCATATTTGGGCCATTTTTCTCTTAGAACAGAGCTTTCGTGACCTAACTTTCGCCACAACTCCTCAGTTATATGAGGAGCAAAAGGAGCAAGAATTTTTAAAAATTTTTCTGCTTGTTTTTGAGAAAGCCCGTAACCCTGCGCCTCATTCACAAACCCCATCATTGCCGCAATAGCGGTGTTAAATTTTTGAGCTTCAATGTCTTTTGTTATTTTTTTAATAAGTTGATGCAATTTTTTTTTGATTATCTTGTCTTCTCTTTGGTTTAATGTTAAAAAAATATTCCAAATTTTTTCTAAAAATCTTCTTGTTCCTAAAATTCCTTTTGAATCCCATAATATCGGTTGATCAAAAGGTCCTATAAACATTTCGTAAAGCCGAAAGGCGTCTGCTCCATAATCCTTAATTATCTGATCAGGGTTTATAACATTACCTCGCGATTTTGACATTTTCTGACCATTAGACGCCAGGATTAATCCGATTGTCTGCAATTTTAAAAATGGTTCATTAAAATCAATAATTTTAAGATCAAATAGTACTTTTATCCAAAAACGAGAATATAGAAGGTGAAGGACCGCATGTTCCGCTCCACCAACGTAAAAATCAACCGGCAACCAATATTCGGCTAATTTTTCGCCTACTAATTTTTCCTTATTTCCTGAATCAAGATAACGAATAAAATACCAACAAGAGCCAGCCCACTGAGGCATTGTATTTGTTTCCCTTTTCGCTTTTTCTCCACATTTAGGACAAATTGTTTCTCTCCAACCCTTAACTTGCGCTAGTGGTGATTCACCAGTATTAGTTGGTTGATATTTTTCTAACTTAGGCAATTTTAAGGGAAGTTCTTTATCAGATAAAACAATCCAACCAGGGTTTAATAATTCTCCTTTATTAAATTCTCTTTTTTCATTTTTTCCTTTTTCAATTTTATTCTTACAGTTTTCACAAAAGATAAGAGGGATTGGTTCTCCCCAATACCTCTGTCTTGAAAAAATCCAATCCCTAAGCTTATAATGAACCGCTCTTTTACCACAACCCCTTTCTTCTAGCCATTTAGTAATTTTCTCTCTACTCTTTTCGGAATCCATTCCGTTAAATTGTTCAGAGTTTATTAAAATTCCTTCTCCCTCCCAGCAATCACTTTCAATTTTTAATGAAGTTGAAGCACCAGCCGCAATATCTTTTGGATTACGAACAAAGTATTGCAAAAGAACAGGTTTAATTACTTTTTTAATAGGCAATCTAAATTTCTTGGCAAACTCATAATCCCTGCTGTCATGAGACGGCACTCCCATTGTCGCGCCGTAGCCATAATGAGGTAAAACATAATCTGCAATATAAATAGGAACTTTTCCTCTAGTGGCTGGATTAAAAGCATAAGTTCCGGTAAAAACTCCTGTTTTCCCTTTACCCTCAATCTGCCTATCAACATCTAACTTCTCTTTCGTTTCTTTTTGATATTGTCTAATTTGTTCTAATCTTTCAGAAACAGTGATTTTCTCCACCAACTTATGCTCTGGCGCCAAAACTATAAATGTTACTCCAAAAATCGTGTCTGGGCGAGTAGTAAACACCTTAATCTCTAAATCACTATTACTAATTGGAAATATTATATCCGCGCCCTGAGATTTCCCTATCCAATTTTTCTGCATTTCTTTAATCTTCTCTGGCCAGTCCAGTTTATCTAGGCCATCAAGCAATTCCTCGGCATAATCAGTAATTTTTAAAACCCATTGCCTGATATTTTTCTTAGTAACAATAACTCCGCATCTTTCGCATTTCCCCTCCACTACTTCTTCATTCGCTAATCCTGTTTTACACGAAGGACACCAATTGATCGGCAAATATGATTGATAGGCTAAACCTTTTTCAAATAATCTAAGAAAAATCCATTGTGTCCATTTGTAATATTCTGGGTCTGTGGTGTTAACCTCTTTCGACCAATCATAAGAAAGACCAATTATCTTCATCTGCTCCTTGAACCTTTTAATATTTTTTTTTATCGAAACAGCTGGCTGTGTCCCTGTTTTAATAGCATAATTCTCTGCTGGTAAACCAAAGGCATCCCAACCCATAGGATGCAAAACATTATATCCTGTCATCCTCATATAATGAGAGATTATATCTGTACCGATATAGCCGCGGGGATGACCAACATGAAGTCCTTCTCCAGATGGATAAGGAAACATATCTAAGATAAAAAATTTAGGATTTTTTGAAAAATCTTTTGCCTGAAAAATCTTTTCCTTCTCCCATTTCTCCTGCCATTTTCCTTCTATTTGTTTTGGATTATAATTCTTCACGGTTCTTTATTCTACCAAAAAATCGCCTAATTGGCGACCAGATTAGTTAAGTCAGGTCTCGGCTAGCAACTTCGGGCTAAATTTAAATTGTTAGTAAAATTGATAGCAATCTTTCTTTTATAACGCTTAGAGCCAAAGGGGGCTGCACACTGATTTCTTAATCAAATATTCTTCAACTATACTCATATCTTTTTTAGAAATAGTTTTTGGGCGTTTTGAGTCGTCTGATGAGCGACCTCTTCTAGAGAAAGCTTTTTAATACTGGCAATTTCTTCTGCCACAAACTTAACCCCCAGAGGGTCATTCCGTTTCTTGTCATAGCCTGGCGGAGAAAGATAGGGGCAATCAGTTTCAATCAACATTTTGTCTAAAGGAACTTTTTTAATAATATCTTTAAGGTTCAACTTAAAAATAATACCATTAAAACCAAGAAGAAAACCAAGCTCTATATATTTTCTCGCTTGCCCTATGTTTCCGGTGAAGCAATGGATAACTCCCTGAAACTTTCTGTCATAAGAAGAATATAATTTTCTCAATATTCTTAAAAAATCCTCATGAGCCCTTCGACAATGCAAAATCATTGGCAAATCAAGCTCTTTCGCCAGCCTAACCTGTTGATGAAATAAAAAATCTTGTTCTTTTTTAAATCTTTCTAGCCTTTTTTTACTCTCTGGTTTCAAGAAATAATCTAAGCCAATTTCACCTATCGCTACCACTTTCTTGTCTTGGGCTAATTTCTTATAACCTTGATAGTTAAATTCTTCTCCTATAATATTTTTTAAGGGGCCTTTGGTCTCAGATTCTAAGTTTTCAGTAAATTCTGCCTCTAGGTTTCCTGGATGTAAACCAATCGCCGCATAAACTCCCTGTTCATATTCTTGAGCAATATTAAGAGCCTTTTGAGAAGTAAAAAAATTAGTCCCAACGTTTATAAGCCAAACATTATTCTTAAGACATTTTTTAACGAGACTATCTCTATCCCTTATAAAATCCGTGAAATTAAGATGAGCGTGAGTATCAAAAAACATAATTAATTAAGTCGAGGGAATAATGGTTCGGGCTTTTGGACCTTTAATTGTTCAAAAATTTTCTTGGATGTTTGAGGTAAAAATGGCTCAAGCAATTTAGCCACTTCTCTAATAATTAATAACAAATCATTAAGAACCGATAATTTGTCTTCTGGGCTCTCCCAGGGCTTCTCTTTCTCTATGTAACAATCAGAGAATCCAATCAATTGCCAAATTGCTTCTAGGGCTTGATTAAACTTAAAATTCTCTAGCTCTTTTTTATAATTTCTTTGGGCTTTAATAATTTCTGTATTAACTTCAGAATTTTGAATTTGCTCAGACATTAAGGACTGGGGTTTAGAATTTGACATTTTAACCATTGTCAAAACTCTGGAAACAAAATTTCCAAGTCCAGCCGCGAGATCTGAATTGTATCTCTCTTCAAGTCTTTTTATCGTAAAATCGCCATCTTTTGTACTCGGAATCTCTCTCAAAAGAAAATAACGAACTGCGTCAGTTCCATATTTTTCAACCAACTTGAGTGGATCTATAATATTCCCTAAACTTTTCGACATCTTTTGGCCATTAAGGGTCAAGTAGCTGTGAGCAAAAATTACCTTGGGTAGATTAAGTTTTGCCGAGAGAAGGAAGGCAAGCCAATATACCGCGTGAAATCTTAAAACTCCTTTTCCAATAATATGTAAAATATTTTTATTTTCTTGCCACCATTCTTGAAACTCCTCACTATTATCAGCGTAACCTAAAGCATTAATATAGTTTGGTAAAGCGTCAAACCAGGTCCAAAAGATTTGACTTGCATCATTGGGGACAATAATCCCCCATCCCTTACCACGCTCTGATTTTCTTGAAACACAAATATCTTCAAGCCCAGAATTTATAAAACTCAGTACTTCATTTTTGCGAGTTTGGGGAATTATTTTAACGCTATCATTTTCAATTATTTTTTTTAATTGATTTTGATATTTTGAAAGTTTAAAAAAATAATTTTCTTCCTTTATCAACTCCGGTTTAATTTTATGCTCTGGGCAAAGCCCGTCTATCAATTCCTTTTCTTTTAAAAACACTTCACAACCAACGCAATAAAGGCCTTGATATTCTCTTTTATAGATATCCTTTTGACAAGCCAACCAAAACTTTTGAGCTCCTTCTATATGGCGCCCTTCGGTAGTTCTGATAAAATCATCAAAGGAAAGATTAAAAGCCTTTTTCAATTCATAAAACTTTTTAGAATTTTTATCAACTAATTCTTTTACTGAAGTCCTCTCCTTTTCGGCTGTTTTTACATTTTTTAAAGAATGCTCGTCTGTTCCACTTAAAAAAAAGACATCTTCATTTAAAATCCGATGATATCTGGCAACAACATCTGCCTGCACCTTTTCTAGAGCATGCCCCATATGAGGAAACGAATTTACATAATCTATGGCGGTTGAAAGGAATAATTTTTGCTTCATTGAATAAATTAATTTCTAATAAATTTTTTAATTCCACTCCAAAAATCTCTAGTTCGTTAATCCTCTTCCCTTTTGTCCGCGAGAAATTCTCTAGTGAACTCAAAGAATATTCCAATTAAAGGTACCGCAAGGATTGCCCCTAAAACACCCCATAGCGTTGCCCCTATTAGTAGAGACACTAAAACTAATGACGGAGAGAGATTGAGAAACCTCTTGTTTAGGGAGGGCATAATAATATTATTCTCTATCTGTTGAGCGATTAAAAAAGCAATCAAAAAAATAACTGCCTGGGGTGGGCCGGCAACAATCAAGATAAAAATCGTAATCGCCGCACCACTTAAAAGTGGACCAATGACAATAATAATGTTAAAAATGCCAGCAAAAAAACCGAAGAAAACGGCGTACCTGATATTTAGAGCATAGCTAACAATTCCAGTCGCTAGCCCTATGAAAAGACAACAAGCAATTCGCACTCCAAACCAAGAAACAATTTTTTTCTGACTCTTATCCCATGCAGTTAAAACTTTTGTTTTATATTTTTTTGGAGAGACAAGCATCAGGGTCTTAACAAGACCATCCTCTTCTAGAGAAAGAAAAAAAGCGATGGAAAAAATGGCTATCGAGGAAAGAATCCCTCCGAAAACCGCGCCTAGAGCGATAAAAATATCACCGGAAAGATCCTGAAGAACATTACTTACAGACTCAGAAAATGTCTCAAAATCCCTTAGAGCTTCTATTCTTAGTCCATCAAGATAGGGGACCACTTGCTCGAAATAAGTTGATAAATAAAGAGAAAGATGTTGGAACTCGGAAAAAAGCAATAAAGCAAAAACATAGATAAAAAGACCTAAAAATGTAAAAACGCCTGCATAGACTAAAACACTAGCTAATATCCTAGGAATGCGGGCTTTCTGTAAAAAATTAATAGCTGGATTAAATAATATTGATATGATTAAGGCAAAAATTAACCAAATCAAAATATTCCGTATTAAAAAAATAAAATAAAGAGTCGCCAAAGCAAGCATAATCTTAACAATCGTTCCCCATGAAACATCTAGGGCGCTTGTAGTCAATCTTTCTTTTACCGAGGGCGTTGAATATTCAATTTTAACTGGTTCTTCTTCCATTATAAATACAGCTAAAACTCTTTTAATAAATTCTCAAACCTTCTCTTATCCTTAAGAGGACCAATCAAGGCAAGATTGAGATTCTTGGGCTGAAAAATATCTTGAGCTACAGCCAGAACATCCTCTGCTTGGATTTTATTAATCTCTTTAAAAATCTCTTTTGGAGTTAAGATTTCATTTTTTAATAACTCTTGGATGCTGTAAAAAGAAGCCAAAGCGTCAGATCCTTCTAAAGATAAAACCATCTTTCCCTTGATATAATCCCGAGCCTTTTTAATCTCTTTTGGTCCGACCATTTCCTGTGATATTTTTTTATATTCTTTTAAAATTGCCCTTATCGCTTTATCTACATTTTTATTGTCCACTCCCGCTCGAGTGACTAAAAAACCCGTATCTGGATCGTTTTCTATCCCCGTGGAGATATAATAAGCTAAGCTCAACCGTTCACGCACCTCCATAAAAAGTCGAGAGCTCATCATTCCTCCTAAAACTATTCCTACGAGCTGCAGGACATATCTTTGTGGATGAAAAAGATTATAAGCCCTCACTCCCAAACAAAGATGGGTTTGACCAGTAGTCTTAAAATGTATTAACGATTTTGGCTTATTTTGCTCTTCAACTACAGCAGGCTTCTTAATTTTTTTGCCCTGAGCCAATTTAGAAAAATACTTTTTAACTTCTTTTATCACTCTTTCTTGGCTAAAATTACCAGCCACACAGATTAGAGTATTTTGAGCCGTATAATGCTTTTTCCGATAATTAAATAATTGCTCCTGAGAAATTTTTCGAACACTTGATTTACTGCCAGCGATATCTCTTCCTGCTGGCTGGTCTCCATAAAGAAGTTTTCTCCATAGCGTCTGAACAGAAATCATTGGATTATCTAAATACATATTGATCTCCTCAATTATAACCCCTTTCTCTTTTTGAACTTCCTTAAGCGGGAGAAGAGAGTTTAAAAAAATATCTGCTACCCAGTCAAAAGCTAAGTCAAAATGCGAAGCCTCTGTTTTAGCATAGTAACCTGTATATTCTTCACCTGTAAAAGCATTGTATTCTCCGCCAACTCTATCTAATGTTTCTGCTATCGCTATTGGACTAGGTCGCTTCTTAGTGCCCTTGAAAAACATGTGCTCTAAAAAATGAGAAATACCATTTATTTCTTTGTCCTCATATTTACTCCCAACCTTTACTAATGCCAAGACTGTTACCGCATTGACTCTTTTATTAGGAATAGTGATAATCTTTAATCTATTTTTTAAAATAATTTTTGAATACATAAATTTAGTATACCCTAAATTCTTTTCTAAAACAAAAAACCCCTTTAAATAATCAAAATTGGATTTCTCTTTTTTCTATCGCCAACTAAAAGCTAAATTAGAAAAAAGTTATTTATCTAATCTTGAAAAAAAGGGTTAAAATAGTCCTTAGAATCAATTTCAAAAAATATTCTTTTGCGTTGACTGTGATTGTCCAAAAAATCTTGATAAATATCTTTGTCTAACTCAACGATTTTAACTGCTGGAAATGGCTCTCCTGTTGCAGCTAAAAATCCATAATAATAAAAAATTGCGCTAGTGATAAATAAAGTTAAAAAGAAAAAAACAATGAAACTTATAAAAGCTCTTTCTCCTAGGAACCAAGCTATTTTTCTAAACCCCCTTTTTACTCCTTGAAAGTTAAGGTTAACTTTGAGCATAAACCTTTATTAAAAGATTAATTTCAATATATTCCCCTGGAAGAACCACCTCTTCTTCTATTTGAACCCCAAGCTCTTCTTGTCTGACAATAGTTAGAGTGACTGTTTCTATTAACCAACGACTATTCTCTAGTCTTTTAAGAAATCTCATCATATTAACGAATCTACCAACCCCGCTAATTCGAAAAGTCATATAGTCCCAAGTCCTGTCTTGTCCTTGGTAAAAACCCGTTGGAGAAACCTTCAGGGACAAGTCAAGATTAGCCGCTTCTTCTCTAAAAAAATTAATAAAACTAACAGGAATCTCAGGGTCAATAAATAATTCTTCCATTAAAAGATTATTCATCTTAGATAATCCTTCTTCATAAAGACGAAAATTCCTTTGAATATTCTCAAAATCCTGACCTAATAATCTTATGGAGGCTAATTTCTGACGACGAAAAGCCAACTCTTCCGAATTTTCAATGATATTTCTTAAAACTGGAAAAATAAATAAAAAAAACAATAGAAAGAAAATAGCTATTATAATAAAAATGGAAAAATATTTTTTTTGCTGAAGATTCATTTTATCGTCAGGCTAAAAAATTCTTTTCTATATTCTAGTTCGAGTCTCTCTCTGGGACTAAGATAAAATTCACCCTAAAACTTATTCCTTTATCTTGGAACCAGTCGCCCAAGGCAAAACTAACTTCCTGAAAATTCTCTTGCTCCCTTAATTGCTCTCTAAACTTATAAGCGTCATCAACATCAACAGCATAGCCAGAAAGCATGACCCGCGAGCCATCTTCGTGATAAGAAAAGACCCTTAAGTGAGCGCCCTGTTGAAGGAGATTAGATACCTGTTCTAAAAGAAGCGAAACCATAAA
This sequence comes from uncultured Candidatus Saccharibacteria bacterium, assembly GCA_964646075.1. Lineage (GTDB taxonomy): Bacteria > Patescibacteriota > Minisyncoccia > Minisyncoccales > PEYH01 > JAYENY01. The sequence goes on along the minus strand of CAZYBZ010000002.1, from coordinate 22,021 downwards.
TTGATCTTTATAAAAAGTATTTAGAGCTAATAAATTTTTATTAATTACTCCTATCTTTCGCTGAAGAGTTTGAATTTGATAATTCCCCTGTCTTTCCATCTCAATTAATGTTTTTTTGGTTTCTATCTGATTATTAATATAGAGCTCAATGGAAAATAAGATTAAACCAAAAGAGAGGATAGGAGCAATAATCAGAATTCCCAAAACCCAAGCCAACTTTAATTGTTTTTCCTGAGATCGTTTTTCTTTTTCAGCTGGAGGAAGAAGATTTATCATTGTTAAATTAATTTAATCTCTTAATGCTAGTCCTATCGCCGTGCTATATCTTAATAGATATTCTTTTGATTTATTCTTTACACGGCTATCTCTTTGTGGAAGATTGATCAAAGGATCACCTTTCTGAACAATCAGTCCTGTTTCTTGTGACAAAAACTTAACCAAGCCTCGTAAATTAGATCCACCTCCACAAAGTAAAAGCTTTCTCGCCTTCTTGTCACTACTAATTAATTCTTCATCTTTAGCATAAGTCTGATAATAATCAATATGCTTTTTAAGCGCTTCAGAAAATTCGGTTAAAGCTGGATGCAACGCCTGAAAGATCTTTTTCGCCCTACCTCCTGCTCGCTGAAAACCGTAAAGAACTTTCAATTTTTTAGCTTCCGCTGGCTCAATTTTCATGCTCTTAACAATGGCAGCAGTTAACTTATTGGAAGAAAAAGGAATAAAAGAGGTGAAGCGTAAAGAATTGCCAAAATAAACACTAAAATTGGCACAAGTAGCTCCAATGTCAGCTATGAAAACTGGATTTTCTGTTTTTTGTCCCTTGATTAAAGCCCTGGCTGTTGCCTGAGATTCTGTCTCCATTGCTACCGGCAAAAGACCTGCTTTTTGAAGAATGCTCACATAAGGGTCAACCGTTTTTTTAGGCAAAGCAACTAAAAGCACTTCTGTGTGCTTAGAGGACTTGTCAATCATCTCAACTATCTGGGAGTCAAGGTAAACTTTATCAAGGCTAAAAGGAATATAGTTTTCTGCCTCAAAAGCAACAGCGCTTTTTATCTCTTCTTTGTTCATTTGTGGCATTTCAAGTAAACGGACAAATGATTTTTCCTCGGGTAGAGAAATGGCCACATATTTAGTCTTTAAACCTTTTGTTTTTTTTACTAATCGCTTGATGGCTTTAGTTAGTCTTTCACTATCTTTTATTTCTCCTTGCTTAATTATACCGGGAGCTAAGAATGACTCAGATAAGGCGCTAATCTTTAATTTATTTCTATGCTTTTTTAAGTAAACAATTTTCAAAGACAAATCAGAGATATCTAATCCAAAAGTCCCTGGGTTTAAATTAAGAAAATCAAACATAAATTGATGATTAATGATTATCTCTTTTCTTCCCATCCTTTGAATCTAAATTCTTCAGAAGTAGAAGGTATAAATGGCGGGGGATTAAAAGTTAAAATCGGGTTAAAGATAGTTTCTCTTTGACGATAGCCAGACACCCATGCCCCTCCAGAACTCCATTTTGTCCCCACTCTACCGTTACTAACTATCGTACCAAAAATTCTTAACTTCTCTTTTCTAGCATAATTCGGGTACCATGTATGGGGATAATGATTTCTACCAAAAAAACCAGTCTGAGCGATAAAAACACCTTGCAAGTCTAAATAATCTGGGGAGTCGGGAGTGATAAGAATATTGCCTTGACTCATCAAGATAAAACCGTCTGGTTTACCCCCATCCCGATAAATAATATCATCTTTCAACCAGACATTTCTCTCTTTACCATGGGTGATTAAATCAGCCACGACCAAGGTAATCTTTCCCTCTACTTCTCCCTCAAGCCAAACATCATCTTCTATAAAAATAAGCCCGCAATCATCCAGGGAATAATTAATTGCCGAACCTTTCTCGCTAATAATTGAATACTCCCAATGCCAACCTTTCTCAGTGCCATGAGCCATAACCCTAGTTAATTCCTTGATTTTCCGAACCTCTACCTCTCTTCCTTTTAGTATAACATGATAACCCTTTTTACCAGAGGGGGGAAGATAAAGCCCCTTGCCCATTCCTTCGGGAAATGGCTGAGTCAAAGATTTAACTCGACCCAACTCAATAATAATACCTTCAAAATCAAAACGGGAAATTCCAGTTCTAAAAAGATCTACCCTACCATTAGCCGTGGTGAAAACCCCTGGACAAAGACATTCTCCTCCTGCCTGAATCTGACAAACAAGGGGGCAGACAGAACAGCCATAAGAAGCAGTACAAATCCACTCATCCTGTGCTGAAGTGACTAAAGAGTTGTTCTGGCCATCCATTCTTATCCCTCCATTAGAATGATAGGGTCCCATAATAGTTCTATCAGCCCCTGCCCAAACATTATCATTCAAGATATAAGAATACTCGGCAACAGTTGGCCTCACATAATGAACAGAAATCTTTCTTTGAATATCAGGAAATTCAGTGGTCCATCCAGTAGCCATAACCCTTATTGCCGTAGTGACGCCACAAGCCCTTTCTTCTTCTATCTCTAAGCGATATTTTCCAATTTTTCCCAAGCCAGGAAAAGTTAATTCATATTCGCAAACAAGACAATCAAGGCAATTAGAAGGGGGACAGCCAATCTCTGCTCCATCAAAAAGCGCCTGGGACTTATGAATTAAGTACCAACGATATCTTTCAAGGCCCGCTTCAGCTATATGAAGAGCTTGCTCATAAGCAAGTTCATGCTTAGACTGCCTTAGTTGAGAAAGAATAAAGCTAAGAAGACCAGACAAAAGAATTAAAAAGACAACACCAAAAAGCAAGACATAAGTAATCACGAAACCCTTGTTTTTATTGCTTCTCATTTTTTTTATTTCTTTTATATTCCTTTTACCTTAAATTTCTTAATCGAACACTGCTCTTCAATATATAATTTCCTGGGTCACGACCAGGTTCAACATTAACAATTAGAAAAAATTGTATTAAACGAACTTCTTTAATTCGAGCAGGGTTCTCAATAATTTCCTGACCATTAGTATCTAAATATCTAAAAATACGTCTTTCGAGACCCTCTGCTCTATTTTGGACATGGCGAGACAAAATGGTAATTTCTTCCTGCTCTATTAAGTATTGAACAGGGTCTCCTGTTGGCTCCACTATTCCTCTTTTAAATTTCATTCCCTGTCCTGGAATAATCTCTGTCCAAGACAACACAAACTGAGCCTTAATAGAATGATTCTCTTTTCGCCAGTCACAAAAAGCGCCTACAGTTGCAGATGCATCAGCAATAAACTGAAGAAAATTATCCTGTGCTTGGTCAGTAATATCAAATGAAGTCGTACCCTGCCAAAATCCCGAACAATCATTGCATTCACCATGATCTTTGCAAAATTCTCCTAGCTCAAGGCCATCAACAGAAATTTCAGCATATTCGTTTATCCAGCCAAAATCACCCTGAACGCTTACTTGGATTTGGGCTCGTGCTAGAGTGCCGCTATAAAAATTAGAAAAGACGACTGAGCAGGAGCCACCGCTGACATGACTTACGCATTCCTTTGTTTGCGTTCGTTCATGTCCCCCTCCTAGAAAATACCTCACCCTTTCTACTCTTTCATCTTCGTCAATATTACTAAAAAAAATGAACTCACTATCTGTCGCCTTCTCTATTGGAAAAGAGCCATCCTCACCCACTCGAGCCTCTCTAATCTCTCTAATCATCACCCTAACCCCTCTCCTAGCCTCATTAATAGCGTAGGCCTGGTGCCAAATATAAGTATCAATACGATAGAGAAAAGGAATCATACTAAACAAAGCCGTTGTTAAAAGACCGAAAATGGTAATAGCAACCAAGGTTTCAATCAATGTAAAGCCTAGGGTTTTATTCATATCTTTCTATACTTAAACTCTTATAAACATTTCCTGAAATGTTAATAGAGTAATTCTTTTCATAACAATTGATTGCTTGAATATTTAATTCATAACCCAGAGCCGCTTCTAAGGGAATAAAGAATGCTTCTCCTTGTATGTTAGTACTTTGAATTTCAGAGTAGCCTAGCAAACCATGAGAGAGACGAACCGTTGCCCCAAAAACTGGTTTTCCGGTCAAGAAATCTCGAACCTTAACTAATAAAGAATTCTCTGATTCTAAATAAAGAGCAAAAGAAGCTTTTTCCCCTGGTAAGAGACTAAAAGGCATTGGGCTTAACTCTTGGTTCAAGCTTAATAGTTGACCCCCTTTTTTAAAATCAAAAAAATGATAGCTATCTGCCCTCATATCAGATAAAAGTTTTTCTCCCTGCCAATCTGTGGAATGATTACCTAAATATTTATAAATCGGTTGCTCTTCCATATCAGTACCAACAATCTTGTCGCCCCTCAAAGAGAAGTTAACATTGGAGATGGGGGTCGCCTGACCGTCTTTCCAAGAAAGCTCCCATTCATAAAGAATAGGTGTTTTCTCTAAATCATTAGTCAAAAAATCAGCTCTTATCTTTAATCTAGGAAACTGAGAAGGATCTAATCCGCTCAAATCAACAGGCGAGGAATCAAAGCCCAAAGAATTACCAAGTAAATCCTTATCAGGGACTAAATACCACTCAGTATTAGTGGTATAGAAAAGACGGTATTTAATGTCAGTCCCTAATCCCTCAAAATCAGACCAAGTAAGCTGGCGCCATTCCGTCATCGCTTCAGGCGAGACGGGACTAGATACTAGATAACCAGAATCAAAATAATTAAGAGGAGAACTCATTGCCAATTTTACCTCTTTATCGCTCACAATAAGATTGTTAATTTTAGAGATATTTTCTTGATTTAAAAAAGTATCAAAAAAATTACCTCCTCCCCAAGGAAGAAGAGTCCGAATCGTTAAATCGCTCGTCCTATCAATAACAAAAGTAATTGGATAGACCTCTCCTTCTCTAATAGTAGGATTTCTTCTCAATGGCGTAGCAATTATTAAATCGTTCCACTTCTCTCCTGGCTTAAATGTCCGCGTCTTCGCATAACCCTGTTTCTGGATAATAATTCTATAATCATTTGGGGTTCGCGAGGCGTCTAAGATGAGAAGGCGAACTCCTGGATTATTTAGGTCAGTGCCGTAGCATTGATTAAGCCCTAGTTCATAGTTAGTGATATGAATGGCATCAGCTGGGCAAGGAGGAAGCTGGTCTCCAATTTTGACTTCTACTGGCTGTCCCAAGCTGTCGCTCAAGGCAATCCTTAAAGCGCCTTTGCCTTCTCCTGTTCTTAATCCTTCGGCAGCGACAACAGTCATCAAAATTATCTCTCCTCCCCAGCTCTCTGTCCAAGAAACCCTTACTGTGGCTCTCTTGTAGTCATCAGGGCTAGTGTCTACTAAGGCAACTAGACCTTCGCAATCAAAACCCTCTATTGTGCCATCAGCACAATCGTCATAACGTTCAATCAAAGTTTGAATATTATAAACAACATCATTAAGGGTAATAAAATTTTCACCAGTCCGAATTTCTGAAAAAGGCAAATTTCTCAATTCCTCTATTCGTTGATTTGATAAATAGACAGCGCCCATTTGGGCTCTTGATTGAGAAACAGTTCTTATCGCCAACTGAAATCCTCCAAAAATCCCTAGAAAAACAATAGAGATTAAAAAAGACGCCACCAAAACCTCTATAAGTGTGAAGCCGAGTTTTGAATTCTGAGTTTTAAATTCTAGGCTTTGAATCAATTTTGAATTTTGAATAGTTAATTTTTTGAAATATATTGAAATCTGATTTCAATAGATGCTACATCCCCCCCATTATTGAATAGATTGGCTGGATCATTGAAATGGCAAAAAACCCTACCACCCCTCCTATAATAAGCAAAAGGAGAGGCTCAATAACAGCAGACATATTTTTGGTGGCATTATTTACTTGTTCTTCAAAAAAATCAGCTAATTTCGCCAACATGTTTGATGTCTCCCCAGTCTCTTCTCCGATCTGAAGCATCTGTAAAAAAAGCTGTGGATAAAGATTAGGAAAGACAGACATCGCTGTTGAAAGCTTTTCTCCTTTTTGAACTTTCTTGGCCGACACCCGCAATGCTTGTTTAAAGTAGGTGTTACTAACAGCACCAGAAGAAATTTCAAGAGCGGTTACAATAGGAACGCCTCCTTTTATCATTGCGCTTAGAGCCAAAGAACTGTAAGCGCAGTTTATTTTTTTAAGTAAGCCTGAGAGGATAGGGAGACGCAAGAATAAACGATCTAAACCTATCTTGCCCTGCTTTGTCCTGGCTAGGGCTAAAATCAAAAAAGGAAGTCCAGCAAAAATTAGAATTACTAAATACCAATATTCAATAAAGATGTTCCCCAAACCGATAACAAATCTTGTCATTGCTGGCAATTCTATTCCGAGCTCTATAAAGGTTTGACTTAACTGAGGAACAACTTTCACCAACATCACAATTCCAATCAAGATCATGGTTGTGATAATAACTGCTGGGTAAACCATTGCTCCTTTTACTTTAGATTTTAACTGATAATGTCTTTCTAGTTGAAGAGCTAATATACCCAACATCTCTTCTATCTTACCGGTCTTCTCTCCAACTCGAAGCATACTGTGATAAATTTCTGGAAAAATTTTAGGATATTTCGCAACAGCGACCGACAAAGCCATCCCTTTGATAACGTCTTCTTTTATTTCAGTAAGAATTTTTTTAAAATATTTATTTTTAGTTTGGAGAATCAAAACCTCTAAGGCTCTTGGCAAAGAAACTCCTGACGAAACCATTACTTGTAAATTTTTCGTCATCATTAATTTTTCAACTAAAGAAACTTTGCCAAAATTTATTGAAAATTCTATCTTCTTTTTTTCTTTTCCCTCTAGCTCGGCTGAAATCAAAAAAAACTCCTTTGCCTTTAATAGTCGGGCTAGGTCTCCTTTGCTCTTAGCGCTTAGCTGTCCTTTCTTTCCCTCCCCTTTGAAAGATTTAGCAATATAATTATAAATTGGCATTAGATAAAGTTATCTTAAAAAGTTATTCCATTATTACTCTAAGAACCTCTTCTATAGTAGTAACCCCTTGAGTTGCCTTAATAAAACCGTCCTCTATCATGGTTCTCATTCCTTCTTTAACGGCTCTTTTTTGAATTTGGGCAGAAAAAACCCCCTCGCTAATCAATTCCTTGACGCTTTCAGAAATAGGTAAAACCTCAAAAAGCCCACACCTTCCTTTATACCCATTTGGACAGCTTTTATTTTTTTTGGGATGATAAAATTTTACATCAGAAAATTTTTGCCTGCCTTTAATTAGCTTTTCCTCTCTTAAAACGCTTAAAATCCGCTCTTCATCACAATGTTTAAAAAGATTGTCTGTCTCCGCGCCCTTTATCTCATACTCTTCCTTCTGATCGCATAACTTTCGAACCAAACGCTGAGCCAAAACTAGATTTAAAGTAGAAGCAATCAAAAAGGGTTCTATCCCCATATCAATAAGCCGAGGAATAGCGCCAGCTGCATCATTAGTGTGCAAGGTAGAAAGGACTAAATGCCCAGTTAAAGCGGCATTAATTGCTAAAGCAGCAGTCTCTTTATCTCTAATCTCACCAACCATAATAATATCTGGGTCTTGTCTAAGCAAAGATCGGAGTCCATTGCTAAACGAGAGTCCAATATTAGTCCTCACTTGAGTTTGGTTGATTCTAGGCATTCGGTATTCAACAGGATCTTCTACTGTACAGATATTAATCTCTGGAACATTTAAGATTTCCAAGATAGAATAAAGAGTGGTTGTTTTACCCGAGCCAGTCGGTCCAGTAACTAAAATCATGCCCGTGGGTTTTTTAATCGCCACCTGAACATACTCAATCGCCTGTCCTCTTAATCCAAGCTCCTCTAAAGAATACCCTTTACTGCCTTCAGCTAAGAGGCGAAGAACCGCTTTCTCTCCAGCTAAAATTGGTAAAACAGAAACCCTTACAGAATATTTATCACCGTTATTTGTAAATTTAAAACGCCCGTCTTGAGGCAAACGATGTTCATCTAATTTAAGATCAGCAAGAATTTTTATTCGAGCAATAATACCCGGGGCAATCTGTTTTGGCAATATCATCGCATCCCGAAGAATACCGTCAATCCTGTAGCGAACCATTACCTCTTTTTCTAATGGTTCAATATGAATGTCTGAGGCCCTGTCCAAAACAGCATGCTTTAAAAGAGTCTCGACTATCCTTACCACTGGTATCTCTTGAGCTACCTTTTCTAAAGACCGCTCTCTCTTGTCTCCATCTTTTGTCTTTGAGGAAATTGCTTTTATCCCGCTTACGTCTCCTTTAATTAATTCTTTAAAATCAGCCCCTAGGGTCTTCCTGTACTGGGACAAAACATTTTTAATTCCCTCGGCAGTGGTTAGTCGTGGTAAAATCTTCAAATTTGACTTCTTTTTTATAAAATCAATTGTTTGGAGATTTTCTGGATCAAGCATCGCCACCTCTAAATTCCTCTCTTGCCTTCTAAAGGCTACTATATTGTGAGAGCGAGCGATAGGCTCAGGAATAATCTCTAAAACTTTATGAGGAATAACTGTTTTTTCTAAATCAACAAAAGGAACTCCCGTAACATATGCTTTTAATCGCATTAAATCTTCCTGGGAGATAAAATTATTAATAAGCAAAACATCTTCTATGCTCTGATTTCTCTCTTTAGCGATTTTTTGGACATTAGTAAATTCGTCAGCGGTCAACATCTCGGCATCTACTAAAAAAGTATTTATTTGTTCGGGATCAATTTTCATAGATGATTTACCTAAGATTTCAAACAAGATTAACTCAAAGCTTTATACAAGATAGATGCAAAATAACCTGATGTTAATTATATTCTAACTCGCGTCAACAAAGTTTTAACTCACTGTTAATCAAGCTAACGCTTCTCTCACTTTTTTAACTACCTCGTCCAGACTATAATTAGCTTTCACTAAATAAGTCGTCGCCCCAAACTTAATGGCTTTTTCTACTTCTCCGACATTCTCTAAATTAGTTAAAATAATAACAGGAATGTTTTTTGTTGCCTCATCTTTGTGCAATTCTTCTAAAACCTCCAGTCCGTTTTTCTTGGGAAGAACAATGTCTAAGAGGATTAAATCTGGTTTTTCGCTTTTTGCCAACCTTAAACCGATTTCCCCGTCAAGCGCGGACTGTATCTCATAATTCTCTTTTCGTAAAGATTCTCCTAATGTTTTTTGGATAATAGCTTCATCTTCAATGAATAGAATTTTTTTCATAATATTAATAATTTAATTATAATCGTTTAATTATTTTATTATTGTCTCGTCGGTAAAGTAAAATAAAAAGCAGACCCTTCCTTTTCTTTAGAAACAAACCAAACTTTTCCCTTTATGCCATCTAAAATTAATTTAACAATAAAAAGCCCTAAACCGGTTCCGTAGACCTTTCTCTTAACGGCATTCTGAGCGCGAAAAAATTTTTGAAAAATATATTTTTGATCTTTTTTAGAAATACCTATTCCCTGATCCCTTATCTTAAACTTTACTTTTTTAGTTGATGCCTCTAATTCAATAAATATCTTATCACCTCCTTTGCTGTAACGGATGGCATTACCAACTAAATTTTCTATTACTATTTTAACAAGAAAGCGACTGGCGAAAACATCAAGAAGGTCGTCGGGTGTCTTTAAGTCTATGTTTAAATTAGAGGCCTTGATAAATGACTTATGTTCTGAGACAACCTCTTGGGTTAATGCTGCCAAAGAAAAACTTGATTTTTTGTCCCGGACCCCCTTCTCTTTTAAACGAGTTATAATAAGCAAATCATCTATTAGTTTTTCCATTCGAGCACCATTCTCTTTAATCGCATCAAAATATTCAGTAGAATAATCAGAAAGAGCTTGACTGAATTTCTCAGAGGATAAAGATTGAATCGCCCACTTTAAATTAGTTAGCGGGGCCCGTAGTTGATGAGAGACAATATTAACGAACTCTGCCTTTATTCTATTAGCTTCAGCTAAATTCTCAAAACTATGAGTAATCGTGAAAGCAATAATCATCAAGAATATAGAGACCAAAAGAACAGCAATCGCAACCATTCTAGGATCTGTCACGTGACGTTCGCCAATAGTATAAAAAGTGATACTGAAAAGCATAATCCCAAAACCCATAATCACAAAAAGGAATTGAGGACACTGCCGAAGGGGAATATTGTATTTCTTACACTGAGAAAAAATATTTAATTGGGAGAAATAATTACTCATTATTTTTCTTTAATTTTTAGATAATATAGTTCAGTCCTGACGCCATTTAATTTAGGGATTATTAAACCTTAGTTTAAGCTAATATCAACTAGTTCTTTTTTAATAATTTCATTATTAATCTTAAATCCTTTTTTATATACAATTTCTTCTGAATAATCGATGTCTTTAAAATAAGACAGTTGTTCTCGAAAAAGCTTTTCGCTAAATTCTCCTTCAAAAATATCTTTTCCTTTTTTGACAATGTCATCAATTTTATGAAAACTCTTTATGATAAAATATAAATCAACATAATCCTTCCATTTTGCTCTTCTTCCTAGCGCATACGCCTTCATAGTAGCCAAAGTTAAAAGAGTAGGCATCATAATAATATCGTCAATTTTTTTCTCGTATTTAATTTGAAACGGGTAATAGAAAAAAGTAAACTGAACAGTGCCCAATAAAAAAGTAAATTGATTATTTTCATCTCGGATAACTCTATCTATTTTTCCTATATTTTGAATTTTTCTCTTAATTTCAATATTTTCAAATGGTTTTAATATAAATAAATCAAAATCAATAGATTCACGATGGCCAATTTGGAGTGCGATAGCAGTTCCTCCGACCAAACCAAAATCGGGAAACTTTTTTAATAGAGGTAATAACTTTGCCTGCTCAATTGTCAAAACCTCTTTATATAGCTTTTGCATATTTGTTAAAATAGAGGTTAAAATAATGTTTTGTTTTTGGATGATAATTGCTTCTTTTTTTAAAAGCAGTTTTTTGGAAAATTTCAGAAACTTTTTTAATTCCCAAAATAGAAATCATTTTTTGGATGTCCTCCCATTCTCCATAATTCAAAACGTGTTCTATAATCGATTCTTTAGAGAGGTTATCAAAATTTTTAGTATACCAAACCAAATGTGACCTTTCTTTAATAAATTCGTTAATAGTCATTAAAATTATTATAGCATAAAATAAGTAAAAAACAGAAATTCTTGTATGACGCTATCCTACTAGAGCCCCTAAGGCATTTTAATGATTATTTACGATATTGATGTTAATATTTTTAAGTGGGGTCTAAGCCCCCCCCCTCGATTAACTCTTTTTTTATCTCTAAACTAAAATCTTATTTATTTTAGCATATTTCTAGAAAAAGAATAATCTTTATTTTTCCCCACAATTATCTTCTGAAATTATCCAAAGTCTTCACAAAACTAAAAAAATCCGCTAATATTCAACATAGCGGGGCATAGTGCAATTGGTAGCACGAGTCCTTTGGGAGGATTTAATCCCAGTTCGAGTCTGGGTGCCCCGAATATAGGAAGATCTAAAAGAGGGGACAACCTTTTTTATATCTCTGGAGTAGCTTCTGCTTGAGCCAAAAGCTTACGATAGACAAAAACCGTGGCCATCATTGTCACAGGAATAGTCACAAATAAACCAATCAACAAGAAAAGCACTCCAAGTAAATTAATGACAAAGGCAACGAAAAAGAAGCCTAGTAAATCCCATTTAAATCCTTTGGTAATGGCAGAGCTTTTTTTAAGAGCTTTGATTGGTCCTAATTTCTTATCAACAACGAGGTAATCAAAAAACCAAACCTTAATTCCCCAAATAATTCCAGGGATAATTAATAGCAATGTTCCGCCCCAAATAATCAAAGCATAGAGGATTAAAGCAAAGAGGTAGTTGAAAAACAAGCGATACTGGGAAAAAAGATCACTAAATTTGCCCTTCTCGTTATCATAAAATTTTAAAGCAATTTTGACTAATCCCATTGAAATTACTATTGTCGAAACATAATAGAAAATATGAAGAATAACCCCTAAAAAAATGTTCACTTCTAGGGCCATTCTCATGGCAAAAAAGAGAGCAATAAAAAACGCCCATGAAGCTGCTAAAAGACCGATAAAAAAACCAAGATTCTTCATTGTTGTTTCCCAGCCAAAGCGAATCGCTTCACTTATGCTAAATTTCTGTATTGTCATATTTTTATTTTGCGCCACTTAAATAAATTAATAATAAAACAATCGATTGATTAAGTCTTCCCGATTAACCAATTTTTAAATTTTTTTAATTCAACTTTTAGATTTTTTAACGAGTTTCTTAATTATAGCAATCTTTAATTTAAAGTCAAATTTTACAAAAAGTAGATATTAAACATTTGTGGATCTATAGAATGTCTCTGGCATCTTTTATTGCATATTGAGTCAAATTAATATATAATTTTTAGTAAAATTAGGCGGGTGTAGCTTAGTGGTAGAGCTTTTGGTTTCCAACCAAATGATGAGGGTTCGATTCCCTTCACCCGCTCCAGCAGCCTTAGACACGAACTCTTTATTTTTAACTTCTTAATTCAAGAATATGTTTCTACTTCTTTTAATTCTAAAGCAACAAATAGCAGATTGTCAGATTAAAAATAAAAATTAAAAACCACCCAATGTTGCTTTATTTCTTTAAAGCGACAAAAACTAGGGTGGTTTTTAATTTACAAAAACTTATCTCACTGTGTCCTTCAACGCCTTACCTGCTTTAAATCTTGGGACTGTTGTGGCGGCAATCTTAATGGAAGCACCAGTCTGAGGATTGCGCCCCGTTCTAGCTTTCCTTTTGCTTACTAAAAATTTACCAAAACCAGTTAAGGCCACCTCTTGTCCTTTAGCCAACGATTTGCCAATCTCGTCTAAAAGAGTGTTCAAAAATTCTGCTGACACTGTTTTAGAAAGGCCAGACTTCTGGGCTAAAATTTCAACTAAATTTTGTTTTGTCATGTTTTTCTCTTTCATTTAACTTATACTTTTTGACTCGACCTTTTTATTCTTATCTCCGTCCTAATCAGTTTACTTAGCATATTCTATCACTCTTTTCTCTCGAATAACAATAACTTTAATCTCTCCTGGATATTTTAGCTCTTCAACAATCCTGCCAGCAATATCTCTAGCCAATTTTTGAGCCGCCAAATCATTAATCTCTCTAGGGTTGACAAAAACCCTTAATTCTCTACCAGCCTGAATAGCGTACGCTTTTTCAACTCCAGTGAAAGAAGTAGCAATTCCTTCTAGCTCGCCTAATCGTTTAAGATAGTTCTCAAGAGTGTCTTTCCTGGCACCAGGCCTACCTCCAGAAATCTGGTCAGCGGTTTGAATGATACGAGACTCAAGGGTTTCATAAGGATATTCTTCATGATGAGACTTCATCGCAGAGATTACTTCTTTCTCGGTTCCGAATCTTTCTAGAATCTTAATACCAATATCAACATGAGAACCCTGAACCTGATGATCCATCGCCTTGCCAATATCGTGGAGAAGTCCAGCTTTTCTAGCCACCCGAACATCGGCTCCGATTTCTTCGGCTAACATTCCGCTCAACAATGAAACCTCAATAGAATGAAGCAAAACATTCTGTCCATAGCTGGTTCTGAAACGCAATCGTCCCAAAAACTCAATTAGTTTTGGCTCAAGATTGAGAACTCCAGTCTCGTAAATAGCTGTTTCTCCTGCTTGTTTCATCTGCTGACTCGCCTCTTCTTCTATCTGACCAACTATCTCCTCTATTCTCGCTGGTTGAATCCTGCCATCTTTAATCAATCTTTCCATCGCTTTTTGAGCAACATGTCGCCTATATGGACTAAAGCCAGAGATAGTTATCGCCCCAGGAGTCTCATCAACTATTACCTCAACCCCTGTCGCCTTTTCAAAGGCCTTAATATTCCTTCCTTCTTTTCCGATTATCCTTCCTTTAATCTTATCAGAAGGGATGGAAACCGTGCTTGTTGTAATATCCTGAACTTGGGGAAGAGCACACCTCTGAACCGCTAAAACTAAAATCTCTTTAGCTTTTATTTTAAACCTCTCTTCTCCGTCTTTTTCTAAGTGAAGCATTTTTTCTAAGATGTCCTTTTGAGACTCTTGCTCCACCCTCGTCATAAGTTCTTTTTTTGCCTCTTCGCGACGAAGTTGAGAAATATCCTCTAATTTTTGAATTTCTTGGCTTACTAAAGAATCTAGTCTTTCTTTTAATTCTTTAATTTCATCTGCTTTCTGATAAATTTTTTTCTCTTTCCCGTCTAAATCAGCAATCCTTGTTTGGAGATTATTCTCCCTCTTTAAAAGAAATCTCTCCGTCTTAAGAAGCTCTCCTTTTCGAAGCTCCTCGTCCTCTCTGGCTTTTTCGATTATCTCAGAAGATTTGCGGCTAGCTTCAGCCGCGATCGCTTCGGCTTCTTTCCTACTTTGAGCAATTCTCTTTTGAATTCTTACTTCTAAGCTGCCAATTTGCTTTCTGGCAATGGACTGGCGAGTTAGATATCCTAAGATTGAACCCAAGACAACGGCAATGAAGCCCACTGCTAATAGGGTAAATTGAGTCATATTTTTTAGTGAAAAACTGGTAAAACATTGTAAATATTAAATAAATTTTATGAATCACCAAATTCCAAGTTTAATTAATATATTTTAAAGCTTATCAAGAAAAAAATTGCTTGTAAAGGGATTAATTGTCTTTTTTCTTTTTATTTGATTCTATCACAAGATCAATTAATCCATAAGCTTTAGCTTCTTGAGCAGAAAGATAAAAATCTCTATCCGTATCTTTAATAATGGTTTTTAATGGTTGGTTAGTTAATTTCGCAAGGATTCTATTAATCTTCTCTTTTATCTTTATAATCTGTCTCGCTGTGATTTCTATAGCTGTCGCCTCGCCACTCACCCCGCCAGCAACTTGATGAAGTAAAATCTCGCTATTTGGTAAAGCAAATCTTCTCCCTTTGGTTCCAGCTGCTAAGAGAACAGCGCCCATTGAGGCTGCTAAACCAACACAAACAGTAGAAATTGGACAATCAATATATTGCATAGTATCAAAGATAGCTAAACCAGCAGTAACTGAGCCACCTGGACTATTGATATAAAGCTTAATCTCTTTTTTAGGATCTTTGCTTGAGAGAAAAAGTATCTGAGCGATAATTGAGTTAGCTACCATATCAGAAACTGGACCGATTAGAAAAATAATTCTATCTTCTAAGAGCCGAGAATAAATATCATAAACCCTTTCTCTTGAACCAAACCTCTCTGTAACTGTAGGGATTAAATTCATTTGTTTAATTGCTTAATTACTTATTTTCTCTAAAAATTGCAAGATTTTCTCCTGCTCCATTCTTTCTTTAAGATACCCCTTTAAGGCTACTTGGTCAATGCTTTTCTCAACTTTCTGGTTAGCGGGGTGTTTTAAAAAGATATCAATTTCTTCTTTTAATTCTTCTTCACTTACCTCAATCTTCTCTTTCTTCTGAATCTCTCTTAAAATTAAAGTCTTCTTAATCCTCCCTGTAACCTCGGGAATCAAAGATTCCTCTAACTCTTTTTCCGTCTTTTTAACTTTTTCCAAATAATCCTTAAACGACATTTTAAGAACTTCTGAAACTTTTCTCTTTAGGTCTTCCATCGCCCTATGCTTCTCTCTTAAGATAAGAATCTCTGGTACGCTCCAAGAGCAACCCTTAACGATCCCATCTAGAATCTCACCTCTTATCCTCTGTCTCTCAGCTAACTCTTTCTCTTTTTCTATTTGTTTACGAAGCGTTTGCTTTAATTCTTCTGGTTTACTAAAGTCTATCTTATCCCGATGCTCTTCCGGTATCTTATCTTTCATCTCTTGAAGTTGTTTAAAAGCTTGCTCTATTTCTTCAGTTTTAACAATCACTTCCTGTCTTTTAAATTGCCCAGCTATCTTGCTATAATCAGGTAATTTTATTTCTGGCATTATAAAGATCCTTACTCTAAATTCTAAGGGATTATTAGGAGCCAGCTTTAAGATGTCAAGCTCTGGCGAACCCAAGGGATCCAACTTAGCTTCTTTAATAACTTGAGGGTAAAAAGCCTCAACAGCTAAATGAGCAGCTTTCTCCAAAATCTTACTCTGCCCAATCTCTTGAATAACCATCTCTCTCGGCGCTTGCCCTTTACGAAATCCTTTTGTCTCAAAATTTTGAATTATCTCTTTTTCGGCTCGCCCGATAAATTTCTTAAATTCTTCAAAAGGAACCACAACTTTTATTTCTTTTTTAGTTTCTTCAATATCGTTAATAGAAATTTCCATAAAAAAATAATTAATAATATATGTAGATACGGAGATGTTTAAAATCTACGATGTCTCATTAATCAACGATTAATTACCAATGATCAGTAACTAATGATTAGTGATTAGTGATTAGTGATTAGTGATTAGTGATTAGTGATTAGTGATTAGTGATAATGGCTATTATGTGAAAAGAGTAAGCGATATTAGGGCGACAATGCTGATTAGCTTAATCAAGATATTCAAAGATGGCCCAGCCGTATCTTTAAAGGGGTCACCAACCGTGTCTCCAACCACTGCCGCCTTATGGGCATCTGAACCCTTCCCCCCTAAATTTCCAGCTTCAATATATTTTTTAGCATTATCCCAAGCTGCTCCGGAATTTGCCATAAATATAGCCATTAAAAATCCTGTACTTAAGGCGCCCACTAAGGTGCCAGCAACCGCCTCTTTCCCTAAAAATAGACCAACAAGAATTGGTGCCGCAACGATTAATATGCCGGGCAAAAGCATTTCTTTGAGAGCTCGTTTCGTGACCAGATCAATGCAAGCTCGATAATCAGGTTTTTCCGTTCCAGCCATTAATCCGATTTTTTCCTTAAATTGTCGCCTAACTTCTTCGACCACCTCTAGGGCACCTCGGCTCACCCCTTTCATTGTTAAGCCAGAGAAAAGAAACGGCAGCATCGCGCCAATAAAAATACCAGCCAAAACCGTTGGGTCTAAAAGATTAATAGAAGCAAGCTCAATCCTTTGAGAATATGTCACCAGCCAAGCCAAGGCAGCCAGAGCAGCCGCTCCAATAGCAAATCCCTTTCCAATAGCAGCTGTACTATTACCGACAGCGTCTAATGCCTCCACTCTTTGACGAACTTCTGGCGCTAATCCTCCCATCTCTGCAATACCAGCGGCATTATCAGCAATTGGGCCATAGCAATCAGTTGAAAGATTAATTCCCAATACTCCAAGAATACCTAATGAAGCCAAGGCAATACCATAAAGTCCGCCAAAGTGATGAGATAGAACAATAGTCGCTCCAACAGCAAGCACTGGAATCACCGTGCTTTTCATCCCGACAATTAAGCCTTCAATAATAACGCTAGGGGAACCGCTTTTCGCCGCACGAGCGATTGTTAAAGTCGGTTTCTTCTTTTCTGAAGTATAATGCTCTGTCGTTTTGCCAATTAGCCAGCCAGTGAGAAGACCAAATAGAATCGGCCAGAAAAGATTAAGATTATCAAAAAACAAAGAAATTAAAATATAGGCACTAGTTGCCATTAAAATATTAGCCACAATTATTCCTCTTTCCATTGCCTTCCTAACACTCTCTGTCTGTTTTGAAAAATCTTGTTGTTCAGATGTCTCAGAAACTCTAACAAAAAATGTTCCTATAATTGAAGAAATAATACCAGCACTGGCTAAAAGTAGCGGCAGAATGATTCCTTTTGGGCCAAAAGCGATGATTCCGATAACCGCGGCAGCAATAATCGTTGAAACATAAGACTCAAAAAGGTCAGCCCCCATCCCAGCGATATCTCCAACATTGTCTCCAACTAAGTCGGCGATAACAGCAGGGTTCCGCGGATCGTCTTCAGGAATGCCCTTCTCAATCTTACCAACTAAATCAGCTCCGACATCAGCACTTTTGGTAAAAATCCCCCCACCGACCCTCATAAACAGAGCAACCAAAGAAGCACCCAGCGCGTAATTAATTAAAAGGTTAGCATCCTCAAAAATCATCCAAATAATTACTATTCCTAAAAGGCCCAATCCAACCACTAGAAATCCCATTACCTGGCCTCCCCAAATTGCTGTTTTAAATGATTTTGAAAAACTTTTCTGAGCCGAGCAAGTAGTTTTTAGATTAGCAATAGTCGAGACCATCATTCCGATATATCCTGCTAAGCTAGAGACAAAAGCGCCTGCTAGAAAAATTAAAGGCGAAGAAAGGCTTTTAGTCAAGAAACCTAATCCTATTGCTATCAAAAGAAAAATTAAAAGCATTGTTATAAATTCTCTTTTAAGAAAAGCTTTTGCACCTTCTCTGATAGCCTCAGCTATTGCTTTTATCTTTTCTCCGCCTGAACTACTCTTTTTCAAACGCTCTATTAGAAAAAAAACGAAAAAAAGAGCTAAAATAGCAACAATAAAAGGAATATAAATAAGACTCATAATTTTATAATTAATTCAAAATTTACTCTTTATCTTTCTTTTTGCTCTTTCCTTTAGCCTTCTTGGTCTTAACTTTTTTCTTTGTCTCTTTCTTCGGCTCCTCTTCCAGCTCCTCTATCTTCACTATCTCTTTAGCGCCCTCTGTCTTAATATCAATCTTCCAACCAGTCAATCGAGCGGCTAAGCGGACATTTTGTCCGCCTTTACCAATAGCTAATGAAAGCTGGTCTTCTGGAACAATCGCTATTGCTTTTCCCTTCTCTTCAATCTTGATCTCTGAAATTTTAGCTGGAGACAAAGCATTACTGATAAAATCGCTTGGCTCTTTTGACCACTGAATAATATCAATTTTTTCGCCGCCCAACCCATTAATAACCGCCATTACCCTTGTTCCGCGCTGACCAACCATTGCCCCAATAGGGTCAATTCCCTCTTCCGTAGAAGTTACGGCAATCTTTGTTCGAAAACCTGGCTCTCTGGCAATGCTTTTGATCTCCACTTGTTCGGCAGAGACCTCCGGCACCTCAATCTCAAACAACTTAGTCACAAATTTTGGATAAGAACGAGAAAGAATTATTGTTGGCCCCCTTGCCCCTTCTTCCACGGCTCTCAAATAAAGAAAAAAACGTTGGCCAACAACATATGTTTCACCTGGTATCTGCTCAGCCAAAGCCAAGACTCCTAACGCCTTGCCAATATCAAAAAAAATATTATCTCCTTCTATTCGCTGAACAATACCTGACAAGACTTCTCCTTCTTTTGCCTTATACTCCTCTAAAACAGCTGTTCTTTCTGCCTCCTTTAAGCGTTGTAAGATAACTTGCTTCGCTGTTTGGGCAGCGATTCTTCCATAACTAACCTCTGCTTCAAGTGGAACTAGTATTTCTTCTCCCACCTTTATCTTCGGCTTTTTCTTCTTAGCGCCTGCGAACATAATATGTCTTTTAGGATTAAAACGAATTTTTTTCTCTTCTCCTTCTTCTGAAACCTCTCCTTCGTCTTTCTCTCTTTTTGCTTTGTCAGATAAAATATTAGGGGAATGGGCCTGCTCCTCTTGCTTCTCCTTGGACTCTTCTAACTCCTTTTCAGAATAAATCATCTTATCATCAACCACTTCAAGCACCTGCCAAAATTTTACTTGACCAGTTTTTGATTCTAGCTTTGCCAAAATATTTTCACCTTTTCTATCGTTATCTTTTTTATAAGCAGCCGCCAAGGCTTGCTCAATAACGCCAATCACTATCTCGTAAGAAATTCCTTTTTCTTCAGCAATCTGAGAGATAGAAGAGGCGAGAGCTTTTAAATCTTCCATAATTTATGTTCAGCTGGCTTAAACAATACCAAACGAGTTAAAATATTAAAATTAAATATATTCAGAAAAAAGAGTCCAACTCCTTGGACCTCTTCTTCTTCTTGTATTCTATCAAAAAAGAAAATCCTGTCAAGGAAAATCTTATTTCTGTGAGTAAACGAGCAAACACAAAATCAAACCTCGCGCCAAGCCTTACACTAAATAATTCCTAAAATAAATTAAAGATTTCATCCTTAATTAGAAAATTTAAATATTTTTAAAACACTTAACTTTGGCTCTGCGAGAGTTAAAATCTAAAACAATTGCCAAAAGGTCAATCTGCCATCTTACCTCTTGTCCCTTTCCTTGCTCGTCTAACCAAATCTCAGCCAGCTTGGCGATCCTCTCTACCTTTTTAAGATTCACCCTTTGCTCTGGAGAAAAACCCTTCTCGCTAGAAAGAGTTTTGACTTCACAAAATATAATCACCCCATCTTTACGGGCAATAATATCAATTTCCCCGAACTTCAATGAAACAACTTGCTTCTCAAAATTCCTGTCTAAAATCTTATAACCCTTACTTTTCAAAAATTTAACAGCAATCTCCTCTCCTAATTTACCAACTTCTTTTTTATCAAGCATAAGACAATGCACCCAGCAGGAATTGAACCTGCAACCTTGGCGTTAAGAGCGCCCTGCTCTACCGGTTGAGCTATGGGTGCATAAAAAATACAAAACAGCGCCCAGCTCTAGATAATCTTATATCTAATAAAGCATAGCTAATTATAAGTGTCAAACCATTCTGTAGACAACTAGTCTGGAGGAAGCGGCGGTCCCGATGGCTGGCCATTTTGTGGAGAAGGCGTCAGATAAACTTTACAGTCCACGGTAAACACTCCCTTTCTCCACCAATCTTCATATATATCTCTTGTCCAACCAGCTAGACCGATTGACCGCAAAAACAAGCCGACCAAAAAATAGGAACCATAAATAATTGCAATTCCTATTAAAACCGAAGAAATTATCTTCCTCGCTAGAGTAATCATCTCAGGCTTTCCAGCTGCCAACATAAACATTCCTCCTCCAATCACTAACATTAATAAAGCAATGGGCGGAACTAAACCGATAAGAAAAAAATCAATGATTCTTTCTAATAGAATAAAAAAATGACAAACAGTACAACGAGCACTTTCGTCAATCTCAGTATCGGGATTATCCACTCTTCTGCCACAGGGAACCAGAGCCTGAACCGATGCGGAACTGGCAATAAAGAGACAGACAATAAATAAAACCGTGATTAGAATTTTTATCTTCTTAGACATTTTTTTTCGCTTCTAAGATCGGAACTCGTCTTTCCAAAACTTCAAACTCCTCTACATCTACTTTTTTCTTTAAGCCATTCTTAATAACCACAATATCTGTCTTTATTATTTCTATATCCGCCCTCATCATTTCAATATCCATTTTTATCATTTGAATATCTTCGGTATTTTTAACAACCATATCCCTAATAGCAATAAGTTGAGCCTGAATTCCAGAAACCGATTCAGCAATTAACTGAATCTTGCTATCAAAATTCTTTTTCAAAACGCCTAAATATCTTTGATACTCTTCTCTTTGCTCTTTTAAAATCTCTTTTAAACTTTCTTGATTAATTTCCATTTTAGCGTAAAGGGCTTTACCCTCTTTAGAAATGCTTTTAGAATAGTTGCGACTTTACTTATATTTTCATAATATTCTTTTTCAATACAATGTCAAATTTTTGTAGCGGGGTTTGTAGCGGGGTCTTTTGTAGCGGGGTAAGTGTGAGTGGGGTCTGACCCCGCTCACACTTACCCCGCTATTAAAAACCAAAAAACTTAAAACACAAAAATAAAATAGCCCACAAAAATTCCAATCATTAAAATTTTTAGCTTCTTGGACATATCTTGCTCTTATTGAGGTCTAATAGGAGGCACCTCTATCCATTCAGGAAGAGGTAATCGGGCATTTATTGTTTTTTCTCTTTCACACCAATGACCACTTGAATCGGTTATTCTCAATTTTACCTTATTATTTAAGCTTAAAAATCTAATATGCGGTTCTCGGGTATTCTTATTGGTTTCATTAATAAACTCTCCTCCGCCTTCAGTAATAGTCCATAAATAACTAATAATTGTTGCTCCGCCATAAGCTTCGCTTGCGTCTGGATTTAAGACAACCTCTTGTCCTTGAAAAATTTCCTCGGGCAGCCAGATAAAATCAGGCCAAGGATATTCATGATTAGGAGTTGTAAAAGTAGGTCCTGCCTGCCAGTCGG
>CAZYBZ010000001.1:24981-43168 GCA_964646075.1 uncultured Candidatus Saccharibacteria bacterium | reverse complement strand
GAAAAAGGATGAAGTTAAAGAAGAGGTTCTAACCTTGAACTTTAATAGCTCTTCTTATATCGTGATAAGTGCCGACAGATTTAATACAAAAATATCGAGCATGACAATCGTCTGAAACCGGGATATCTGGTCCTAGCGGCAAGGGAGACCTGTCGGGCTGAGTAATCCAAATCTCAAAAGTATGTGAATCTCCGTTTAATGATATTGGGGCATAATGAGCTATAAAATTATTATCATATAAATCCTTCAAAGCTCTTTCAACCCCACTATCAGCGGCATGAAAGGCAATCACTGAATTGCCTATTCCTTTAAGCCCTCTTATCTGCATAAAAACTATGGTTCCAAGATTAAAAACTAACACTAAAAGAATAGACATAATCATTACTGTGAAATAAAGAACTGCACCACGTTGAGAGTCTTTTAACATAATTTTAAGTTTTAAAGTATAAAAAATCAATATTATCTAATATCCAAATTTCTTTTAGAAATGCTAGTTTGAATTTTTAAAACGGGGCTATAAGGGGTATGAGCTTCTAAATATATAGTGACAAACGGTTGGAAGGCATCTTCTTTTGATTCTCCTACAACCTCAAATCTTAAATTGTTCACAAGGATGCTCGGCGAAGTTAATGCTAATACGCCCGCAGGACTCATCCGCTTAATCTGATTATCCTCCAAAAAAAACTTCTGGCACTGATTATCTTGCAAAACATTAATAAATTTTATTTCACTTTCAATGGAGCTTTGGTAGCTAAAACCAATAGGGATGCAGTTACCAACAGAGTCTCGCGCCGCTAATCTTAGCACCCGGCTCATATGTTCTAAGGCATAACTGACTTCTCCCAGAACTCTTCTAGAATCCAGCACATTTCTTTTAGTCCGCAAGGTAGAAACAAAAAATCCAACAATCACAACTAGAAGAGTTGCAAAAATGGCAGTTACTACCAATATTTCTATAAGAGTAAATCCTTTGCTTGATAATTTATGATTAATCATTGATTATTTATCATTTATCATTTATCATTGATTATTTATCCTTTACCACCAATTATAAATATGTTGGCGAAGAAACAACTTATGATACCCCTCTCCCATCTTTCTCCAATATACAGTTACTTTTAATTCTAGTCTATCAGGAGGAACAGAGATTATCTGAATCTTTCTTTTAAATCTGGTCTCTTCTCCGACCATATGGTTATAAAAACCATGCTCTGTTTTTCTTAGAAAAGAAAGATTCTCATAGCCAGGAGCAGTCTCTCTGAGGGGCGATTGGCGATCTGTATGCTGGACTTCGAAATTACCAGCAGGCAAACCATCGTCCCATGCGCTTCCTTCTAAAAAATTAGTATCTCTAATATTTTTTATGATTTCCACTCCTTCCTGAGCCAAAAAAATAGCGGTGAATCGAGTATTAGCATAATCAATAGCTAAAACACCCCGTTGAGCAGCAATAAAGGCGCCCGTCAGACCAACAGTTATCACAAAAATAGCAATCAATAGTTCAATTAAAGTAAATCCTTTAGAACTGGTCATGATTATTTATCATTTATCATTTATTATTTATTATTTGTCATCACTCGTTGCTTAATTGCTAATAAAGACAAGCCCAATCCTATTGACAGTGATTGTCCTCGTCTGTAGAATATTACCCCTCAGAGCAATAATAATACTTATCTCGTTATGAGCAGCTCCTCCTTGTAAATGAACAATAGGCAAGGGAGGTGAAAAAACGGCGATAGCAGGACTGGCAGGAAAAAAAGTTTTTAACTTAACGCCTTCCTCTAGAGAGATAAGCTCAACGTCTTCACTCCCATTAGCGTTACGAAGTTTATTAGAATCTATGTCAGCAAATAAGATATATTGATTAGGGTTAATGGTATTAAAATAAACTCCATAACCGCCGTCCGGTATAATACCATTAAATTCTCGACCACTCATTGTCATCTCTCTGGCTCTCTCAATGTCAGCCATGACTATAAGGGCTATAGACTGAAGCTCTAACTCATCACCTTTCTGTCGATAACCTATAAAAGAAGCTCCTAAAAGAATAAAGACGATAGCGACGGATATTAAAAGTTCAATAAGGCTAACCCCCTTTTCCATCGTTCTATTGTTCTGTTGTTCCATTGTTCTATCGTTAGAATATTAAAGAAAGATACCAAGCAATGATTTGCTTACCCCAGAAAAAAGCGATTAAGGTTCCGCTAATTAGGAGTGGAGCAAAAGGAACCTCGCTTTTTAATTTTTTTTCTCCAAAAAGAATCAAGCCTATCCCTATTATACCACCAATAACAAAACTTAAAAATAAGGCTAGAAAAATTTTAGGCCAACCCAGGAATAGACCTAATAATATTACGAGTTTTACGTCGCCAAACCCGAGCCACTTGCCTCTTGAAACAAGATAGATAATCAAAAAAAAGATAGACGCGCCAAAAGCAGCAAAAAGATAATTGATAACTGATAACTGATTATTGATAACTGATAACTGGTCTCGTGTAATTAAATATAAAAAAGAAATGACTATTGCTGGATAGAGAATTTTATCAGGGATAATGAAGTGTCTTAAGTCATAGACAAAAATGATAATAAGAAAACAAACAATCAGTAAATAATAAATAAAGTTTAAAAATTGAAAATTAAAAGTTAGAAATTGATTAAAAATTAAAAATTCAAAATTCAAAATTAGTAGAAACAACAACCCTGTTGTTATCTCTACCAAAGGATATTGCCATGAAATTGGCTCCTTGCAATAACGACACCGACGGCGTAAAATTATAAAACTTAAAAGTGGAATTAAATCACGCCAAGCCAAAACATGCTTGCAATGAAGACAATGAGACCGCCCTCTTAAAAACCCCTGATTTTTTTCTAAACGAAAAATCACGCAATTAAGAAAAGAGCCAACAATAAGTCCAAATAAAAATATTAATAGATAAATAATTATTATCATTTCTCTTTTACTTCTAAACGGATAAATCGATAATCAGTCTTCTGATTAAAAATTTAAACAAGAGACCCTCTCAAAAAAATGAGAGGGCTGATCTTCTTTTTCCTTTCTGAAAAATATTATCGACAGGAAGAAGCGTGGTCCTGGCAAGGATTAAGTTCACCAGTGATCTTCAAGGCATTCCCCTCATTGTCAATACAAAACCACCTTGTTACCTCGTCTACTAATAAAGCGCTTACACAATAGCTATGGACTGAGGCATGACAAGTTGCTGAACTTCCATGCCTCTCAAGACTATCTTTGATTATTCGTAGATCCTGAACAGCAGCATTAAGCCCTCCAACAGCATCGCATAACCTTGCATAACCACCTATCTCTCGAACAGCCATTACTTCTGCTATTCTTCTAACTTGAACAATAGCAGTACTTATCCTAGTGTTCTTAGCCCTATCTGCCGCTCTTCCTAAAGAAACGATAATAATGGTAGCCAGGATACCAATGATAGCAATCACTATCAAAACCTCAATTAGAGTAAAGCCTTTTTTAAATTTAGAAAACATCTTTATCAAAAATTAAATAATCACCTAAACGCCCTACTGACAAACGAGTGGAGTACCATCAGCACAAAGGTTAGTGGTTCCTTTAATTGTTCTCCCAACTGCGTCTACACAGAAATACTGAGTAATACCAAGATCGTCTCTAGTTAAAAGTCGAGCGCTTACGCAATAATTCTCAGCATCAGCGACACAGGTTAGCCCTATGGGTAAAGCGGTTCCTTGCTGAGAATGAATATCGTTTTCTAATACTGCTAATTCAGTTATGGTCTCGTTCAGCGTACCATCGACAAGACACAAGCTAGCAAAACTTGAAACTCCTGGTCTCATCCAAATCATTTCTGCCTGAGTTCTTACTTGATTCATTGCTAATTTTATGCGAGCATCCTTGGCCCTAGCAGGAGCTCCTCTTAAAGAAACCAAAACAATACCTGCTAAAATACCAATAATAGCAATAACTACTAATAATTCAATTAGAGTAAAACCTTTTTTAAATTTCATATTTTTAATCTATTAAAAGAGAAGTCTTTGGCTAGGTTCATCTCTTAAAATTCTATTATTACGACCTTTAATTTAAAATTTACTTTATTATAGAACAAATAATGATTTTAAACAATCAAAAAGTGTGAATAACTTAAAAACCAAAATCACCCATTCCTTCGTACATAGGAACAATAATTGCAACCATCAAAAGAGAAATCAGCCCCCCTAAAATGACTATTAAAATTGGCTCAATAATATCCACCAACCCATCTATTCTTCTATTAACCTCTTCTTGATAAAAATTAGCAACACTAAGTAATGCTTCGTCTAGATTTCCAGTCCTTTCTCCAACCCGCATCATTTGAATTACTAAGGCAGGAATATGTTTTGAATCTTTTTCAAAGACGGAGCTCATTGTTTCTCCCCTTCTGACTCCTTCTTGAGCTTTAATAATAATTGCTTTATAAACTTTATTGCTTATAGCTCCACTCACAATTTCTAGAGCCTGAGTAATCGGTAATCCCGCTAAAATTAAAGTAGAGAGATTCTCAGTAAATTGAGCTAATTGAACTTTTTTGACCACCGAGCCAACAAGGGGAATCTTCAAAGACAAGCGACTCGTAATGCTTTTCCCTTCTTCGCTTTTTGAATATTTCCATCCAGAGAAAACCAACAATGTTAGTCCCAGCAATATCGCCCACCACCAAGTCGTCATAAAAGTGCCTAGCCCTAAAACCATCTGAGTAAGAACAGGCAACTCTACGCCCAAGTCCTCTAGGGTCTCCTTGAAAGAAGGTAAAATTATGAAAATTGCAAAAACACCCATCGCTAAAAAAACAAGTAGAATAAAAGCTGGGTATGTCATCCCACTCTTAATTTTACCTGTAAGAGCATATTTCCTCTCCAGATGCTCGGCAAGATATCTTAATATTTCTGAAAGATTCCCTGTCGCCTCACCTGATTTAACAATATTGATGAAAAAAACAGAAAAAACTTTTGGAAATTTAGCCAAGGCCTCAGAAAAGTAGACCCCCCCCTCAACATCAGTGGCTACTTTTAAAATTTGTTTACGGAAATTGGCTTTATTAATTTGAAGGGCCAATGACTTTAGAGACTCTACCAAGCCCACTCCAGACTTAAGCATCATTGAGAGCTGACGGCAAAACATCATCACATCCTTTTTGTTAGCACTTGAGAAAATCTCAATCTGGCGAGAATAAAAAGGTTTTGCCCCCACCTCCTCTAGTCCAGTAACATAAATGCCTTCTTTCTGCAAAAGAGATGTTGCCTCCTTTTTAGAACTCGCTTCTATAACGCCCGCTTGAACCAATCCCTCTTTTGTTCTTGCTTGATAATTAAAACGCATCTTTTTTAATAGATATATTAATATTGCTTTCCTAATAACATTTTTAAAGCTTCGGAGTCAAGAGAAAACCTAAAAGCTGATTCCTTAGTAATTTTCTCGTCTCTAACTAATAGAGCCAAAGATCTATTCAAAGAACACATTCCTTCTTCCAAAGATGTCTCAATGACTATCGGAATTTCATGAATTTTATTCTCTCTTATTAAATTTGCTATTGCTGAATTGTTAAAAATAATTTCTGTGGCCGGGATTAAGCCACCATCTATCTTAGGGATTAAACGCTGAGAAACAATTCCTAATAAAGAAGCAGACAATTGGGCTCGTACCTGCTTTTGACCAGGACCATCAAAACTATCAACAATTCGATGGATGGTTTGGCTGGCTGAATTTGTATGAAGGGTGGCAAAGACTAAATGGCCAGTTTCGGCAGCCGAGATAGCAGTCGCAATCGTCTCTGAATCTCGCATTTCGCCAACCATAATAACATCTGGGTCCTGACGAAAAGTCGCGCGAAGCCCCCGGGCAAAAGACAGGGTATCTCTAAAAACTTCTCTTTGGTTAATAATCGATAAATTATCTTCAAAAACATATTCAATTGGATCTTCGATAGTGATAATATGACATCGACGAGAATAGTTAATAGCGTTGATTAAGGCAGCTAAAGTTGTGGACTTCCCTTGACTAGAAGAACCCGTGATTAAAACAAATCCTTGACGAGCGCTAACAAACGAATTTAAAATTGGGGGCAAATCTAGCTCTTCAATAGTCGCAATCTTATTGGAAATGAATCGCAAAGAACAGCTCACTTTCCCTTGTTGAAAATAAGCATTGCCGCGAAACCTTCCCGTGGCTCCCATCTCATAAGAAAAATCTATTTCTCTTTCTCGTAAAAATTCCTTAAATCTATCACGTGAATAATCTTGTTCAAGTAAAGCCTTTACTAAAGAAACAATGTCTTCTGAGGAAAGCTCTTTTCCCTTTTTCATAACAATAAGATCGCCATTAATTCTTAAAATTGGCCTCTTCCCAGAAGAAAAATGCAAGTCAGAGGCTCTCTTCTCAATAGCTAAAAAGAGTAAGTCTTCTAAAGTTTTCTGATAATTTTTGATAGACATTTTAGTATTAATTTATGATTCACCCTAATTAAGACAAAACATTATAGAAGCTCCTTAATCTCCTCAAGAACCTGACTGGGAGTATAATCAGATTTTATTAAATACTTGTCAGCGCCCAAAGCGATTCCTTTCTCTACCTCTTCTATCTGGCTAAGGTTAGAAAGAATAATTATCTTTGCTTCTTTTAAGTTTGGTTCTTTTTTAATTTTTTTCAAAATATTCCAACCATCAATATTGGGCAAAACAATGTCTAAGACAATTATATTCGGTTCGTTCTCTCT
This sequence comes from uncultured Candidatus Saccharibacteria bacterium, assembly GCA_964646075.1. Lineage (GTDB taxonomy): Bacteria > Patescibacteriota > Minisyncoccia > Minisyncoccales > PEYH01 > JAYENY01. The sequence goes on along the minus strand of CAZYBZ010000001.1, from coordinate 36,425 downwards.
TATCATCTCTAGAACTTGAGAGCCGTCTCTGGCTACAAAAACCTGAAAACCCTCTTCACTCAACTTTGTAGAATAAATGTCTATTAAAAATGGGTCATCCTCAACTAAAAGTATTTTTTTCATAAGCAATAATCAAGCATTAATGATTCCCTCTTATTTATTGTCTTTCTGATGTGGTGCGAACGACTTCTTCCATCGAGGTCTTTCCTTTTAGAACCTTTAATATCCCGTCTTGTCTAATACTAATCATTCCCTGACGCTTTGCTTCTTCGCTTATTCTCTTTTCCGTTGGATTTGATAAAATTATTTCGCCGAGTTCCTTGCCTATTTCTAAAACCTCAAAGATGCCAATTCGACCAGAATATCCATTACCACCACACTGACTGCAACCAACAGGTTCCCAGATAAAAATATCAGCCTTCTTCATATAATCCTTTTTAATCTGAGGCGGCAATAGATCTAGCTCTTTCATAATCAATTTTTTTATCTCTTCTCCTGGCCTTATCTCTTTTCGGCAATGAGGGCAAAGCTGACGGACTAATCGTTGAGCAATGACAATATTAATGCTTGAAGGCAAAAGGAAAGCCCTCACCCCCAAATCAATCATCCTGGGGATTACTCCTAGGGCATCATTAGTATGAAGAGTTGAAAGAACAGTGTGACCAGTAAGAGCGGCGTGTGTGGCTAATTCAGCTGTTTCTATATCTCTAATTTCACCAACCATAATAACATCTGGGTCTTGTCTTAAAACATGCCGTAAACCAGTAGCAAAACTATAACCAATCTCCGGCTTTACTTGAGATTGACTAACGCCAGCGATAAAATATTCTACCGGATCCTCTAGAGTAATAATATTTACGCCTTCCTTGTTAATAGAATCCAAAATAACATAGAGAGTGGTCGTTTTTCCAGAGCCAGTCGGACCAGTAGATAATATCATCCCAAAGGGTTTTTTCTCTGCTTTCTTAACAAGCTCTAGATTCTTTCCCTCTAAGCCAAGCTCTTCGAAGTTAAATAAGCGTTGATTGGGATTTAAAACCCTCATCACCACCTTCTCGCCCAGAGTAGTGGGAAAAGTAGAAACTCTAAAATCAATATCCTGTTCGTCTATTGCAACCGAGAATCGCCCGTCCTGAGGAACCCTGGTCTCATCAATTTTTAAATTAGAAATAATCTTAATCCTGGCGACAATTGAAGGATGAATTTCTGGAGGCAAAGATAAACTGGCATATAAGATACCGTCCAAACGGAATCTGACTCGTGTCTTTCCTTTCAATGGCTCAATATGGATGTCAGAGGCCTGTCCTTCTACGGCATGCTTTAACATAACAGCCACTGTCTTGCTAATAGGAGCTTCGCCTCTTTTTTGAGTAATCTCTGAAACAATCTTTGATTTTGTCTTTTTCTTATCTGGCCGAAGTTGTTCTTCTAACTCCTGTAAAGCAACCTTAACCTCTTTGCCTAATGTGCGATATTTTTTTAAAAACTTTTGAAAATCACTTAAGGTTATTAAGCTAACCTGATAATTAAAATTTCTCTGACGAGATAAAAAACCTAACGCCTCCTGAGCCTTTAAGTCCTCGGGGTAGACCATCCCTATCTCCAACATATTATTTTTCTTCGCTAAAGGTGCTATCTTGTAATGTTCAGCTGCGTCTTTCGGAATAAGCTCCAAGATTGCGGGTGAAATATCCTTGAGAAGGGGCTTCTTAATAGCAATCCCTAATTCCTTGCTTTTCATCTGAAACAACTCCTCTTCAGAAATAATTTTTTTCTCTAATATGATCTCTTCTATGCTCTGGCTTGAACCTTTAGCCTCTTTTTCTAGAGACTTAGCCGTCTCCTTATCAATAATTTTTCTGTTTAGCAACTGGTTAATAAAGATCATTGTGACTTTATCTCTCTTAGTCTCTGCCTTGTGGCAAGAGAGTCTTTAATTCTTTATTTTAAAAAACTATAATCATAGGAAAATCTTTTCTCCTATTAGGACTAGAATATTGGATCTTCTGGCAAGACAAAAACATTAACATTGGGGGCAAACGGATCTCTTCTACCTAAATCCAAATCAGGAAAAGAAATTGGATAAAATGGTTGTGGAGTTTTTGATATCTGATATTCAAGCTTTTCAAAATTTATTCGGATTCTCCCTACTTTCTGCTCTAGAGGACTAATTTGAATAACCTCAAATTCTTCAGGAAGGACACGTATAAATTTAAACCAGAAAAATACAAGAATTCCAACTAAAAGAACAGCTAAAATAACTAAATGGACTTCTCTTTTTTTCTCTTTATGAAATGAAATAGCCATCTTTTAACTTATCGCTGATTAATAATTAACGATTAATAAGAATGGACCTTTATCTTAACTCCAAAAGATATTAGCTCATCAGGCTCTAAGGGAAGAGTAAGCGTCGCCTCAAGAACCTCTATCAATCTGGCGCTCCTCTCTAGGGCGAAAAGAAAATTTCTAAAAGAAAGATAAGAACCAGTTAGATCCAGACTTAAAGTATGCTCTTTGAGTCTTTCTTCTTGAATTTGACGAGATAGCACCTCTCTCCAACTCACATTCTCTAGCCACATTCCCTTTTTTCTAGAAGTTTCTTGTAAAAATTCTAATAGGGAGGGAATGTCAGGGCCAAGAGGCAGAGCGCTTTTTACCTTACCCACAAGTGCCTGCCTTTCTCTAAGCTCATTCTCTACTCTCTGTAATTCTTGAAGATATTCACTCTGAACTTCCAACTTAATCCTTTCTTGAACAAGCCGTTCTTGTAAGCGGTTAAATTCCTGATATTTTGGCCAGACAAAAATCGCCCCAATGCTAACGGAAATAATTACTCCTACAACAGTGATGATTATAATATGTTTTGTCATATATCTTCCTTTTCCCGTAAAAATAAAAGAATTTTAATAGAAAACTCAATATTCCCCTCTTCGGTGAAAGAAACATTTAATAGTTTGGCTTTTTTAACAAATGCTTCATTGTTAAATATAAGGATTTGCTCACCTATGGCGGTAAAGTCGTTGGCAGTCCCTCCTAAAACCGCCTCCCCCTTCTCCATCATCAAAGAAAGCGATGTGAAATAGAGAGCGGGATGAGTAGACGCTTCTAAAGATTCAAAAAAATCAGAAATTTCTTTTCTCTCTTTAATCAACCTGACAACATCGTCTGATTTAGTTCTAAAAGCTATAATCTCTTTATTAAGGTCTATGTCCCTTTCTGTTTGAGATTGAGCTAAGTCCTTTTCTGCTCTTTCTAGGGCAATCCTTGTCCTATCAACTTGATAAAAAAGAATAAAATAAAGGGCAATAATAATTAATACTAAAAGGAAAGAAAGCCAAGGCAATATTTTTTTTATTGCCGACTGCTGTTTAGCCTCTTTTTTAGGAATCACTTGAACCATAATAGAAATAATTGATTACTTATCATTAATCACTGATTATTGATTACTGATAATTAATAATTGATTATTATTTTTTAAAACCACGGAGAGCCATGCCTACTGCTATTGTAAACCCAGGACCAAGTTTTTGCAATAGCTCTTCTAGGGTAGGTGGATAATTAATGTCTAGAAAAGGATTGGCTATCTCCACTGGCAATTTCAATTCTTCAAACAGGTAGTCAGTAAAACCAGCAAGAGCCGCTCCGCCACCAGCCAGGATAATCTTACCCACCCTCTCTTTGTCTTCTAAGTAGACCTCATCAAAGATGTCTTTTATTTTCTTTAAAATCAAACGAGCGACTGGCTCGACTATTTCTTTGATCCCCATCTTCTTATCGGTCAACCCATATATTTTTTTAACAATTTCCGCCTTCTGTTCTTTAATCTCAAGCTGTTCTGAAAGCGCTTTAGTGAAATTCTCACCAGAAATGTCAAAACTATAAGAAACCCTTAAAATTCCTTGAGCCACGATATTAATAGTTGTGCTTCTTTCGCCAAGATCAACTAAACAAACAACATTGCTCTTATCTTGATATTTTATCAAGACCCTGACTAAAGCAAAAACTTCCGCCTCTAAGGCAATAATTTTCAATCCTGTCAGTTCAGCTATTCTTTGGTATTGGGCAATAACCTCGTTGGGAACAGTGACTAATAAAATACGCAAAGGAACTTTACCCTCTTTTGAGGGGCCACCCTTAATAATTTGCCAATCTAAGGTTACTTCTGATAAGGGCAAGGGAATACGACGCGGAGCTTCATACTTGACCGCCTCAGGAATCTCTGCTTCTGACATTGCCGGCAGATTAAAGGTGGTAAAAAAAGTAGCATAGTCGGGAATTGCGAAAAAAACCTCCTTTGATTTAATCCCTGCTTCTTTTAAGGCAGAAGACAATGCTTCAGAAACTCTTGTCTCGTTAAGGGAGAGAGTCCCCCTCTCTCTATCTCGTAACGATTCTTTAGCGAAATAGTCAGAACTCAAAAGACTGTAGTTTGATAATGTTTTTCCTTTTCGTTTTCCCAGTTCTACTATCTTAATAGAAGAAGTGCCAATGTCCACGCCTATAAAATTTTTAGAAAAAATTTTCAACGGATCTTAAAAATATGTTAAGGTGAATATAATTATTATACTCTTATTTCTTTATTGTTTCTATTATACACTAAAAAAATAATGTGGAAAAGTCTATTTTTCCTCTTAAATTAGACGCAAGCATTATCTGCCCGAAGGTCTCACATAAAAATAAGTTTTATCTATTTGAAAAGATTGTCGCAAGAAATGAAAAAATATGAATAAAAAAATAGACCTAAAATACCAAAAAATAAATTGTAAAAAATTTTTAAACAAAGAATTCTATCCAGTTTGGTTTTTTACAAATGAAAGAATTAATTATTTTTTTCCAGAGCTTAAAAAGATAAAAAATATTAGAAAAGTTTTTTCTATCGGTGGTAGCGGTGATTTTGTTTTTTCGCTTTTATCCACGTCAGGCCTGAATAAAATAGATAAGATTAACGTTTGCGACATAAGGCAGTTAGCGAACATCTCGATCAATCTAAAATTAGCGATTTTCAAAAATTTAGAATACCAAGAAGCATTAGACTTATTTTCAAACCAAGGTTCTTCTAATAAAAAACAAATCTATGGAATAATTAAAAAAGAACTAACCCCTTCTGCTCTCAAAATCTTTGACTCTGTAATAGAAAGCTGTAAAAAAAATAATTTCTTAAAATGCTTGAGGAAATCAGGTCTTTGGTATAGAGATAGTTTTTTACAAATTAAATATAAAACTAAATATCTTCCCTACCTGCTCAACAAAGAAAGATATCAGCTCTTACGAGAAAACCTAGAGAAAATAGAAACTTATTGTGGAGATTTTAACGAGAATCTAAAATTATTCAAAGATAATTATTATGACTTCATCTATCTATCCAATGTTTTGGATAGCAAAGAATATTGCCTAAAACCCGCTCTCTATTTGCAAACAATCAAAAAAAAGCTTAATAAAGATGGATTCTTATTTATGACCACTCAAAATAATCCTAGAAAGATGATTCGGCTGATAGAGAAACAGGGACTTTATCTCTACAAAAAACAACTGCACAAATTTAAGATAATCTCATCGCTCTTGGGCCATTATTCATATTCGTTTTTATTGTTTAAAAAATCTCCCACTCTTGAAAAATCCAAAAAGGTGCTTCCAAAAAGGAGTTAAGATCCTTTTTAGAATTGGCGGAGAGGGTGGGATTCGAACCCACAAGTCCTTACGGACGCCACTTTTCAAGAGTGGTGGAATAGCCGTTATCCGACCTCTCCAAGACTTGAATGCAAAAAATAAAAAGCGGAGGAGGTGGGATTCGAACCCACAAGACCCCGAAGAGTCACACCTTAGCAGGGTGTTGCGATACCATTACGCGACTCCTCCTATTTATTTTCATTTTAACCTAAAAATAGGTTTTGGCAAGAGTATCACGCTCCCAGACAACGTAATGTTCAACTATTCGTTACTCAACGATGAAAGATAACTGTCTTGCATACAAGAGAGTAAAATATTGAAATTAAGAGCTTTTTATGCTAAATTATGAAAACGCCCCCGTAGTTCAATGGATAGAATGCGAACTTGCGGAGTTTGTGATAGAGGTTCGAATCCTCTCGGGGGCAAATGCAACTATCTTCGCCTGTAAACAAAATCTCAAAAGTTGGACCAGTTTATCTAAAAAAATTAAACAAACTCGGGGTCAAAACAATCTATGACCTCTTTTTTCATTTTCCTCACCGCTATGATGATTTTTCTGTTATTAAAAAGATTGCTGAAACAAAAATACATGAGACTGTTTGCGTTAAAGGAAAAATTATATTAATTGAAAATCAAGCAACTTTTCGAAAAAGATTTACCCTCACAAAAGTGGTCGTAAAAGATAGCACTGGGATAATGCAAGCCACCTGGTTTAACCAGCCCTACTTAATACAATCTCTTAAATTGGGAGATATCGTCTGTCTTGCCGGTAAAATAATCGTAGGTAAAAGAGGCCTATATCTCTCAAATCCAACCTATGAAAAAATCTGGTCAACCCGCGAGTTAGCCCACACTGGCAGGATTATTCCTGTTTATCCGTCAACAAAAGGACTCAGTTCAAGGTGGTTAAGATTTATCTTAAAACCCTTGCTCCAGGAATTTAAAAATCAGATGCCCGAACCCCTGCCAGAAGAACTAAGAAGAGAAAACAAGCTTTTACCTATTAAAAAGGCAATTTGGGAAATTCATTTTCCCACCTCTCTCAAGATGGCAAAAAAAGCAAAGGATCGATTTGCTTTTGAGGAGCTTTTCTTGCTTCAACTCTTTGTCTTGAATAAAAAAGAAAAACTGTCTCGTCTCAAAACAACTTCCATTCCCTTTAATCTAGAAATAATCCAAAAATTTGTAAAATCTTTGCCTTTCAAGCTAACAGATGCCCAAAGAAAGTCTGGTTGGCAAATTTTGAAAGATTTAGAGAAAACTCAGCCAATGACTCGCTTGCTTCAAGGCGATGTTGGCTCTGGAAAAACAGTTGTTGCTACCTTAGCAAGTTTAAACGCCCTAAAAGCCAATAATCAGGTTGCCTTTATGGCCCCAACAGAAATTCTTGCTAAACAACACTTTGAAACATTAGCTCATCTTCTGCAAGACTTTAATGTTAATCTCGGCCTGCTTACCTCTAAGACCGATAAATTCATTTCTAAAAAATTAAAGCGGCAAGTTATTGAAATTTCTAGAACAAAACTTATAGAAAAAACTTTAGAAGGAGAAATAAATATTTTAATTGGCACCCATTCATTAATCCAAGATAAAGTTAAATTCCATAAATTAGGGTTAGTAATAGTTGACGAGCAACATCGTTTCGGAGTTGAACAGAGGGCCAAGCTTTGCCAAAAAGAAAATAACAATAAAAAAGAAAATCTTATCCCCCACCTACTCTCAATGACAGCCACCCCCATCCCTCGCACCCTAGCCCTAACTGTTTACGGCGACCTAGACTTATCTTTGATTGATGAGATGCCTAAAGGAAGAAGAAAAGTAAAAACATTGCTCGTCTCTCAAAAAGACAGAGAGAAAACGTATCAGCTTATTGAAAAAGAGATTAAAAAAGGGAGGCAAATTTTTATCATTTGTCCCCGAATAGAAGAAAGAGAGCTTGAGGAAGGAGAGGAAGATAAAACTGGTTGGTCAGAGGTCAAGGCGGTTAAAACAGAATATGAACGATTAGCAAAAAAGATTTTTCCACAATTTAAGCTAGCAATGCTCCATGGTAAAATACCATCAACAGAAAAATCTCAAATAATGAAAAATTTCAAGAATAAAAAAATAAATATTTTGGTTTCTACTTCTGTGATTGAGGTCGGTATTGATATTCCTAATGCTACGGTAATGATTATTGAGGGAGCAGAGAGATTTGGTTTAGCCCAACTTCATCAATTCAGAGGAAGAATAGGTCGAACTGGCGCCCAGTCATATTGTTTTCTTTTTTATAATGCTCGTTCTAAAAATGCTCGAGCTCGGTTAACAGCTTTAGTAAAAATTAACAACGGTCTTGAGTTGGCGGAAAAAGACCTAAAGATTCGAGGCCCAGGCCAATTTTTAGGAACTCAGCAATGGGGCATCCCAGATATTGCAATGGATGTTTTAGATGATTTTTCTTTAATCGAAACGACTCGCGAGGCGGCAAAAAAAATTTTGGCAAACAATTCAAAATTAAAAGACTCCCCCATTCTAAAACAGAGATTATTAAAATTCCAAAAAATGATTCATCTGGAATAAAAAGGTTGTTTGGTAACGAGATATATAATTGCGGCCCTACGGAGAATCGAACTCCGATTGCCAGATTGAAAATCTGGAGTCCTGTCCGTTAGACGATAGGGCCAAAGAAACGCTTGCCTTTCAATAATCATTGATTATTGATAATTGAACAAGCTTATGCTATCAAAAAATTTGTAAAATTTCAAGAGGGCTGATATGCTAAAAGAATGAAAATCTTAGCAATTGAAACATCTTGTGACGATACTTGCATTGCTTTGGCAGAGTATTCAACTAATAATTTCAAGTTGATTTCAAATTTAATATCGTCTCAAACTGAGATTCATCAAAAGTGGGGAGGAGTCTACCCATCTTTAGCAAGGAGAGAACATCAACGTAACCTTGTCCCACTTTTAGAAAAAGCCCTTCTCTCTGCCTTTATTCTAGAAAAGAAAAAGGTTAAAATAAAGCTCTCCGCTCTCCTTTTAAGAAGAAAGAAAATGAGCGCGGAAGAAGAATTAGTCTTAAAAAAAATTCTAGAAAGAGAAAACCTACTTTCTAAAAAATTAAAAAAATTTCTGGAAAAATATCCAAAGCCTAAGATTGACTTAATCGCCGTAACCATCGGGCCAGGATTAGATCCCTGTTTGTGGACAGGCGTAAACCTTGCCAAAGCTCTCTCCTATTATTGGAAAACGCCAATTATGGGAATAAATCATATTGAAGCCCATCTTTTCGCTAATTGGATAGAATCAAGTGGCCAAAAACTCAGAATTCAAGATTTAAAAGATGTTTTTCCAGCCATCTCCTTAATTGTCTCGGGTGGACATACTCAACTTATTCTTATTGAAAAATATGAGAATTACAAAATTTTAGGCGAAACACGAGATGATGCAGCTGGAGAAGCTTTTGATAAGATAGCTAGGATTTTGGGGCTCGGCTATCCTGGGGGTCCAGCAATCGCTGCCGCAGCAACAAAATCATCAATCTTCAATAATAAATTATCAATTAAGTTACCTAGACCGATGCTGAACACGAAAAATTACGATTTTAGCTTCTCTGGACTTAAAACAGCGGTCTTGTATAATTATAAAAAACAGCCGAAAAAGGAGAGAGAATCTAAAAGATATATTAGGACAATGGCTTGTGAGACTCAGCAAGCAATCATTGACGTCTTAATCAAAAAAACAATTAAGGCAGCAAAAGATTATAGCGCCAAATCAATTATATTATCAGGCGGGGTAGCGGCCAATAATGAATTGCGCAAGCAACTTCAAACGGCAATCAATAATCAACAATCAATAATTAATTTTTTCGTTCCTTTGAAAAATCTTTGTACTGATAATGCCGCCATGATTGCGGTTACTGCCTACTTAAAAACTATTGGAGGTCAAGCCCCTGATAATTGGCAGAAAATCACTGCTCAACCGAATCTTAGAATAGCTTAATCGCTCAATCCTTAATTACTTAATTATCATATGCTCCGTCATCTTTTCTTTATATTTTTAGGCTTTGTTCCTAGTCTGATATGGCTGCTTTTTTATCTTAGAAAAGATAAAAAGCCAGAGCCAAAAAGAATGGTTATAAAAATCTTTATTTACGGAATGCTCATAACCGCCCCTGTCGCTTTTATTCAATTGGGGTTTTTTTACCTATTAAGAGGACTATCTCTTCCTTCAATGATGACTATGGTCGTCTACTTCCTAATAGGGGTCGCTCTTACGGAAGAGCTTGCCAGATATCTAATAATTAAACTTAGCGTTTTAAAAAGTTCTGAATTTGACGAGCCAGTAGATGCGATGATCTATATGATTATTGCTGGTCTTGGTTTCGCTGCTTTGGAAAATATTCTGGTCTTTACTATGTTGAAAGAACCATATCTATTAGAAAGAACTATTTTGATGGTTAGTGGAAGATTTATTGGAGCCACATTACTTCACGCTCTCTGTTCCGCCAATATAGGATTCTTCCTTGCGCTTTCTCTGTTCAAAACCAAAAAGCGCCTACTTCTTTTAATAAGCGGACTATCTATTTCAATTATCTTGCACGGATTCTTTAATATTGGTATAAAGATAGGAGGGTGGCAGGGATCCGTTATTGTTTTGAGCATCCTCGTATTGTTATTCTTCATAGTCTTATATCAATTTAAAAAATTAAAAAAAATGCCAACCATTTGTAAAATAAAACAAACGCCCTAAACCCGTAAACAAAAAAAATATGCCTATTTTTAAAAGAAAAAAAATTGACGCTGCTCTCTTAGAGAAAAACTCCGACGGAAAAATTAAAGAGGAATGGATTCCTCAAAACGATGAAGGAGAACTCCCTATTGACGCTTATGAAACAGAAAAGGGATTTATTATCCAGTCAACTATTGCTGGAGTAGAAGCTAAAGATTTGGAAATTTCAGTAGAAGACGATATGTTGACCATCAAGGGTCGCAGAGAAAGGCCTAAAAATGCTGAAAAAAGAAACTATTTTCAGCAAGAATGTTTTTGGGGTCCTTTTTCAAGAAAGATAATCCTGCCAGATAGCGTCAAAATTATTGAAGCTAAAGCCGGAGTTAAAAACGGAATTTTAACTTTAAAAATCCCAAAAGAAAAAACAACAACAAGCGAAAAAATAATCGTCTCTAATGAATAGTTATAGATAGTTGTTTTTTCTAATTATCTTCAATCAAAGATTTTTCACTTAGTGCCCCTGGCAGGAGTCGAACCTGCGCCTCTTGCGAGATATGGTCCTAAACCATACGCGTCTACCAATTCCGCCACAGGGGCAGACAAGATAAAAAGATATTTTAATAAGTCAAACCCTCGCCCTTGAGTATTTTAAAGGCGAGGGTTTAAAATTATTTAATTCAAAGGCTAGTTTATCAAAAACCTTGGCCTTATCTCCTCTACTTACTAATCTCTAAAATCTCTTAGGGCTCTAGGAGTCTTTGGACAATATTGACTAATCCTTGAGCCAAAACTGCTACAGCAACACCAACTAAAGCATAGATTAGCAAAGTTTTTGCTTTCTTGACCGTATCAGGACTACTGCCACCTGTTACAAACATATAACCAGCAGCGATAATCATCAGAGCCGCCAAAGTTAATAAGGTAGCGAAAGCCCAGCCAATAATCCTTCCAAGAGCCTCAACTGGATCTACGTGAGGAATACCAAGTCCATTGTCAGCGACGCCATTACCTGCTCCATTGCCTGCGCCATTGCCTGCGCCATTGCCTACGCCCCTGACAATCCGA
>CAZYBZ010000001.1:23489-24938 GCA_964646075.1 uncultured Candidatus Saccharibacteria bacterium | reverse complement strand
GGGTGACTGGGAGGACAAGGAACATTCGCCTCTTTATGAACACACATAAAGTCTTGTCCGCCTTCCACTACAGGAAACTCTGCAGCCCTAACAGCTGTTAGCATCAAGGTCAAACCCACCACTATTGCTAAACCACTTGATACAATTATTTTTTTGCTCATTTTTTTGCTCATTTTTTTATATTTTTTATATTAGACCCACTGTTCATCTTCTCTTTTTTAAAATTTCTAAATATAGCATTATTCAGTAAATCTATTTTAAAAACGACCTTTTTATAATTTTAAAACTTTATTTCTAAAATAAAAAATTATTTTCTCTATATCTTTGCTTCCTCTTATTAATGTCCCTTTATGGATTTTCTAAAGGTATCTTTAGATTATATTATAGGCAATAAAGAAAAATAAAGCAAGCAAATTTTACACACCCCCATCAAGCCCCAATATCCGCCTCACTAAAGCAATAATGCCAGTCGCCATAGTAATAACAGCAAAACCGATTAAAGCCGAGATAATTATTTTTTTTCCAGTAATTATCTTCTCAGGATTACCTCCTGATAATACGAGATGATAAGCGCCCACCATTATCATTAGGACGGCTATTGTCCCAGAAAGAGGCCAAAGCCAACTTAAAATCCCTCTCAACATCTCGTTAAAATCACCGGTTCCAAAAGGGTTACGGAAAATAACGGCATCCGCAAAAGTTTGAACCAAAAACAATCCTCCAAAAAGTAATGCTAAAAAAATTAAAAAAATAAATTTCTTTTTCATTTTCATTTTCATTTTTTTCTAATCACAAAGCTACTTCACCTCTAAAGAAAAAGGCAATAATCTTTAACATTAATATTATACCAAAAATAATTACGGCATACAAAATAACTTTCTTGCCTAAAACGATTTTTGACGGGTCGGTTCCGGCAAGGAGCATTATAATCCCACCCGCAATTACTAAAACTGGAGAAAAGATTGTCGCCATCCAAAAAATTCCCCTCATAACACTAAAAAAAAGATCTCCAAAAGTAATGGCATCAATTGGATTCATCTCTAAAGGATTAGCGCCCCCATAAAAAACTGGACACAAAAGGAATAACAAAATAGTAGAAAAAAATATCTCTTGAAATAATCTCTTATTCATAAGTTTAGCCTAGATTATCCTCCTAGAAGAGTCAAGACAAGATGCATTATTCCTCTAGCAAGCAGGATAAAAGCAAAAGCGATTAAAGTGAAAATAACAATTTTTTTACCTCTGGCTATTCGAGAAGGATTACCGCCAGAAGTGACCATAACATAAGCTCCAACGATAACCATTAGGGGGGCAAGAGAGAGAGAGAAGGTAAAGACGAAAATAAGAATATTCTTGATAAAGTTAACAATGTTCTCCACTGCAAGGGGGTTTCTGTATCTTCCTAAAATAATGCCGTCACCAAGAATTGGACCACCAGTAATTTCAATT
>CAZYBZ010000001.1:0-23474 GCA_964646075.1 uncultured Candidatus Saccharibacteria bacterium | reverse complement strand
GTCCACCCCTGACAATGGAGGTCACTGCTCGTATGTCTTGCTCTTGTTGTTACCTGAAATATTCCAGGCCTCCTATAAAAATGTGAGATAGTTGTTGTACACTTACGAACTCCTCTTGCTACAAAGGCTCTCCGCGCTGGTCGACATCCCCACTTTGACTGACTGCCATCGCCGAAATCAATAATCAATTCATTAATGCGAGATGGTAGAGGAGAACCTAAAACATTTTGACCACAATCGTCGCGAACATTAGTCTGGATTTCTAACGAAAAGGTTACCTCTTGATTTATTTGAGCACTATCTGGCGTAGACCATAAATTAAGACTAGGAGTAGCCGGTTCTGCTCCTTGAGCAAAAGGGAGCCAAGCTATAATAATTCCTCCGATAAGCCAAAAAAGGAAATGTTTTTTCATAAAATTAACTAATCCCCACCTTAACTCTCTCTTGTCTAAAAAGGGAAGGGGGTTATTTCTTAAAAATTGCTCCCCAGTGATAAGTGCCTGCCCCTATCTCTTTAATCAATTTCAGTCCCGTCTTAACTCTTGCCATTTTTTCGATTTTTTCAAAAGAAACCCTACCCTGTTCCGGCCCAAAAAGCGAATCAGGCTTCCATTCAATAATCACTATCTTCCCTTCTGGCTTAATAATCCTTTTTGCTTCTTTGAGAATTGCTTCTTTTCTTTCTGATTGAAAAAAAATATTGGTTATTAGAACCAAATCTAACGACTCGTCTTCCAAGGTGGAGCCCCTGGGTTCTTCTAAGTCAGATTGAATAATTTTAATATTTGATAAGCCTTCAGCTCGAGCTTTCCCAATAAGAGCAGAAAGCGGTTCTTCCTGAATATCTAAGGCATAAGCAATTCCTTCTGGCAAGACTTTTGCTAAGGCAATAGTAAAGTCGCCAGAACCACAACCAAATTCAGCAACTTGAAAATTCGGCTTTAGTCCAACTTTAGCGATAATTTTTTTTGGTTCAAGAAAAAATACCATATCATTTATTAAGCGATCATCTCTTGCTTTAATCTTACGCCCAACGATCAACTCCAGGGGCTAGTCCGCTATAAACTAATTAAAGAAATTACCTCGTCGCCGTCCCTTAATTTCATTGTTCTCACTCCTTGAGTGGCTCTACCAAGAACAGCGATATGTTTGGCGTCAGTCCTAATAACTTGTCCTTTTTGAGAAATAATAATTAACTCTTCATCTCCTTTTAAAATTTTGATTTTTACTAAGTTTCCCGCCCGCTTAGTGAGCTTGGCTGTCTTAACTCCTACTCCCCCTCGACTCTGTGAACGATAATTGCTTAATTTGGTTTTTTTACCATAACCCTGTCCAGTTATCATAAATAGATAATCTTTAAGCTGTTCTCTCTCAACAACATCCATCCCAATTAATTCATCTTCTTTCTTCAAACGGACTCCTTTGTTACCAACGGCGTTCCTTTGCATTGCTCGAATCTGTTTTTCATTAAACCTAATTAATTGAGCCCTCTTAGTGACTAGAATTATTCCTCCCTTTCCACTTGTCTTCTTGACTGACCTTAATTGATCTCCCCTTCTTAGCCTGATAGCAGTTAAGCCTGAATTTCTAATATTTTTAAAATCTTCTAATGCTGTTTTCTTAATAATGCCATTTTTAGTCGCCATGACCAAATATCTCATTTGAGACTCTTTGTCCTTCTTGCCTAAAGGTAGAATGGCTAAAATCTTATCATTCGGATTAGTCTCTAAAAAATTAACTAACGCCCGTCCTTTTGAAATCCTAGCTCCCTGGGGAAGCTCGTGGGCAGGTAAAGCAAAAACTTTACCCGAATCAGTAAAAAAGAGTAATTTGTCTAATGTATTGGCTAGGAGAAAATGCTCAACAAAATCTTCGCCCTGAGTCTTAATGCCGGCGATTCCCTTGCCTCCTCTTTTCTGGACTTTGTAGGCAGAGGGACTAATCCTTTTAATATAGCCTTTTTGGGTCAAAGTAATTAATGTCTCCTCTTCAACCACCAAGTCCTCTTCAGAGATCTCTTCTGCTTTTCTAAGATAAACTCTTGTTCTCCTTTGGTCCCCGAAAAGAGTCTTCGCTTCTTTTAACTCTTTTTTAACTACCTCCCTTATCTTCGCTGGGCTTTTAATGATTGCCATTAATATTTTGATCTTTTCCCTAATCTTTTTCAACTCGTCCTCTATTCTCTTTCTTTCTAAACGAGCTAAAGCGGAAAGTTTGGTCTCTAAAATTGCCTCTGCCTGGATATCTGTTAGTTTAAATTTCTTTTTTAAATTTATCTTTGCCTCTTCCCGATTCTTAGATTTTTTAATGATTGCTATGACCTGGTCAATCTTAGCAAGACACTTGGCTAGTCCTTCAAGAATATGCTCTCTTGCTTTTGCTTTAGTTAATTCATATTTACTTCTTCTCAAAACTACTTCCTGGCGATACTGAAGATAATAATTTAAAACCTCAACTAAAGACAAGGTCTTCGGCTGAATCCCGTCAACTAAAGCAATCATATTTAAGTGAAATTTCTTTTGTAAATCAGTTGACTTAAAAAGGCGATTTAATATTTTTTGGGGGAAAGCTCCTCTTTTAAGATCTAAGACGACCCTTATTCCCTCTCTACCTGATTCATCTCTGGCATCTTTTACTCCCTTAATCTTCTTTTCCTGGATTAACTTAGCAATCTGATTAACTAAAGTAGCCTTATTAACCTGATAAGGTATTTCGGTGATAATGATGCTCCACATATCCCCCTCTCTTTCAATAATCTCTGCTTTTCCCCGAATTAAAATCGGTCCTCTCCCTTGCGAATAAGCAGTGATAATCTCTTTATAATTATAAATAATACCAGCGGTTGGAAAATCTGGACCCTTGATAAATTGAAAAAGATCTTCGGTTGTTGCCTGAGGCTTATCAATAAGATAAATTGCGGCGTCACAAACTTCTGAAAGATTATGAGGTGGGATATTGGTTGCCATCCCAACAGCGATGCCTAGAGAACCATTGAGTAAAAGCTGGGGAACCGGCGATGGTAAAACAGCTGGCTCTTTCCGGCTGGCGTCATAGTTATCAATAAAATCAACCGTATCTTTATGAATATCAACAAGCATTTGTTGACCAATCTTAGACAATTTTACCTCTGAATACCTCATCGCTGAAGGAGGGTCACCATCTATGCTACCAAAATTTCCTTGACCAATAACTAAAGGATACCTTAGAGAAAAGTCCTGAGCCATTCGAACCAGGGAATCGTAAATTGCCTGATCTCCATGAGGATGTAATTTTCCCATACAATCACCAACAACTGTTGCCGACTTTCTAAATTTCGCGCCCGGATTCAATCCCATCTCCTCCATTGTATACAAGATTCTCCGATGAACTGGCTTTAATCCATCACGAACATCAGGCAAAGCGCGAGAAACTATCACCGACATCGCGTAATCAACATAGCTCTCCCTCATCTCTTCATTAATCTCCTTGGGTTTGACCTGCCCAATATTATTGCCTTCCTTATTCTCCTCTTTTATTGATTTTGCCATAATTTTTAAAATTACTCTTTCTTTTCCTCAACAGGCAGCTCCCCTCTATCTATTTGCCCCTCCTCAATAATTTGATCCTCTTTGATTCTCAGCCCCTCTTCAATTGCTCGTTCCTCTTCAATTGCTCGTTCCTCTTCAACAATAGTATCCAATAAAAGATTGACATCCTCTAATACCTTAAATGTATCAAGTAAAAAAGGGTCCGCGTCGTCCTCTATTTCAAAGGCCGGAAAATTAATATTTTGCCTTAGAGGGGGCCTATCGGCTTGAAAATCTTTCAAACGTCGAGAAAAAATGTTTACAAAAAGGAAAAAGAAAACTAAAACAATAATAACTATGATTACCCAAAAAATAATCTTTCTTTTAACTAGAGATAGTTTTTGCAATCTCTTCAATGCTCTCATTCTCAAGGTTTTAAGACTATAATTTTTGTTTCAGTGGGCAGTCCCTGCTTTTTAATTTTCAAGACTGACCGCGATTCAGTTTCTTCTTGTCCCATTGTTTTTAAAAATACTCTCAAACTATCAATTTTTCTCTCTAGTCCAGGCAGATCGTACTGCATCGGAATAATAATTTTTGGTTCAATCTGATTGATAATCTTCTGGGCCGCTTCAACGTTAATAGTATGGCCGCCACCAATCGGCACCATTAAAATATCAACCTCGCCGACAACTTCTAGTTGTTCCGGGGTAATATCTTCTTGATTTAGATTACCCAAGTGACATAGCTTTATTCCTTCTATCTCAAAGATAAAAATAGTATTTTTGGTTAAATCTTTTTCCTGATAAGAAATAGGCAAACCAGCAACACCTCGGACAAAAACCCCTTTGACCTCATATTCTCCAGGACCATCTATTAAAAAGGGGGTACCTTTAATCACTTTTATCTCTTCTTGCCCCGAATATTGATACGGAATCAACAGAATATCCGCAGTCAAAGATGGAAGCTTTAACCCAGTGTTCTTAGAAAACGGAGCAATTACAATTATTTTTTTCTCTGCCTGATTTGAGGAAATTCTAATTTCAAAACAAAGCTGACCATGCCACAAAATATCCATAATAAATCAACTGCTTTTAATCTCTTTTAAATATTATATCATTTATCCTAACTCAATTCAATCTTTCAATTCAAGCGTGTTTAATTGCTTAATTACTCTTGCTAACTCTTAAAACTTGTGCTATCTTTATTGATATGAAAACAGCCATAAAAGCAAAAATTGACTTACAGGATTTAGGGACTCCTCCTAAAAAGGGTCAAACAATAGAAGGCAGTCTTATCGAAGTAAATCGTTTTGCTGCTTATGTTGACTTGGGAATAGTGGGGACAGGCATTATCTACGGAAGAGAGTATTCTTCGGCCAAAGAGATATTAAAGGGATTAAAACCTGGAGAAAAACTTAAAGCAAAGATTGTTATTATAGACAATGAAGACGGATACTCTGAGCTCTCTTTACAAGAGGCTCAAGAAGAGATAAACTGGGAAAATCTGAAAAAAATGAAAAAAAATTCCGAAAGCATAATCATAAAAATCTCTGGAGCCAATAAAGGAGGATTGCTAACTGAGTTAGAAAAAATCAGAGGATTCCTGCCTCTCTCTCAACTTTCTATTAAGAATTATCCACGAATTAAGGATGGCGACTCGGCTGAAATCCTTAAACATCTTCAAGAGTTAGTGGGACAAAAATTAGAGGTCAAAATTATTGACATCTCTTCTGACGACAATAAATTAATATTCTCTGAAAAAGCCGTTACCTCTCAAGAGATAAATAAACTCCTGGGCAGTTATAAGGCTGGCGATATCGTGAAAGGAAAGGTGACCGGCTTGGCTGACTTTGGAGTTTTTGTCAAATTTCCTCTTGATTCTTCCTCTCTTAAAGAAAAAACTAATCTTAATGATTCTGAAAAAACCACTAGCCAAAGGGAAAAAATGCTCCAGGTAGAAGGACTTATTCACATTTCAGAGATCGGCTGGCAATTAATTGATAATATCTCAGAAATAGTTAAGGTTGGCGATATCGTTAAAGTAAAAATCACTAATGTTTCAGAAGACGGCAAGGTGTCTCTCTCTCTAAAGGCTCTTAAAGAAGATCCTTGGAAAGGGATAGAAAAAAAATACAAGGAAGGCTCTGTTATAAAAGGCAAGGTAATAAAAATAAGTCAGCTTGGAGCTTTTGTGGAAATTGCTCCCGATATCCGTGGCTTGGTCCATCTTACTGTTCTTGATAGACAAGCTCAAAATAAAAAAAGCCTAACTATAGGTAAAAAATACAATTTTGAAATTATTACTCTTGACGAAAAAGCTCATAAAATGGGACTACGTCCCCAGATAGATGACCCAAGTAAGGCATAGATGTAGATACTCAACATCTACAGTCGATATAAGGGGTAGACGTTAAGCACCAACGGATTATCTATGGTAATTTATCTGTTCATATCTGTTTACAATTCGCAGACAAATTATGAAAAAAGCAAATAAAAGTTTAATAAAGAATTTTTTAATTATTATCCTGATTTTTATCTTTGTTTCAGCCATTTTTGCTCTCTTCTCTCCCCCGTCTCAACCTCTAGAAGAAATTTCTATTAGCCAAGTAGCTCGAGAAATCAACCAAGGTAAAGTCAGAAAATTAACAATTACGGGCAATGATGTTTTAGTTGACTACCAAGACGAAACTCAGGCAAAAAGCAGAAAGGAAGCAGAGATAGCTATTTCCGAGACCTTGATAAACCATGGGGTAAGTAAAGAAAAATTAGCTCAATTAGAGCTAGTTCTCCAGGAAGAAAGAAAAGGGTGGTTACAGGCCGGCTCTCTTCTTTTTATATTTCTCCCCCTGCTTCTCTTTGGCGGATTTTTTTGGATATTAATCAAACAAGCGAAAGGTGGGGCGATGCAAGCATTTAATTTTTCTAAAACCAAAGCTCGTCTTTTCGGAGCCGATGGTCATCCTAAAGAAAAAATCAACTTTGAAAATGTTGCCGGACTAAAAGAAGCGAAAGAAGAATTAAAAGAGATCGTTGAGTTCTTAGTAACCCCCAAAAAATTTCTTGATATGGGAGCAAGAATCCCGAGAGGCGTCCTGCTTTTAGGTCCTACTGGTTGTGGAAAAACCTTGCTAGCCAGAGCTGTTGCAGGAGAGAGTCAGGTTCCTTTTTTCTCTATTGCTGGCTCAGAATTCATAGAGCTTTTTGTCGGTGTCGGCAGTGGCCGCGTCCGCTCTTTATTCCAAGAAGCCAAGAAGCACAAAAAATCAATTATTTTTATTGACGAGCTAGATGCCATCGGCAGGACAAGAGGAATGGGTACAGGCGGAGGTCATGACGAAAGAGAACAGACATTAAATCAGATTTTAGTTGAAATGGATGGTTTTGAAAGGGATTCCAAAACAATTATCCTGGCTGCTACAAATCGCCCAGAGGTTCTAGACCCAGCTCTTTTGAGACCAGGTCGATTTGATCGCCGAGTCGTTGTAGACTTGCCAAGCATTGAAGACAGAGAAGCAATCCTAAAAATTCATTCTAAAGGCAAACCATTAGACTCGAAAATTAGTTTAAGAGAGGTAGCTGAAAGAACACCTGGTTTTTCTGGGGCTGACCTAGCTAACGTAACCAACGAGGCGGCTATTTTGGCGACTCGAAGAAATAGGAAAAAAGTCTTTCAAGACGATCTTTTAGAATCAATTGAAAAAGTTCTTTTAGGACCTGAAAGAAAAAGCTATATTCTATCTAAAAAAGAGAAAGAGATTGCTGCCTATCATGAGACTGGACATGCCTTGGTTGCCTCCTTCTCTGATGGCGGTGAACCGGTAAGAAAAATATCAATTGTTGCTCGAGGAACAGCGGCTGGTTATGTTTTAAAGATGCCGAGTAAAGAAAAAAGAATGAAAACTAAATCAGAATTTTTAGCTGACATCGCTACTTTTCTAGGCGGATATTGCGCAGAAGAAATAAAATTTGGCGAAGTAACTACTGGCGCTAGTGATGATTTAAAGCAAGCCTCATGGTTGACTCGAAAATTAGTCAAAGAATTTGGAATGTCCAAAGCACTCGGACCCATTGTTTTTGGAGAAAGAAGTGAATTAATGTTTTTAGGCAAGGAATCTGGTGAAGAAAGAAACTATTCGGAAAAAATAGCTCAAAAAATTGACGAAGAGGTGGCAAAAATTATAAAAGACGCTAAAGAGCAGGCATTAAAAATCTTAAGAACAAAAAAGAGATTCCTAGAAAAAGTTGCCAAAACTCTAATCAAAAAAGAAACCATTGAAAGAGAAGAATTCGAGAAACTGTTGAGAATAACTAGAGAAAGGGACAATTAATAACCTTTATGTGGGCGCGTAGCTCAGCGGTAGAGCATCCGGCTTATATCCGGACGGTTCGCAGGTTCAAATCCTGCCGTGCCCACCATGGGCGTTTGGCGCAGTTGGTTTAGCGCGTCGCGTTTACACCGCGAAGGTCGGGAGTTCGAATCTCTCAACGCCCACAATGAATATTATATATCAAGATAAAAACCTTTTAACCCTAGACAAACCAGCGGGAATAAACGCAGACAAGGAGCTAATGGCAGAATTAACAGAACAACTCCCTGAGCTTAAGAAGGCGGGCGACTATCCAAGGTATGGACTAATCCATCGTCTAGACAAAAACACTTCTGGCGTATTGCTTATCGCAAAAAACAATAATTCCTTATTTCTTTTCCAGAAACAATTTAAAGAAAGAAAAGTAGAAAAAAAATATATAGCCTTATTGTACGGAATAATAGCAAGGAAAAACGGTGAAATAAAAACCCTAATTAGTAGACAGGGGATAAAACAGAGAGCCTTCCTTTTGGGCGGACCTAAAAAAACTGATTCAAGAATCGCTGAAACCTCCTGGAAGGTAATAGAAAGATACCAAGAACATACCTTAGTAGAGGCAATTCCTAAAACTGGCAGAAAACATCAAATAAGAGTGCACTTCGCCTACCTTGGGTTTCCTGTCGTTGGCGACAATCTTTATTCATTCAAGAACCAAAAACCACCAAAAAACTTGCAAAGACAGTTTTTACATGCTAAAGAATTAAAGATAAAGCTATTAAACGGAAATAATAAAATCTTCCATTCTAGGCTACCTCAAGAATTGGAACAAGTGCTTAAAAACTTATGATAAAAAAAGAAGCTAACCCTAAAACAAATATTTTAGAGATTCGGCCCGGAGACACTATCCAAGTTTATCAGATTATAAAAGAAAGTATTCAGCGTGGCAAAAAAAGAAAAAAGAAAGAAGGAGAAAAAGAAAAAATTCAGATTTTTGAAGGCTTAGTCTTGGCAAGAAAGCATGGAAAAGAAGCTGGGGCAACAATCACTGTACGTAAAGTTATAAGTGGAATCGGGGTAGAAAAGATTTTCCCCATTCACTCCCCCTTAATCAAGGATATTAAAATTATAAAACGAGCAAAAGTAAGGCGAGCGAAACTTAACTACTTAAGAACCGCGAAGGGCAAGCGAGCGCGGTTAAAAACTCTCTCTTTTCTGCCCCAAACGCCTAAAGGAAAAGTTAAAAGGATCCCAGAAGAAGAAGGAAAACAAGAACCCTCTGAAAAAAAGAAGGTTGTAGAAATAGAAAGAAATCTCAAAAAGGAAGAAGGGCTTCCCCCAAAAAACTAAAGCCCAGGTGATGGAACGGTATACATAGCGGCTTGAGGGGCCGTGCTCTTATGAGCGTGTGGGTTCAAATCCCACCCTGGGCATTAAAAGATAAAAAACCGTTATGAAGCGGTTTTTTATATTTAAAAATATCTTTATCTTATTAGCTCTTGCTTAAGAGAAACTTCGAGCAAGATTTTTTCTAAACTCCTTCTACTAATCTAATATAAACATTACGATGAATCCCGAAATCTATTGCTTCTTGAGTTGATTGAAACCAGACATCTATTTGGTAACCTTTTCGATGATGCATCCTGTCTAAAACCACAAATATTCTATTACCAAAAATTTCGGGAATTTTTAGTTCAGTCCCAAAAGGCAAAAAATTAGCAGCCACGATTCCATACCGAACCCAATCCCCAGAAGCCGTGATATAGGGAGTGTCATCAGTTTGAGCAACGGTCGAAGAATAAGCAGTGACTACTACCTTAATTTTTCTTGGACAATTGAAAACAGCGATGGATTTGTTTCCAGGAAAATAATGTCCACTATTAGAGAGAACACTATTATTTTGGATAGAATCTAATAAAAGATCCGGTTCTATAAAATTCTCAGCCAAATAATTTTCTGGCACTACTGCCAAGACGTTAAATAAAAAAAAGATTGACCCTCCGACAATAATCCAAATAAAGGAACCTTCTATTAAGTGACGAATTCTTGTATTCATATTTCTATATCTTGATATCTTTTCCAAATATATTTATATGATAGCATTTTTAAGCCCCCTTTGTCAAGAATTTACATTCTTTATATTTAAAAAAATCTAAATTATAATATCTAAATATTATTCTATCTTTCAGAATAAAAAGTTTGTTTTGTTTTTTTATTAATTTTATAATAAAAACCCTTTGCCCCTCGCTTTGTAATACAACGCGCCACCGAATTAACTGAGCAAAAGGCCGAAGAGCTTTATCGTGGTACAGTGTTTTTGAAATAGCACGAATTGTTTTCGCCGCCTTCGGTAACAAAAAAATCCCCCTGCAAAAGATCAGAAACGTAACGGAACCGCACTAATGACAATTTCAAGCTTTTCTTTGACGGCAAATCAAAAAGTCGTAAAGAAAATGTCTAAAGAATAACGAATTTTCAAAACCATAATAATGATTTTAATCTTAGAAAAAATAAGAGCCCCCAACGAAAATATGCCTTGTAAGGGGCTCTGGTGCGAAATATTAGCAACTCTCGCCGGATGACCCTTTCTATCTCCCCATCATCTCGACAGCGAGCTCTAGATCGGCTTCACCGTCAACGTCTCGCCATGATTGACGACTTGCTCCGCGAGCCATGCTACGACAACCCTCTCCATCTCCGCCTCCCCGTTTTCGGGTCCCAGGCTATTGCAGAGTACGATAATCGCGAAATTCATCTCGGAGATAGCAAGCTTGGGAAATTGGTCTACCAGATATGGTCTACACATCTCTACTGCCCTCAGAAACTGGGGAATGAACAGGCTCTTACCTCCTTTCCTCAGAGACTGGAGAGTAAAAAACTTCTCACCAAGCATAAAGTTCAGGATGTCACACACACCCTCGGTCTGTCGAAGGGAAACGAGGTAACCCGTGGTGATGCTTAGCACATCGCCGAGGTGAAACTTTTTCGTCTTCATCCTTTTCCTCCTTTCAAGGTTCAAATCACCGCGAAACCCTCACGGCAGGGGTTATTGGACAATTCCAATTACTGTAAATCATGGCATGTTATAGGATGTAAGTCAAGCTCAAACAAAATCATCCTTTTTACTATCTTCATGGTTTAAATCTAATGTGATTCGAGTCAATGTTTTTCTCAGAGTTCTTTCGCAATTTTTGTCTCTTAGAGAAAAGCGACAATTCCCTCGCAATCTCTTAAGTTGTGCCCCTGATAGGAATCGAACCTATACCGCCTGCTTAGAAGGCAGGAACTCTATCCGTTAAGTTACAGGGGCGTAAATAAAGTAAAACCGTATCTTCTAAATGTATTATTAAACAAGCTTAATTCAACTATACCAAAAAATTAATTTAAATCAAGAAGAAATGCCCATCGCTAAGATGAGAAATGGGGCGACCTGAGCCCTATTAAGCGAGTCTATCTAGCTGACACCCATTCTTATCTATTCTGTTTTAAGCCTTAGATGTTTCGCGAGTGCTTTAATTTCTATTCTCTCCTGCTTCATTGTGTCTCTATCTCTAATGGTAACATCGTCATTTTCTAATGTATCAAAGTCTATCGTAATTGCCCAAGGCGTGCCCTGTTCATCTTGGCGGCGATAACGGCGGCCGATTGAGCCAATTTCATCGTATTGAGTCATAAAATGAAGCCTGAGTAACTTGTGGACATCTTTCGCTTTCTCAACTAATTCTGGCTTGTTTTTAACTAAGGGCAAAATAGCTACCTTAATTGGAGCTAAGTTTTTATGAAGCTTTAATACGGTTTCTATTTTTTCCGCAGATTGAGTTACTTTTGCCCTCCCTCCGCTAACCTCATTGTAGCCTTCACTTAAAAAAGCCAATAAGCTCCTCTCGACGCCGACAGATGTCTCAATAATGTGAGGAATATATTCCTTATTTGTCTTTACGTCTTTGTATTTTAGGTCTTGCTTGCTAAATTCCATATGTCGAGACAAATCCCAATCACCTCGATTATGGATTCCTTCAATCTCCTGCCAACCAAAAGGAAAATTATACTCCAAGTCAATCTGTCTCTTAGCATAATGAGCTCTTTTGTCTTCAGGAATCTCTAACATCCTTAAATTCTCTTTCTTAATCCCTAATTTTAAATACCAGCTTAAGCGTTCCTCTTTCCAAAAATCAAACCACCTATTTGCCGTTTCTGGCTCACAAAACCACTGCATCTCCATCTGTTCAAATTCTCTAGTACGAAAAATAAAATTCTTGGTAGTAATTTCATTGCGAAAAGCTTTACCAATTTGAGCAATCCCAAAGGGTAACTTTAGACGATTACTAGTTAAAATATTCTTAAAATTAACATATATCCCTTGGCAAGTTTCTGGCCTTAAATAAGCCATTGAGCTATCGTCTTCTACTGAGCCAACGAATGTTTTCATCATTAAATTAAATTGTCTTGGTTCGCTTAAATCTCCCTTGCATTCAGGGCATTTATTGTCTCCGAGTCCATCTAGGCGAAACCTTTTACGACAATCCTTGCATTCTACTAGCTCGTCCGCAAAGCCAGCGCTCAAGTGTCCTGATGCCTCCCAAACTTTTGGAATCATTAAAATCGCCGCGTCCAAACCAACAATATTATCATGGCACTGAAGCATATCCTTTTGCCACTCTTTTTTAATATTATTTTTTAACAAAACTCCGAGATGTCCGAAATCATAACTTGAACTAAAACCACCATAAATTTCTGAAGACGGAAAAATAAAGCCACGGCGTTTAGATAAAGAAATAATCTTTTGCATTAAATCCATAATAAAATTTATTTAACTCTTCCATCCTCTTCGCCAAAAACCTCTGTCGTAATAGGGAGACCTACCGCTTCAACCTGTTGCTCTGTCCATTTGTCGAAACCATTAATTATCACTTCGTCAATTAATTCGGCAAATTCGTTTCTTTGTTCACTCGTTGGTCTCAAAGCTATTTGAAAAACTAAACGAGAAACCCTTTCCCCTCCCTCTCTCTTTTCCACTCTCTCTCCCTCTTCTCCCTCTCCCTCTCTCTCCTCCTCCCCTTCTTCTTCCCCTCCTAAATCGCCTATCAACCAAACAATCTTTCTAGTAATTGGGTCAAAAACAAGCTCCTGGGGCAAAACTCTACCCGTCAAAGAGACATTCTTAGGCAAGATCGCCTGAACTTTAGTATCTTGTACTGGGCTATGAAGGCTCCTAGCTTTCCAAACAACAGTTAATAAGCTCTCTTCTCCGACTTGAGGCGGTAATAGTCCTCGACTTCCAAAAGCCTCATCGTCAATATAAGCGTTTTGAGTGAATTCTAGAACAGTATTTACCCTAGTGACAAACCTCCTTCTTGCTTGACCTAAGATGATTTCATTCTTAAGTTTAGGTTCGCCAATATTCTCAACATTATCTTTAAGACTTATCCAAAATTCTAGAGTCGCTTCTTCTCCGGCGTCTAAAAATTGGAGAGCAGAAATATCTCGCCAATCCCAAAAAATAGAATTATCTCCTGGCTGAAATCGTCCCTCGGGAGAACGAATACTCTCAAGGTCAAATAATTGACCGCTAAGCTTACTCGCTAAAAATAAGTGACGCAAAGGAGTCCTTCCAACATTTCTAAAAATAATCTCATAATGTAAAATATCTCCTGGATTAGCGACATGGTTAATAGAACCATTAATCATTTGGATGATGTGCAAAGAAGGCTCCACGATCCTTACTTGCCTCGCTGTCCTTTTTAAAACAACAAACTCTCCTCTTTGCCACAGACCAAGCTCTCCATGAAAGACTCCAGTCGTTCCTGTCTCGCCTCTCAAGATTCCTTTAATTTGGATTCTCCCTCCTTCCCCTTTATTCAAAGAAATCCGCCACTCCCTATCAGAGATCCCTTCTGGAGTAGTCTCTTTTAATTCAAACTGGGCAGGATAATTTATCCTTATTTCCATGTCTAAAAGAGGATAATTAACACTGGAAAGATAATTCAAAGAAAAGGTTATTTCCTGATCGCTTCCAACAGACGAGGGAATATCAAATTCAAAAGTTAAAGGAACTTTATCAATAGTAATTAAATGACTTGTCCTAGAAACATATCTGGCTCTTAAGTTACGAGGACGATAAGAAACGCTTACTCTTGCCTCTTTAGTCCCTCCTTCCTTGCCAAATATCCTCGCTCTAAATCTAAAAACTTTTTCTTGTCCAGGATATATCGCTTTGCCAAAGTCCTCGCCTTCTTTAATCACCCGCAAAGCGTCGCCATTAATAGGATTGGCGGTCAGAGGATAGTCAAATATCAAACGAGGCTCATCAAGCCGAATGTCGCTATTATTTCTAATACGAACAACATATTCTATCTCTTGTCCAACGATTACTGTCGCAGGAGCGACAATTTCTAAACGCAAAATCTCTTTGGTATAGACATTGCTATGGTGAAACCAATAACCAACAGCTCCTAACAAAAGAACTGGGATAATTAAAAAAATTATTATCTTATTAGACATTTTTCTTTTATTAATTTATCTTACTACAATTCTTAATCCTAACCAAATCTCTTGACCATTAAGCTCAAATTGCTTTTCAATATCAAAAACCTGTTTCTCTCTTTTCTGAGAAATAAAATCTTTAGCCCGAGTTTGCGATAAAATTAATTTTTTGTTCTGCTCTAAAAATTCTCTTAAATTTTTATTCCCGCTATAATAAATTATAATTTTATCTTTTGGCTTGCAACCGGTTTTTTTTCTCATCCCTTGAATCTGACGCGTCACTTCGCGGATCACCCCCTCCTCCCGCAATGATGTTGTAATCTCGATATTAAGAGCTATTTGAAAATTTTCTCTTTGCTCAATAATCCAATTAGTTTCTTTTTCAATCTCTTTAACGACCTCTACCTTTTTTAAATTCAACTCTTCTTTAATTAATTCTAAAATATCTTCTTTAATTAATTCTGACCGAACCTTAAGAATAGATAAAGGCTGTCTCACTCTAATCCCCTGGTCACTCCTGATTTTAAGGCCCATGGCAGTAATATCTCTTGCTTTCTGCATCTCTTGCTCAAGCCCTCTATCGATAAGCTCTTTGTTTACTCTGGGCCAATCGTCTAAATGAATACTTTCTCTTTCTGGAGCAAGGCCAAGGTAAATCTCTTCACTAATAAATGGCACAAAAGGAGCGCTCAACTTTGCTAGGCTTAAAAGAAGGTAAGCTAAGATAGAAGAAGCTTGCTCAATCTCTTTTAATGAAGTAGGATTCTGAAATCTTTTCCTGGAGCGTCTGATATACCATAGAGATAAATCATCAACAACAAAGTCATCAATCAAGCGAGCACTATTGGTTATGTCATATTTATCTAATTTTTCAGTAACATTCTCTATGAGCCTATTCAATTTTGACAAAATCCACCTGTCTAATAAGGATTTTGGATTTTGGATTTTGGATTCTTGGTCAATTTTTAATTTTAAATTTTGGGTGTAAGTTTTAAAAAAGAGATAACAATTCCAGAGAGTCATAATAAATTTCTTTGACCGCTGAGCTATGTCTTTCTCGTTAAAAAGCTTTGAATCCCATGGTTGGTTAATGGTAAAAAAGTACCAGCGCAAAGCGTCGGCTCCATATTTTTCAATCATTACCGACGGGTCAACAACATTGCCTTTTGATTTTGACATCTTCTGACCTTTTTCATCCAAAATATGACCCAGAACAAGAACATTTTTATAGGGTGATTCAAAGCCCAGCAGGGCTGATATGGCTAAAAGAGTGTAAAACCAGCCCCTTGTCTGGTCTATCGCCTCGCTAATATAATCTGCTGGAAATAATTCTGGCGGTGTTAAGTGGTTGTTGATTATTGGTAATTGATCTTTGGCAGCTGATTGTTGATTATTAAATGGCCAATGGACCTGGGCAAAAGGCATTGAGCCAGCGTCAAACCAACAATCAATCACTTCAGGAACTCTTTCCATTAATTTGTCACATTTGGGACACAAAAATTGAACTTTATCGATAAAAGGCCGATGAAAATCAAACTCTCCTTTTTGATTGTACGGAAAAATTTTGTAATCTACTTTCCTTAATTCTCCTTGGTTAAAATATTCTCTATCTTTATTCTCAAAAAATTCTTCTTTTGTCCAGCCTAAAAACGAAGATAATAACAAAATTATTGGATCTCCATGAGTAATAATTAAAATATTCTTATTTTGATGCTTCGTATCAATATCTCTAATAAAATCTTGTATTCTTAAAAGAACTTGGGCATAATTTTCTCCGCCCAAAAATCCTTCCATAAAACTCCTTTCTGCCAGTTCTTTTTGGGAAAAATTATTTTCTAAATCAAAATATTTCTTTGCCTCTTCTCTTGGCTTGCTGTTTAGCTCTCCTGTGTCAATCTCTCTTAACCTTTTGTCATAATTCTCCTTTATCCCCAGGCCTCTAGCAACTATCTCGGCAGTTTGTTTGGCTCTGAGAATGTCAGAAGAAAAAATCAAATCTATTTTATTTTTCTTAAGTCTTGGCAGTAATTTTTCTATCGATCTTCTGCCTTTCTCTGTGATTGGATTTTCTCTTTGCTCAGGCCAACAAGAATTAATATTCTCTATATTAGAGACCGCTTCACCGTGACGCAAAATGTAATATTGATTAGTGCTAAACTTTTGTTTTTTCAAATCTTCTCTGCCTCCGATAACTTCCTGATACTCACATTTTTGACACTTCCAAATCGGAAGCGGTGTTCCCCAATACCTCTCGCGTGATAAATTCCAATCTCTTAAACCATTCAACCACTCTCCAAACCTTCCCTCCTTGATGTGGCTAGGCAGCCAATTAATCTTTCTATTATTTTCAATTAATTTATCTTTAATGGCAGTTACCCTGATAAACCAACTTTTTTTTGCATAATATAAAAGAGGGGTGGAACATCTCCAACAAAAAGGATAATCATGCTCATATTGCTCCTCCTTAAATAAACATTTTCTTTCTTTAAGATGTTGAATGATTAGAGGATCTGCTTTCTTAACAAATATTCCTTTCCATTTTTTAACCTCTTTTTTAAATTTTCCTTCATAATCTACGGTTAATAGAATTGGGAACTTGTTGTCTTCTTTTTCTTTTATATTTTGCGCTTTTATTAATTCCATATCTTCCTGCCCAAAAGCAGGAGCAATATGAACAAGCCCCGTGCCCTCATCGGTCGTTACAAAATCAGCTGATAATATCTTGTAAATATTCTTTAATTTTTCAATAAAAGAAACAACTTCTTCGCTAAACAAAGGCTCATAATTTAAACCGACTAACTCCTTGCCCTTGAATTCTTTTAGAAGTTCAAAGTCATCTCCTAAAATCTCTGCTCTCTCTTTTGCAAGAATGAAACAATCTTTATCAACCCTTGCTAAGATATATGTCATTTCTGGGTTAACGGCGACGGCAACATTACCCGGCAAAGTCCAGGGCGTAGTGGTCCAAATAAGTAAATATGTGTTTTCTTTAAATTTCTTATTTTTAATCTCAAATTTTAAATAAATCGCTGGCTCTTTAATTTTTTTATAACCCTGAGCAACTTCATGGGACGAAAGTCCGGTGCCACACCGAGGACAATAAGGAATTACCTTATAATCCTGATAAAGCAAACCTTTATCTGATATCTGTTTAATAATATTAAAAACACTCTCCATATAAAAGATATCATTAGTAACGTATGGCTTTTCTAAATCTAGCCAAAAACCGATTCTTTCAGTAAGAGCTGTCCATGCTTGAGCATATTTCCAAACTGATTCTGAACATTTTTGATTAAACCTGTCTATGCCGTATTCTTCAATCTCTTTCTTGCTTCTAAGTCCCAATTCTTTTTCAACAGACAACTCTACCGGCAAGCCATGAACATCCCAACCCGCCTTTCTTAACACCCTCCTGCCTCTCATTGTTTGATAACGACAGATTATGTCCTTATAAATTCTAGTTGAAACATGATGAACCCCTGGCTTTGCATTGGCAGTCGGAGGCCCTTCATAAAAAACAAAATCATCCCCTTGTTTTTTTAAGGATTTTTCAAAAATTTGGTTTTTCTTCCAAAATTTTACGATTTTCTCCTCTGCTTTTGAACGATTTGACTCCATAAGATTTAATAAATTTTATTACATTTTTTGAGGAATAGAAATCCCCAACAACTCTAAGCTTTTTTTCAAAACTTGTCTTACCGCCACAGTAATAGCCAGCCGAAATTCTTTTTTATCTTTAGTTTTTGCTTTTAAAATCAAATGCTTCTCATAAAAAGTATTATACTGTTGAGCCAAGTTAAAAGCAAAGCCACAGATTAAGTTTGGCGAAAAATTTATTGCTGCTTTTTTAACTGTTTCTGGAAATTTTTGAATATCTCGCAATAGATTCTCTTCCTCTTGACTAATTTCTCCAATAATTGCCGGAAGTGCTGGCGTTAAGCTAGCTTTTTCAAGAACACTCTGACAACGAGCCGCCGTATACTGAATATAAGGTCCAGAATTGCCCTCTAAAGACAAAATGCTCTCCCAATTAAAAATTATATCTTTTGAATAGTGGCGCAACAAATCATTATACTTTATCGCCCCAATGCCAATTTCTTCAGCAATTTTTCTTTTTTCTTCTTCTGGAAGATTTTTAGTCGTTCGTGATTGTTTAATAATCTTTTCCGCTCTTTTAACCGCTTCTCTTAAAAGTTCTTCTAAGTGGATGCTCTCTCCTCTTCTGGTTGAAAGTTTGCCGTGAGGCCACCTGATTAAACCATGAGCAATATGAACAAATTGTTCTCTCTTGCCATAACCAAGAATCTCTGCTGCTTTAAAAACTTGTTCAAAATAAAATTTTTGATCAACCCCAACCTCCCAGATTATCAAATTCGGCTTCCATTTACTCATCCTATATTTTATAGTAGCCAAGTCTCTTGTCGCATAAGTTGTTGCCCCATCTGACTTTAAGAGCATTAATGGCGTCTTGATATCAGGTAGAGGAAGAACTAGCGCCCCTTGACTCTCTTTGGAAAAACCTCCCTTCTTGATAGACTTAATTACCACTCCTGTTTTATCTTTGTAAAAACTTTCGCCCAAAGTGTAATCAATCTTTATTCCCAGTATTTGATAAATTCTCTTAAACTCTTTTAAGCTCACCTCAACGCAGTTCTTCCATATCATCTTAGCTTCTTCGTCTCCTTGTTCTAATTTTTTGAACCAGCTCCTGGCCTCTTCTAAAAGATTCTTATCTTTATCAGCTTCTTTATGAAACTTTACATAAAGTTCCTCTAAATCCTGAATTGTCAAATTCTTTAAATCTTTATTGCCCCATCTCTTTATGGCAACAATCAGTTTTCCAAATTGAGTCCCCCAGTCCCCCAAATGATTATCGCCAACACATTTCCAGCCCAAAAATTTATAGATATTATAGATTGCTTGACCAATAATAGTAGAACGCAAATGACCAACCCCAAAAGATTTAGCGATATTCGGAGCAGAATAATCAATCACAAGCCTCTTGTTTTGTTTGTCTGAACCGTACTTATCTTTTTCTTTTAAGATCTTTTGTAAAGAATCTAATAGCTTTTTCTCTGACAACCAAAAATTAATAAAACCCGGCTCAACTGCTTCAACTCGTTTATAACTACGCCTTAAATGATTAACCAAGAGCCTTGCTACTTCCATAGGGTCTTTCTTTATTTTCTTACCGACCAGAAGGGCAATATTGGTAGAATAATCACCATGCTCTTTTCTCTCTGAAAACTCCACCAGAATAAAAGGAGTCTCAAGAAGAGGAAGCTCTCCTTTTTTCTGAGCTAATTTAATTGCTTTTTCTAAAAACCCCTTTATTTCTTCCTTATTCATACTACTAGTTTAGCTCGTTAAACCTGTTTTGTAAAATAAAAAAGCCTCTATTAAAAGCTCTTTTCCTGATTATTGACGATTAATTAACTCTAAAAAGCTAATTTTTATCTTCTCCCATTAAAATTTTTGCTTCGTTAATTAAAGATAAAATTTTATCTTTCTTAATCTTAATTTTTTGAGAAAATTTTTCAATATCAAGCCTTAAAATATCTTGGACCAGCATCATCTGTTGAGAGGCAAAAATGTCCATCAAATAGCCATTCAACGACGGTAAAACAGTAATTGGATAGAGACCCTTGTCCTCAATTATAGTTTCTAATCCTTTGTCTTTCGGGTAATTCCAACCCAAAAGATCTATGCCAACGCCTTCTGAATATCTGGCTACCTGAGAACTAAACTTAGCATTGGTAACAAGAATTGGCTTAAGCTGGTCTTCTTGAAATTTTTTTAAATAATCGCCTTCTTTTAAGTCTAAGAATCGCGCATAAACAGCTAAAGAAACTTTTAAATCAACTTTTTCACCTGGACGAATTCTAAATTTACATTCTCCGATATAGAATAAGCTATCTTTTTTAGCTAAAAAATCAGTCTCATGTTCAGCCCAACGACCATAAATTTTTTGGTTTAAAGAAACCTTAAACCCTGCCGCTGAAAAAATGCCTCCAATATACTTTTCAAAAGGAAAACCACTCGGTCCTAATTTTCTCATTGCTTCTTTTAGGCTAAAACGCAAGCTTGAGCGCTTATCGCTTTTTTCAAGAAGTTGCTTTACTTTTCTAAAGATCTCTTTGGTTGTTGTTCCTGTTTTAACTTGCTTCTGGATAATTAAAGCAATCTCTTCTGCCAATTCCTCTGATGCCCCTGCTCGACAAGCACTCCTAAAAACCTTTTCAAAAGAAAAAAGTTCTCTTTCGCCATTTAAATTAATAACAGAAATCTTTTTCACCCTTTAATTATATCTTAAATCTAGATTTAAACAAAATCTCAAAAAAAACTTAAAAAATTCTTAACTCTATGTTAAGATTAAATAATGTCAAAAATTTTAGCGAAAAACAAAAAAGCCTATCACGATTACCAAATTTTAGAAAAACTTGAAGCTGGCATCGTTCTTCTTGGGCAAGAAGTAAAATCAATCAAATTAGGACGAGCTAACCTGCTAGGCTCTTTTGCTGTTATTAAAGAGAAAGAGCCCTTTTTGCTCAACGCCGATATTCCGCCTTACCAGCCCAAGAATACTCCCTCTAATTATGAACCCCAACGAAGCAGAAAACTTCTCTTAAAAAAAATAGAAATTAAACATTTAATTGGAAAATTAAACAGGAAAGGCTTGACATTAGTGCCTTTAAAAATGTATACTAGGAAAGGAAAAATAAAGATAGAAATTGGAATAGTAAAAAGTAAAAGTAAATCTGACAAAAGAGAGCTTCTTAGAAAAAGAGTGATAGAAAAAGATATAAGAAGGGAACTAAAAGAAAGATAAGAGATAAGATGAGGTGCCAAAACCTTTTCCACTAGACACAGAAATGGGGGTGAAAGTTTCGACAGGAGTTTGAATAAAACAAGCAAGTCGAGTCTTCTCAAATCTCGCTAAACTTTGAGAAAAAAAATAAGTGCTAACTTATTTCAAAAACCCGCATTGGCTTACGCTTAATGCCGTCAGATTGCTGATTCTCACTAAGTAGTTTTGGCGCAATATTGTGAGATAGATAATTTTTCAATAACCCGGAAAAATTATTAAAATTTTGGGTTAAAGGTACAGAAATTTTTGCTCGGTTTATCTTCTGTATTCAATCAAAATCGAGATAAACTTGTAGAATTGTTTTTGGAAAAATTTCTGGACGCGAGTTCGTCCTCGCCACCTCCACAAAGTAAATAAAAAATTAATCAAAATCTATTCCTTTAAAACCCTTACTAAATCACAGAATAAAAGCAAGCGAAGTTCGATTAATTGATGAAAACGGAAAACAGATAGGGGTGATTCCTCTACAAAAAGCGCTCCGGATGTCTCAAGAGCGCAATTTAGATTTAGTCCAAGTAACTGAAAAGATAATTCCCCCGGTTTGTAAAATTCTTGAATATGGTAAATATCTTTACCAATTAAAGAAAAAAAGCGGAAAACAATCAAAAAGCAAGGGCGGTGAGACCAAGGGGATTCGGATTCGCTTCAATACTTCGGAGCATGACTTAGAAACAAAAGCCAGGCAGGCTCATAAATTTTTAGAGCAAGGAAATAAAATTAAAACCGAATTAATGCTTAAAGGTAGAGAAAAAGCTTTACGTGGACACGCTAAAGAAAAAATGAATAAATTTTTAGAAATTTTAAAAACCTACGGTCCGATTGAGCTTGATGAACCAGTGAACCGCCGTCAGTTTAATACGATAACAGTCATTATTAAAAGAGGGAAAAAACATGAAGAAAACGAAAGTAAAAACTCAAAAATCGTTAGTTAAAAGATTTAAGGTCACTAAAAACGGAAAGATTATGCGACGAGCCACTGGCCAAGACCATTTTCGATCTAAAAAATCTGGTAAAATTATTAGGCAAAAAAGAAAATGGGTAGTGCTCTCAGCTCCAGAAACGAAAAAAATTAAAAAACTTTTAATATAGTAAAAATTTGCAAATGACAGGGGTATTAAGGATAATTTACAACTTCTGTCTCCGCGTCTATTCGTAATTTATAAATTATTATGGTTAGAGTAAAAAGAGGAGCAACGGCTCATAAAAGAAGAAAAAGACTTCTCAAACAAGCCAAAGGGTTCCGCTGGGGAAGAAAAAATAAATATCGGGCGGCCAAGGAAGCGTTAATGCACGCTTGGTCTTATGCTTACAGAGACCGAAGAACAAAAAAACGGGACAAAAGACGATTATGGCAAATCCAAATCAATGCTGCTTGCCGTAAACAAGGCATATCTTACAGTAAGTTTATGGGACAACTCAAAAAAGGGAATATAGAGATTGATAGAAAAATCTTAGCCCGACTAGCAAATCAAGAACCGCAAATTTTTGAAAAAATAGTAGAAAAGACAAAATAGATAATCAATAATAATTTATGAATTACGAATAATTAATTCAATGATTATTATCAATGACTAGAGTTCAAAAACCCCGTAATAACGGGGTTTTTAAGTCTTCCAGAATTTTAATTACCACAATTCTTTAAAAAAGAATTTTCTCTCTTCTATTCGGTGTCTCCTTTTGTCAGAAAACCTTTATTATTATATTGCTAGGTCTTGTAAATATATGATTAAGCTATTGTCACATGGGTATAGGGTCATCACCAGCCCTGAGATTAAAGACAGCACCCACTGTCCTGACAGAGTCCATTGTCACCGTACAAGTGCCTGTTCCTCTACAAGCTCCTATCCAACGATAAAACTCAGAATTGAAAGCAGCGGTTGGCCTTAACTTGACTCTTCTCCCAGCTAGATAATATTCAGAACAATCTCCTCTATTGTTTAGACAATTTATGCCATAACTCCGGATTAAACCACCGCCAGTACCGTTTATAGAAACAGTAAGGCGATAAGTGGTCGGATCAGGGTCAGCTTCCAGTCTAAAGAGAGCACGCACTGTCTTACGAGAATCCATTTTTACTCTGCAAGTACCCGTTCCTGTGCAAGCTCCTGTCCAGCGGAGAAACTCAGAACCACTAGCAGGAATCGCCGTCACAGTGACTCTTGATCCAGCCCTATAATATTCATAACAATCTCCTTCGTTATTTCTACAATGTATACGAAGAGCCTGAATTAAGCCATTACCAAGACCTACTGTCTTAACAGTAAGGCGATAAGTGGTCGGATCAGGGTCAGCTTCCAGTCTAAAGAGAGCA